>NZ_JAENWM010000153.1 GCF_016650035.1 Clostridium sp.
ATATAGCAACAGGTGCTATATCGGCTATTTCAGTACCTGAAATTACTTATAGTACAGTAGATAGCAAATTTATAGGTATACCTGCGGATACAACATCATTTACATTCATGGATGTAGCAGTAACTATGACCGCGACTCTTGGCAGTGTATGGACAATAGTTTAAGTAGTATAGGAGGAGTTTTGAATGAAAATTAACAATGTAGAATTGGAAGATATTGATATATTGGATGCTGATGTAGCTGAAAAATATGAGGGTGCATTAGAAACTATAGAAGGAATTGCTGAAAAAGTTGAGGGCATGAAAGGTTCTGCCGCAATAAGAATGCAATGTACTGCTATTTTTAACGTTTTTAATATTTTGTTCGGTGAGGGTACTGATAAAAAAATATTTGGAGATAAGGTTAATTTATTAACTTGTTTAAAAGCTTTTGAAGAATTAATTACAGTAGCTAATTCTAAAAAAGAAGAAGTTCAAAAACTTGCTAACAAGTACTCTCCAAATAGGGCACAAAAACGTGCTAAAAAATAATGAATATCCTCATAGATATTTTACCTTTAGTTGTTGAAATAGATGGCATAGAATACGATATTAATTCAAACTTTAGAAATAGCGCTATTTTTGAATTAATGATGGGTGATAATGATTTAGATGATAAACAGAAAATAGAACAGGCTTTATTGCTTTATTATCCTATAATACCTGACAATATTAATTTAGCTATGGAGCAGTTACTTTGGTTTTATAGATGCGGTAAAGATATAATTAAATCAAATAAAAGTGGTAAGGGCAAGAGCACACAAATTTATGATTTTGATTTTGATGATGATTATATCTATAGCGCATTTTTAGACCAGTATGGTATTGATCTACAAGATGCGGATTTGCATTGGTGGAAATTTAAAGCATTATTTAAATCTCTAAAAGAAGATAATGAAATAGTGAAAATAATGGGCTATCGTTCTATGGATTTAAGTAAAATTAAGGATAAAGAACAAAAAGCATATTATAAAAAAATGAAAGATTTATATAAAATACAAAGTCATGCAAGCAAAGATGAAATAGAAAAGCTTGAGAGTATCCAAGATGCATTAATTAATGGTGAAGATTTATCCAAACTATTGTAAAGTTATCCTGTATATGCAATAATTAATACAAATTGTATAGGGGGTTATTATATGCAGTGTCCTAAATGCAAAAGTGAAAATGTGAATACAATATTAGAGCAAGCATCAGGTAAAACTAAAAATAGGAATATGGGATGTCTTTGGGCTATTGGAAGATTTTGCTTAATTTTTTGCACCGGTGGTTTATGGTTATTGGTTGGAAAAAGAAAAAGGTCTGGGAATATAAAATTTAAAAATGAAACTGTAGCATTATGTCAAAACTGTGGTTACAAATGGAAAATTTAAAATATATTTATACAAATAAAGTACTTACAGAAATGTAGGCACTTTTTTATTTTGTTTTTTTAAGAAAGGAGGTGAGAACAATTTCAGATGGACACATTATAATTGACACAGAAATTGATAATAGTGGCGCCGAAAAGGGCGTAGGAAAATTAGGTAGTCTTGCCAAGACTGGGTTAAGTGGCATAGCCACTGCTGGTAAGGTAATGGGTGCAGCAATAGGAATAGCCACGGTTGCTGTGGGTGGATTGATTAAAGCATCTATAGAACAATATGCTGAATATGAGCAGCTAACGGGTGGAGTTGAAACGTTATTTAAAAGTAGTAGCGACAAAGTGATGAAGTATGCAGATAATGCATATAAGACAGCTGGAATGTCTTCAAACGAGTATATGAGCACCATTACAGGATTTTCGGCCTCACTATTGCAAGGACTTGGTGGAGATACAAAAAAAGCGGCTGAAATAGGAAATATGGCTGTTACCGACATGGCGGATAATGCAAATAAGATGGGCACAGGTATGGAAAATATACAAAATGCATATCAGGGATTTGCAAAGCAAAATTATACGATAAATCTAATGTCTGCTATATAAGTGATTATATAGTAAGCGTGCGTGAACTCTATCAGAGGTGTGATGTCAAAATACAATAGGAAATGGTTGTTGAGATGACATTGCTAACAAGGGAAACCTAAACACGAAAGTGCATGGCTATCTTGTGCTAAGCTAACCATTATATCACAATTAATGTTGCATAACATGTAAAATTGTGATATAATATATTTAGAAAGTCAAACGACTATCGGTTCGTCACCGAGTACAATATCTATTGATACGATATTGGAAGCGCGCACCAACTTTTAAAAAAACAGGAGGTTTATCATGGAGATGTGGAGAGAAATAAAAGACTTGCCAGAATATTCGGTAAGCAATAAAGGCAGAGTTAGAAAAGACAGTACAGGTCAAATTATGGTACTAAGTAAAAATGATGGATATAGTAGAATAACTATATCAAAACATGTACACAGACTTGTAGCAGAAGCATTTATAGAAGTCAATAGCGATGAAAAATGCTGGGTTGACCATGTAGATGGAAACCGTTCTAACAATGACATAGATAATCTTAGGTGGGTAACACCGTCTGAAAATTGCCTAGCATTTGGCTATAAGTCAAGGATAAAAAATAGGCAAAAAGAAATTAAAGCAACACATCTTGATGGTAGCGAACTTGTTTTTGAATCCAGGCAAAAAACTGCTGAATATTTTAAATGTTCAGATAGTGAAATAAGTTATGGTCATAGATATACAAGACGTAACAAAAAGGGCTGGATTTTGGAAAAAGTTGAAGATATAGTCTAAACCCTGAGAACTTATGAATAATCGTGAGTTCTTTTTAAATATTGGGAAACCAAGGGTATATTTGGTTAGATAACTTAAAACTGGGTTAACCTAAAAATAGCTCAGTATAAACCTCGTGAAAACGGTGAAACTCTTAACAAGTAAAGTTGAAGACAATACCGTGGTAAGATTGAATTGTTACTTGATATTCCAATAGTGAACGAATAACAATTCAATAAACTGTAACGACTATCGAAACAGAAAGAAGCATCTTATTATAGGTGCTTTTTTTAATGGAGTAGAGTACATACAAGTGTATGGAAGCGCGGGGGAACTTAGTAATAAGTTCAAGAGATAGTCTAATCTATATAGAAATATATAGCAGTTCGTAAGAGAACGGGCATAAATTAACAAACTATGTCGAATACAATGTATGGTGGTACAAAAACAGAAATGCAAAGGCTCCTTGTTGATGCAACAAAACTTACCGGTATTAAATATGACATGAATAATTTTAGTGATGTTATTAAAGCCATTCATGCGATTCAGACTGAAACTGGTATAACTGGGACTACTGCAAAAGAAGCTGCATCTACTATTGAAGGTAGTTTGAGCATGACTAAATCCGCATGGACTAACTTGTTAATAGGTATGGCTGATGATAATGCTAATTTTGATACGTTAGTAGATAATCTAGTAACTTCGGTTGGTGCACTTGGAGAAAATCTGATTCCTAGAATTGAGATTGCTATAAATGGTGTTGGGAAATTAATAGAAAAATTGCTACCTCCAATTATGGAAAAAGTACCAGGGTTGATAATGTCAATATTGCCTGGAATGATAGATGCTGGAATGAAAATTGTATCATCTCTTGGAAGTGGGTTACTACAAGCTTTACCAACGCTACTAACTATGGCTATACAAGTAATAGAAACTTTAATTAATGGAATACAACAAAATTTACCAGCGATAACAACCGCAGCAGTAAACATAATAACAAGTTTGACAACTGCTTTTTTAACTTTGTTACCACAATTATTAGATATGGGTTTGAAAATTATAGTAAATCTTGCATTAGGTATAGCAGAGGCATTGCCTACATTAATACCACTTGCAGTAAAATGCATAATGGATTTAGTTAATACATTTGTTACAAATTTACCATTAATATGGGATGCAGGGCTACAAATTTTAAATGGGTTATTAGAGGGAATTTCAACCGCCTTGCCACTTTTAATTGCGATGTTACCAACGATAATTGATACTATAGTAAAAGTTCTTACTGATAATTTACCTTTAATTTTACAAGCTGGGATAACGCTTTTACTTGCGCTTATAGATGGTCTGGTGGATGCGCTACCTCAATTATTAGCAATGCTACCACAGATAATAGATAGTATAACCACAGTTATATCTACCAACTTACCAGTAATAGTAAAAGCTGCAATAACAATTTTGCTTGCCCTTATAGATGGCTTGGTGAAGGCATTACCACAATTGATAGCTATGTTGCCTCGGATAATAGATAGCATACTAGAAGTAATAACTACTAACTTGCCAGTAATCTTAAAGGCTGCAATAACAATTTTACTTGCTATCATAAAAGGATTAGTGAAGGCATTACCTCAATTAATAGCTATGTTACCTAAAATAATTAATACTATAGTAAAAGTTCTTA
>NZ_JAENWM010000006.1 GCF_016650035.1 Clostridium sp.
AAAAGTGAACTATGAAAATGAATTGAAACTTATTTTATCAGCAATATTATATAAAAAAATCTGCGAATCACAAATAGTAATAGTAATTTATAATTTTAAGTTAAATTAGTGCTTTTAAAAAAAATCATGCTTCAGCTCTGGATGTAATAAGACTTAAGTATTTTGGAGATTACAAATTAGAGGAAGTATCAACTATCTTAGATATCCCAGTTGGAACGGTAAAATCAAGATTGAATTTTGGAATTAAAAAGTTAAAGGCGCTTATGGAGGTGAATAAAAATGCTCTGTGATGAAGCAAAGGATAGGCTCTATGAATTTATTTATGATGAATTAAGTGTTGAAAAAACTAGTGAGGTAAAAGAGCATATTGATAACTGCCCTAGATGTAAAAAGGAATATGAAGAGTTAAAGCAACTACTAATAAATGATATGGAAGAGTTTAAAGAGTTAACTGAGGAAATTAAAATCCCAAATGGCCTGTCAATAAAGGTTAAGGACTCCATAAAAAAAAGGGGACTAAGAAAGTTTTCAAGGTACGCTGTAGCTGCCTGTATGTTATTTATATTAATAGGTGGTATACCAGTAGCTGCTCAGTATATAAAATCAAGTACACTTCTTGATAAGTATAAGCAATTGGATCCAGAGATTGCTTCAATTTATAGCAATGATAATGGTGAAATGATAGAGAAAAGTAGTACTATGAAGGATATAACTTTTACTGTAGATGCAATTATAAATAAGAAGGACAGCACATTAATATTATTTACAGTTAAGGTACCTAAGGGTCAGGGAATAAATTATGCCACGCCTCCTTTTGGCATAGATTCTATAACGGTGCAAGATGTACTTGGGAAAATATATTTTACTACGGGTTCTGCAATGACACTCCAAAGTGTGAATAAGGATGGTGAAATAAAAGCAATAATGGAGATAGAACCCTTAAAGTTTTATGTAAGTAGTCTAACAGTTAGAATAACTGCTATGGAAGTTGGAAATATGACTGTAACTACAAAAGATAGTGAATTGCAATATGATGTTAAAAAGAAAAAAAATATTTATGGAACATGGCAGGTTAAGTTTAGAATTCATAAATTAAAATAGTGTTTAAGTAAAGGAGGTCTGATATGTCTACAATTTTTTCGGTAATATTAAGATTAGCTACTATTTTAGTTTTTTATGCATTAATTATTACATTAGTATATAAATTTATTAAGGTTTTTATAGAAGACTTTAGAAAAAATAAACACAAGATCCTATTAATTAAAATAGTAGCAGTAGTTATTGTTATATTTAGTTTTAATTATATGATAAATGCAAGAGGGGGATGGTACAATCCATATGTAGATAAACAGTATAAAAAATATTTTTTAAATTTGAAGGTTGAAAAGTCTTCCGGTGACACCAAAATAAAAATTAATGATGTACTAATGGATTTAAATAAATTATATTTTACCATTGGTGTAAAGGGCAGGGATAAGCTAGTAGCTGTGGAAGTAAAGAAAAACTTGCAGGATGAAGAGCCTTTAAGAGAAATAATAGGATTATGGCTTGGTAAAAGATTTATGTATTCATATAATGATTATGGTACATCTTACAAAAGTGAAAGCTTTATAGATCCAATGTATATTGTTTGTTATCTCTCAAGTGGGGAAGAGGTTAGTTTTAAGGTTGAGGATACAAAGGATATAAAATACCTTAGTAATATAATTCATATAGATAAAGATTTGCAAGAAGAAGGCGAAAAAATCAGAATGAGAACCTTCACAAGTGGTGTCACTTATGGAGAATTATATATGGTTTCAGATCTAGGATATGATGCCACCGATGTTTCTATATTTATCGATGATAAAGAATACAAAAACCTCATGGGCTCAGGCTCAGGAGGACAACAAAACTATACTACTCCTCCAATTGGTGATAGCAAGGTATATGTGAAAATTGTAGTTAAGAGTAGTGGAAAAGAATATAAGGTTGATATCCAGTAACTGATAGCAAGTGAATTCAGTTTAAGGCCTAAATACAATAAAAACGGCTCAATTCACGAGCCGTTTTTATTGTATTTATTTCTAGCTAAACTACATAATGAAAATAGCTACAATAGTAGTAATCACTAAACCTATGACAACTGGCTTAATGTTTTTCTTAGCCAGTTCAAAGGGATCAACACCACAAATAGCTGCTACAGGAATTACTGCCCAAGGAATTATTGTTCCACCGCCTACCCAAATTCCAGCTATTTGGCCCAGGGCCGTAAGGGTTGAGGTTCCTGCACCTAAAGCCGAACCGAAGATCTTAGAAATTGAACCAACAAGGGATATGCCGGAGAAACCTGAGCCATCCAGACCCGTAATTGCACCCACAACTGTAAGCGTGCTGGCTGCTACTGCTGAGCTAAGAGGGACTAAGTTTGCAAGTGCAACACCTAAATCATTAACAATTCCATTAGAACCCTCAGGAAGTATTTTTCCGAAAATATCAGTGAAAGCTGAATCCCCTAAATAAAAGAAAGCAGCTATAGGGATAACAATACCGAATATCTTAAAACCGAATTGTAAACCCTTAACAAAATTATCAGTAATTTTCTCTAAGGGGTGATTCTTGTAGGTTAATATTGAAACCAAACTTAGTATAAATACAGCTGTGCCTCCAATAAGAGCTGTTGCATCACCACCTTGAAGTTTTGCAGTGTACATTATATAGATGTCTAATGCGAAAAGCACTAGTATAAATAATGCCAAAAATTTTCTTAGAATTTTGGAAGAAATAAGCACTCTTTCAGGTAAACTACTTGTAGTTTCCTCTGTTTTAAATTCAACGGATAGTAGTCCTTTCTTAATATCCGCTCTAAGAAAATAAAAGGCTGCGGTAGTTGTAACTATGCCCATTGTGATTACAAGTGGAATACTTGCAGATATAACACTCGCAATAGGTATGCCAGCCCCATCTGCAGTAAGTTTAGGTGCAGCCTGAATTATATAATCACTTGACAGAGCTATGCCGTGTCCAAATAAGTTCATTGAAATGGCCACACCCATGGCTGGTAACCCTGCTTTTATGGCAATCGGTAAGAATAATGCTCCCACAAGTGCTACTGCTGGGGATGGCCAGAAAAACCAAGATAAAATCATCATAAAGATGCCGATAACCCAATAAGCTATCCAATAATTTTTAATGATGCCTTTAAAAGGGGACACTAGTTCATCATTTATTCCAGAATCCATAAGAGTGTTGCTCATAGCAGTTATGATGGATATTATAAAGATGGTAGGCATTAGCTCTTTTGTTGCATAAACAAAGCTATTAAATACACCCATGGTAGATCTGTAGATAGAACCTGTACCAAAAAGACCTAGGAGAAAAATACCTAATATACATATAAGAGATATATCCTTCTTCTTTATCATGGCGAATATTATTATAAGAATGAAGATTAGATATATATAGTGAAGAGGGGTTAGTGTTAAATTAATCATGTGCTTCTCCAATTAGCATTGTTATAGTATTAGATTATGAGAAAATACATACTTGGTTACTAACTATCATAGCCACTTATTGTGTTTATCATTATATTAGTAATTATAGAGTCGTAAAATAAGGGAAACCTTAATAAATAGACATGACTCCTGTGTTATTATATAATGGTAGGTGTAAAGGATATCGGTGGTATAGATGATCAGAGTTTTAATAAGTATTATCTTGAGCAGATAGATGGATTTAAATTAAATGCAAGGAGGTATATTTTATAATGAATTACGATGAACTTAGTCTAAAAATGCATGAAGAAAATAAAGGTATGATTAGTATAGTATCTAAAGTTTCTGTGAAAAACAGAGATCAGTTAAGTACTGCCTACACACCAGGGGTTGCTGAACCTTGTAGGAAAATTTATAAAAATAGTGAAGATGTCTATAAATATACAGCTAAAGGAAATCTTGTAGCGGTAATTTCTGATGGAACGGCAGTGCTTGGACTTGGAGATATAGGACCATTAGCTGCAATGCCAGTTATGGAAGGGAAAGCAACATTATTTAAGGAATTTGCAAATATTGACGCTTTTCCAATATGTCTTGATACAAAAGATGTTGAAGAGATTATAAAAACAGTAAAATATCTTGCCCCAACTTTTGGAGGGATAAACTTAGAGGATATATCCGCACCAAGATGTTTTGAAATTGAGAGAAGATTAAAAGAAGAATTAGATATACCTGTATTCCATGATGATCAACATGGCACTGCAATTGTGGTACTAGCCGGAGTTATTAATGCACTAAAGGTAGTTAAAAAAGACATTGATGTTGCAAAAGTAGTTATAAATGGTGCAGGTTCAGCAGGAATATCAATTTGTAAGCTTCTTCTTTCATATGGTATTAAAAATATAGTAATGTGTGATAAGAAAGGTGCACTTGCAGAGGGACTTGATTGGATGAATCCACCTCAAGTAGAAATGGCAAAGGTTACTAATAGAAATATGGAGCAGGGGTTACTAATGGAAATAATAAAAGAAAAAGATGTATTTATTGGAGTTTCAGGACCCAATATGGTAAATGCAGATATGGTTAGAACTATGAATAGTGATGCAATTATATTCGCAATGGCAAATCCATCACCTGAAATAATGCCAGAAGAAGCTAAAAAAGGTGGCGCAAGAGTAATTGCAACAGGAAGGTCAGATTATCCAAATCAGATTAATAATGTATTGATATTCCCAGGAATATTTAGAGGAGCACTAGATGTAAGAGCAACAGATATAACTGAAGATATGAAACTTGCAGCAGCAATAGCAATAGCAAGCTTGATTACAGATGAAGAATTAAATGATGAATACATTATCCCAGGAGCTTTTGACCCTCGGGTAGCAAAAACTGTTGCAGCGGAAGTAGCTAGAGTAGCAAGAGAAACAGGAATAGCAAAAATTTAGAATACCGATTATAAATGATTTGTATGTCTAATACTGGCAAGTAGTTTATTAAAAATATTCATGTAAATAAATAGCGAGGGTAGCTAAAGTTATTAATGAATTTATAGTGGATAAGGGGGCAAAAAATGAATAAAACTAATATATATATTGCTGAGAAACTACCTGAAGAGGTGGAAAAATATATCGCTAAGTACTGCAACTATGAAAAGTGGGACTTTGATGAAAAAATACCAAGAGACATATTGCTTCAAAGGATTAAAGATAAAGATGGAGTAATTTTAACAGGTATAAAAATTGATGAAGAACTATTAAAGAACGCTCCAAAGTTAAAGGTTGTAAGCAATATTTCGGTTGGTTATAATAATTTTGAATTGGAAGCAATGAAGAAAAGAAAAATTATAGGTACAAACACGCCTTACGTACTAGATGATACTGTGGCAGATTTAATACTTGGGCTAATGTTATCTGCTTCGAGAAGAATTGTTGAATTAGACAGATATGTGAAGGAGGGTAAATGGACACCTAGGGACGATGAAAATTTATTTGGGTTAGATGTTCATCATACTACTTTAGGGATTATAGGCATGGGTAGAATAGGTGAAGCAGTTGCTAAAAGAGCTAAGTTTGGATTTGACATGGAAGTATTATATTATAATAGAAGCAGAAAAGAGGATACTGAGAAAAGATTAGGGGTAAAATATTGTGATTTTGATTCTCTATTACAAAAATCTGATTTTATCGTACTGATGACTCCACTTACAGAGGACACCTATCATCTAATAGATACTAAAGAGTTTGATAAGATGAAAAATACAGCAGTATTTATAAATGCATCCAGAGGTCAGACGGTTAATGAGAAGGCGTTAATAGAAGCGCTAAAAAGTAATAAAATATATGCAGCAGGGCTTGATGTTTATGAAACGGAGCCGATTAATTCAGGTAACCCTCTGCTTAAAATGCCGAATGTAGTTACGATTCCACATATAGGATCGGCTACTGAGAAAACACGATATAATATGTGCATGGTAGCTGCAAAAAGCCTTGTTAGTGCAGTTACAGGCGAAGTTCCTATAAATGTTGTACCTGAATTGAATAAGATTTAATTAATAACCGCTGGGGATGCTTTTATCCTTCATCGGTTATTATTTTATGTTCGATAAAGTTATTTACTATAGTATCAGTTATATAAAAAACTGAAATAAATATACATGGATATGTATATTTATTCACGAAAGTTTTATTGTAAATTAATCTAAATATGACTAATTTACAACATTTATTATCAAACAATAGCCATAAACAAAGCTTTACAGATGCATTTAAATCGTAAAAATATTCAATAAATATTACAAAAAAGCATTGACTAATGAATTTAAATGCAGTACAATGTATACAAATAAATTTTTATTCTATTAATTCAAGGGGGCAATATAAATGTCAAACACACAATTATTTAAGTCTGAAAACGAATTAGTATGTTTTATTTCTGAATATATAATCAAACATGATGATACTATAGCAATTATAAAAAAAGATTTGAGAAAAGACGTAATTAAGTCTTTATTAATAAATGAAGATTTTAATGCCTTTAAAGATATATCTGATTCAGAAGAGAATGTACTATTTTTAATCAAAACTGGTGATAAGGAAGAAAAGAATTTAAGTCTTAAGGTGTGCGGTGCACATAATAAGCATACTAAAGCTTTTAAGATGGTTGATATTGATAATATACTACTTGTAGATGGTTTGATTACTGATGATGAAGCTAAGAGTATAATTTACAATAAGGAAATCACTAATATGAAGTTACAATTACAATAAAATTTCTTCTGGTTTCAGTAAAAAAGTTCTCTACTATAACAAATTAGCTTGTTATAGTAGAGAACTTTTTTGTTGTTTAAGTATGGTTCCATAAAGGCATAAGGGTGTTTATTTAATGACTTTTTCTTTCGCCACCACCCTTACCGTGTCCACGATTTTGTGGTAACTCTTGAGTGGTTGGCAATGTTACATTCAAAAGCGCTTGTGATAGAGCATCATTAACTGCATTCATTATGCCTATGGAAGTAAAGGTTGCTCCGGAATTTGCATCTACCTCAGAATTTTGATTATCCAATAGGGTAACTTTATTAACATTATATGAATTATTTAATATTGACAACAGTACTTTTATCTACAATGTTCCACCAAGTGTTCCCAGGATTCAATGGTAATTCATTACCTGCTTCATCAGTTAAAAGGGTTTGTGAAGTGGCATTCTTTTTACGCCAATGCATTTTAACAAACTTGCCATTGCTAATAACATAGCCATCTCCACTACCTACAATAGCAATGTCTAAATGAAGTCCATCTGATTGTAGTTTGATGGAAGTGAATTGTACCACTATATTTTTAGTTGTTAGGGGGAGATTATCTTCTTTATTAACAGCAGACTTTTCATCCATGCTTTTAAGATAAAGTCCATCTTTATATGTGTATCTAGTGCTGTAGGTTTTACTTATTTTTAAAAATATATCTGTAGCTGGCAAAAATTCATCACTATCCCAATAGTTTTTATCAAAATTCAACTTTACAGTGGGCGCTTTAACATAATCCTTTGTTTTAATAAGTGCTCTTAATTTCTCAGTAGAGGTATAAAGGTTATGAGGAGCTTTCCTTACTTTATCCCTCCAATAAGTAGAACCATAGGCGAACTCATTCATACTCATTAAGTTCTCATTTTTCACTCTAGCAAGAGCCTCTGCACTACCGCCACAATGAGCAAAGGGAAGGTTATATTCTGCGGCAATATCTAAGAAATAAGGCCTTGCACTTCTAATGGGTCCAATCTTTTCAGCATCGCTCTTTTAGAATAATGCAATGAATCTAGGTATGCCACCTTCAGCCACAGTTTCATAAACAATATCTGCAGCATTTAAACCTGATTGAGGTCTTGCAGCTACTAAGTTTTCTACTATGGCAAGTACAGCTATGTTATCTAATGATTCTTTTTCTACCACTTCACCTGTATAGGGAGAATAGTATTTTTGTGGGGCTTCCACAGGTGCGGGAACAGGAACTTTTGTTTCAACAGCTTCCGGCTTACTTGGAGTAACAATAGGTTCAGGTTTCTTTGTACATCCAACAACCATAAAACTAACTAAAATAATTATACCTAATAGTAGCTTAGATTTATTCTTCATATGAATCATCTCCTTGTATATCATTAATTTGTGTTATAGAGGTCATACTTGATAGCGACAAGTTTCTTATCTATCATATTGTTATCTTTTGTTTGATTCTACATAACATTAAATAATCCTTCATAAAAGCAATATATTATAAAAAAATTCAAGATTTAATTAGAAAATTACTTATGAGGGAGTTAATAGGAAGACGTGACGGTGCACAGTTGTATTTTTTTATTAAAACCGCGACTTCGTGAATATTTATTAAAATATCTTTACTTAAATAAGGTGAAAGTTTAATATTAATATAATAACTTTAAATTATTATTTGGGGATGGGGGAATAAAAATTGAATTCAATATTAAAAGACATACAGGAAGCAGTAATTAAATATGCGAATATTATATCCCAAATTCTTCAAGTAGAAGTGGAAATAGTAGATGATAATTTGACTAGAATAGCAGGTACGGGTATTTATAAAGATAAGATAGATGTAGATATATCAGAAGAAGGATATGTTTATAAAAAAGTTATGAAATCTGGAAAGTCTCAAATTATATATGAACCGGGGAAAGATAAAATTTGTATACCTTGCCCCAAGAGAGGATTATGTGGAGAAAAATTAGAAATGAGTACCCCTATAAAATTGAATGAGGAGACTATAGGAGTTATTGGGTTAATATGCATTAACAACAATCAGAAGGAACATCTACTGGCAAGCTTTGATGTATATATGACTTTCCTACAACAAATTTCTGAGTTTATAAGCAGTACTGCAAATGAAAAAAGAGAAATAATGAAAACGCAAACCTTACTACAGCTTCTGAATTTTGTTGTTGATAAAACAGAGCAAGGCGTAATTATACTAAACAAGAGTAACTGTATTACCCATATAAATGAAAAGGGTCTTAAGGAACTAAATTTAAGCGGTGATTTTAGGAATCACAAAGTAAAAATCACAATAAGCAGTGACAATGTATTTGATCTTCAGGAATACAAATTAATGGTTGATAAAGAAATTTTCTTTGTTGTTGGAAGCATACATAATATAGAATTTAATGAGGAACAATATGATAGGATGATTTTTTTCCAAGACGCGAAAAAGTTTAAAGAGAAATTATCAAATTTTACTACTATTAATAAAGTTATAAAAAGTAAGGATATTTTGGGTAAATCAAAACAAGTTCAAAAATTAAAACAAAATGTAAAGAAAATTGCTATCTCAACCTCTACGGTACTAATAACTGGAGAAAGTGGTACTGGAAAAGAGATGTTTGCAAGAGCTATACATAATGAAAGTAACAGAAATGATAAGCCTTTTATCGCTATAAATTGTGGAGCTATACCAGATATGCTTCTTGAAAGTGAACTTTTTGGATATGCAAAGGGAGCTTTTACAGGTGCAGATCCTATGGGTAAGATAGGTAAGTTTGAATTTGCTAATAAAGGGACAATACTCTTAGATGAAATAGGGGATATGCCGCTCTACCTTCAGACTAAACTTTTAAGAGTTTTGCAAGAGAGATGCATTACAAGAATAGGATCAAATAAGACAATTGATATTGATGTTAGGGTAGTTGCAACAACAAACAAAGATTTAGTAAAAGCAATAAAGGAAAATAAATTCAGAGAGGACTTATACTATAGATTAAATGTAATACCTCTTGAAATACCTCCTTTAAGAGAAAGAAAGGAAGATATAAAACTACTTATAGAAGCTTTCATAGAGAAGTATTGCAATCTATTTAATAAGAATTTTTTGAATATGAAATTGGCGGATGATACAGAACAAATACTTTACAACTATAAATGGCCGGGGAATATAAGGGAATTAGAGAATACCGTGGAATATATTGTTAATATGGTTGGGACGAATGGAATTATTAAAAGAGAAATTTTACCTGAAAATATTTTTCATAATGAAATTGATATTTTCAACAATGAACATGAGATATTTACACTAAAGTCACTAGAAAAAAGAGCAATAGAAAATGCCATAGAAAAATATGGAACAACTACTGAGGGAAAAAAAATAGCAGCAAAGAGACTTGGAATAGGTATAGCTACTTTGTATAGGAAAATTGAAGAATATAATTTATCAAAATGATAAATTGTTATTCGTAGACAGGCTAAATAGTAGAAAATTCAGATAATACGTCATTATCATAATGATAAAAATTATCATTATGATATTTTTCTTGTATCTTTTAAAAAAACATATAATAGAAAACCATTGATATCAGCTATTTTGATTTTGTAGAAAATTGGCATGATTATTGCTTTATATTATTAAAAAGGAAATAATGTCGACGAAGAAGGTAAAAAAAATAATATATACTCAGAGGAGGGTTTTAAGTGCATAAATTAATAGATCTAACAATCAATGAGCAGCAACTTAAAAAAACTGTAGAGAGTGCTAAAGAAAGAAATGTTATTATTCCAACAATAGCTCAAATGAAGGACCCAAGCAAGATACCTGAAGAAATAAAAGAAAAATTAAAAACAACTGGTTTGTGGGATATTGATCCCGTTAATTTGTTTAGAATTTCATGGAAAAATCAACCAGTAAAGACTGGCGGATTATACAATGAACTACCAAACTACATAGAAATTCCTTCCGAAATATCAGGTGTTAAGGCAAGGATTTTTGCAATGGTTGGAAAGTATTTTCCGGTTGGATGTCATAAGGTTGGAGCAAGTTTTGCTTGCCTAGTTCCACGCTTAGTTACAGGTCAATTTGATCCTACATTCCATGAAGCAGTTTGGCCATCAACAGGTAATTACTGCCGTGGTGGTGCATACAACTCTGCATTGCTTGGATGCAAAGCTGTTGCTATATTGCCTGAGAACATGAGTAAAGAGCGTTTTGACTGGCTAAAACAAGTAGCAGGAGAAGTTATTGCAACTCCTGGTTGTGAAAGTAATGTAAAAGAGATTTATGATAAAACATGGGAACTAAAAGAAACTAGAGATAATGTTGTAATATTTAACCAATTTGGAGAGCTTGGTAATCATTTATGGCATTATGAAGTAACTGGTAATGCTATGAACGACATTGTTAAAGCTGAAGCTGGTCCAAAGGGCAAACTTGCTGGTGTATGCTTAACATCAGGTTCTGCAGGTACACTTGGATGTGCAGATTTTCTAAAAGATCAATACCCACATGCTAAAATTGCGGTTGGTGAAGCACTTCAATGCCCAACACTTCTTAATAATGGTTTTGGTGATCATAGAATTGAAGGTATAGGTGATAAACATATTCCTTGGATTCATAATGTAAAAAATACAGATATGGTTGTTGCTATTGATGATAATGATGCTTTGGCAATGTTTAGGCTCTTTAATGAACCAGCTGGTCAAGCATATCTAAAAGAACAGGGAGTTTCAGAAGAATTAATACAAAAACTTGCATATGTTGGTATATCTGGTGCTGCGAATATATTAACCAGCATTAAATTTGCTAAATACTATGAGTTAACAGAAAATGATATGATTATGACTGTTCTTACAGATTCTGCAGAAATGTATGGATCAAGACTAGAAGAAATGAAAACAGAAAGAGGAAGAGAATATACTGGAGTAGACGCTGCCGTAGATCATAACAGAAGTGTTTTAGGTCTTAGAACAGATAGTATGGAAGAGTTAACATACCAAGGTAAAAAACGAATTCACAACCTTAAGTACTACACTTGGATTGAACAACAAAAGTACGATATGGATGAATTAAATGCACAATGGTATGATTATGATAATTATTGGGGCAAATTACATCAGATGGGACCGGAACTGGATGAACTCATTATTAAGTTTAATGAGAGGACTGGGCTTACAAAATAAAATAGTGTAAAATATATGAATAGAAGGTAGTGCTTAGGCCCAGTATCTTCTATTCCTTTTTTTTGTTAATATTATCAGTATTAAAATAAAGTGACATGTTATTAGCTATCAGATTAGTGACATATAGAAAAATATAACTTAAATGACTATTTAAACAAATTATTGACTATATCATTATAAAATGTGATAATTAAGATATGGTATCCACAAGTTCATGTGCTATAGTGGGATCTACAACGGCATCTGAACTGTGGGAGTTAAATAGATAAATTTAGGCTAGAAAAATGAGAGCCGAGTGAATTTTAAAGTTTTATACTTTATTTTGCTCGGTATTTTTTATATATATTAAGAAATCAATTACAATAAAAACTGGGAGGATATTAAAATGGCAAAGTATATAATGGCACTAGACCAAGGGACAACCAGTTCAAGATGTATTTTATTCAATAAGAGGGGGCTTATTGAGAGTATTGCACAAAAGGATATTAGTCAAATTTATCCAAGTGGAGGATGGGTAGAACATAATCCAATAGATATATGGTCTACGCAATTCTCTGTTGCAATTGAAGCTATGGCAAAAGTGGGTGCACAGGCTTCAGACATCGCAGCTATCGGAGTAACAAATCAAAGAGAAACCACAGTTGTATGGGATAAAAGAAATGGTGTACCTGTTTATAACGCTATAGTATGGCAATGTAGAAGAACAGCAAATATGTGTGACGAACTGAAAGAAAAAGGTTTTGATGTTGTTGTAAAACAAAAGACTGGATTAGCGCTGGATGCTTATTTTTCAGGAACAAAAATCAAATGGATTCTTGACAATGTAGAGGGAACAAGAGAAAAAGCTGAAAAGGGATATCTATTGTTTGGAACTGTAGACACTTGGTTAATTTGGAATCTAACTAAAGGGAAAACGTACGTTACTGATTATTCAAATGCCTCAAGAACAATGCTATTTAATATTCATGAATTAAAATGGGATCAAGATATATTAGAAGAATTAAACATACCTCTATCAATGTTACCAGATGTTAAACCTTCAAGTTATGTTTATGGTAAAACAGACAGTTCATTGTTTGGAGCAGAAATACCAATATCAGGAGATGCTGGGGATCAGCAAGCGGCATTATTTGGTCAATGTTGTTATGAACCTGGAGATACTAAAAACACTTATGGAACTGGAGCCTTTCTCCTAATGAACACAGGGGAACAGGCTTTAGAATCAAGAAATGGATTATTAACTACCATTGCTTGGGGAGCTTTTGGAAAGATTGAATACGCACTTGAAGGAAGTGTATTTATTGCTGGTGCTGCAATTCAATGGTTAAGAGATGAACTACGAATGATAGATAATGCTGCTGAATCTGAGAAATATGCAACAGCAGTTGAAGACACTAGTGGAGTGTATGTGGTTCCTGCTTTTGTAGGGCTGGGGGCGCCATACTGGGATCCATACGCAAGGGGTGCAATTGTAGGACTAACAAGAGGAACAAAAAAAGAACATATTATTCGTGCAACTTTAGAAGCTATAGCCTATCAGACTAATGACATTCTAAAAGCAATGCAAGAAGATTCTGGAATAGAACTTAAAGCTCTAAAGGTTGATGGTGGGGCTTGTGCAAATAATTTTTTAATGCAATTTCAAGCAGACATACTAGGCGTACAAGTTGATAGACCAGAAATAATTGAGACTACCGCACTTGGAGCAGCTTATCTAGCAGGCCTCGCTGTAGGTTATTGGAAGGATAAAGAAGATATATGCAGTAATTGGGATCTATCAAGATCTTTTGTGGCTAATATGGAATCAGATAGAAGACAGGGATTGCTTAAAGGATGGCATAAAGCAGTTGGTAGATCTCAGGATTGGGCTGAGTAATTTAAATTTATTTTAGTGAATTTTTTAATTGTATATTTTCGTGCTAAATACCAATGCATAGAAATCTCTCTAAAACATACACTATATGCTATAGGAGGTTTTCATATGGAAGTAGCTATAATGGGAGCTGGAATGTCTGGACTTTGCTCAGCGATAACCCTTGAGAGATATGGAATTACACCAACAATTTTTGAAAAAAGAGCTTGTGTAGGAGATCGATTTATTAATGCAGAAGCAATGTTTAGTATCCTTAATAGACCTAATAAAGACTGGGTACCTTACATAGCAAACAATTATCATATAAATTTAAAACCTATAGTTGAAGTTGATAAATTATTTGTACATTCTCAAAATGAAATTGGTTGTATTAATGGGAAGATTGGATATACAAATGTAAGAGGCAGACATCAAGACTCATATGAGTGTCAACTAGAGAAACAAGTAAAATCTAAAATAAATTTTAATTCAACTTACGAATACGAAAAGTTATGTAAAGATTTTGATTATGTCGTTTTGGCAACTGGAGATGGACAATATGCGTCTGATTTAGGTAATTATAGGTGTGACCTTACTTGTACTATAAAGGGAGCCACTGTTCAAGGGGAATTTGTAACAAGTAATCCTCATGTATGGTTTAATTATGATATATTACCCAAAGGTTATGCTTGGCTCATACCTTTTTCTGAAAGTGAAGCAAATTTAGTTATTGCTTATCCAGATTATCCTGACAATATAAAATTAGATATAAATGATATGTGGCAACAATTTTATAATTTAGCATGTGTAAAGTTAGAGCAAAACCTTGTGATAACTGATAACTTTGAAATTACAAGATATATGATGGGAATATGTGATAAACCTATAATTGATAATACTTATTTCGTTGGTAATTGTTTTGGTGCTATTTCTCCAGGTCTGGGGTTTGGCCAATATACATCAATTTTAACAGGGATATATTCGGCGCTTGATATTTGCAAACAAGGAGATTATGAGAAACTTACTAAACCACTATTTGAAAATTATAATCATTCTCTCACACTAAGAAGATTTTTAGAGAATCTAACTGATGATAAATTCGATTCTGCAGTTAAGAATTTAGATAGCAAAATCATGGGTGATTTGGTTGACAAAATATGTAGTGAAAGTAGCAGTATTGATTTACTTAAATTAGCAACTCCAATTATAAAACTGATTAATAATTACTCGAAGTGAGATTTACAATAAAAAGGTGTTACTTAATTTAAAATTTGAAAAAAGAAGCCGTTAAATTAGCAGCTTTTTTTTGCGGAAAAATATATTAAGTCAGGGTTATTAAAGACAGGCATGGTCTTCTGGACCAGTTGCAGAAGCTGGATTGAAAAAAGCTATGCTACTTAGATATAAGTTAATACCATATATACATTCCTATGAGAGGAATTCTTATAAGTATGAAAAAGGAGGATACTTTATACAGAACATGACTGTGGAGGATAGTAAGGGAACTTTTAACTTAATATAAGTGATATATATGGAGAGATAACTTACGTAAAGATATTATCAAATGCTAAAAAATTAATATTAAATAATAATAATTATTATTTACAAAGTTATGAATGTATAGTATTATGTAATAAAGTGAAATGAAACATTTTGAAAGGAAGAGATTAAATTGAAAATAGAAAAGTTACTTAAATCTAGTGTATTAGGTTCTGGAATAAATGTAAAAAATTCTTTAGTTATGGCACCTATGACTACTTTTTCTGCGAATACTGACGGAACGGTATCTGAGGCGGAATTGAGTTATTATAAGGCAAGGTCGAAAGGTGTAGGCATGGTGATTACGGCAGCAACATATGTTAGTCTATCAGGAAAGGGTTTTCCAGGGCAGTTTGCTGCCTATGATGACAGCTTTTTACCAGGGCTAAGAAGGTTAGCCAAAACCATAAAGGATGAAGGCGCTTTAGCCATTTTACAAATATTTCATGGAGGTAGAATGGCAATTCCTTCTGATATACCAGGTGAACAAACAATTAGTGCAAGTGCAGTAGCACCGGAAAGGTCAGGGGCAATGATACCTAGAGAAATGACGGAAGAAGAAATTAAGGGTACTATTAAAGCATTTGGTGAAACAGCAAAATTAGCTATAGATGCTGGGTTTGATGGTGTAGAAATTCATGGTGCTAACACATATTTACTGCAACAATTCTTTTCTCCTCACTCAAACCGTAGGACTGATAATTGGGGAGGGAATATAGAAAAAAGAATGAATTTCCCGCTTTCTGTTATCGCAGAAGTTAAAAAAGTAGTAAGTGAAAAAGCCGATGAAAACTTTATAGTGGGTTATCGTTTTTCACCAGAGGAGATTGAAAAACCAGGTATAACTTTAGAAGATACACTTTTATTTCTAGATGTATTAGCAAATCAGAACCTTAGTTACTTGCATATTTCTATAATGGATTTTTGGCAAAGCTCAATGAGAGATATAACAAATACAAAACCTATCATATGTAAAATACTAGACCAAATTCATGGTAGGGTGCCTTTCATTGGAGTGGGGTCTATTCATACACCGGAAGATGCTATTAAGGCACTAGATAGTGGTGCGGAATTTATATCCCTAGGTAGAGAAATAATCATGGAACCAGAGTGGGTAAGCAAAGTTCAACAAGGGAAAACTTCCGAAATACGTACTACTATAAGTAAAAGTAATGGTAAATTATTAAATATACCAGAGCCACTTTGGAATGCAATAATGAATACACCGGGTTGGTTCCCAGTTACTGAATAAAGTGATATGATTTAGATAAAGAATGTACGAATTAGATTGCAGTACATTCTTTATTTTTATTTATCTGCAAATTTACCTTGAAATATAGGTAGCATATGGTATATACTTAACAAGTTAAGAAATATAATATGCTGAAATAGCTCAGTTGGTAGAGTAACGCACTCGTAACGCGTAGGTCGAGGGTTCGATCCCCTTTTTCAGCTCCAAATTTTGTGTTGCCAAAAAAATTACTATAAATTAAAGAGTAAAAGCTATTGCTAAGGTGCAATAGCTTTTACTCTTTTGAATGATTAAGAAGATTTAAAAAAAAGTGGTTCAAAATCCTCACACTCTGAGGATTATAAACCACTTTCTTTTTATAATTTACTGGCAGCATCTTTATCTAAAATCACGGTTACATCTTGATGTAGCTGAAGGATAGATGCAGGAGTTTCAGGATTGATTTTACCATTTATAGTTTTATAAATAGCATCAGCTTTTGACAGTCCACTTGCTAGCAGCACAATTCTCTTTGAATACATTATAGTTTTTATTCCCATACTGATGGCCTTAGTAGGAACATCCTCTATCCGCTCAAATAATCTAGAATTTGATTCTATAGTAGTTTCATCTAAATTAACAAGGTGAGTTTCAGCTTCAAAATTAACATCCGGCTCATTAAAGCCTATGTGTCCATTAACTCCTATTCCAAGAACTTGAATGTCAATGCCACCAGATTTTTTTATTTTATTTTCATATCTTAAACATTCTTCGTAAGTATTCTCAGCATCTCCATTAGGAACATTGATATTTTCATGTGGAATATTAATATGTTTAAAGAAATTGTTCATCATATAATAGTAATAGCTTTGGCTATTATTTTCATCTATTCCGTAATACTCATCTAAGTTAAAAGATTTTACTTCTCTAAAATCAATTTCCTTTTTATTATATAGCTTTATAAGCTCACTATACATTCCAAGGGGAGTGTCCCCTGTTGCTAATCCAAGAATGGTATTTGGTTTTAAAATCATTTGACTGCTAACTAAGCTAGCAGCTTTCCAGCTCATTTCCTCGTAATTGTCTACTACAATAATTCTCATTATAAGCACCTCTTCATTTCGTTTGATTTAAAAACTGTATTACCTTCTACTATGGTTTGCTGAACATTGAAATTACTATCTAAAATTACTATATCAGCATACTTTCCTACCTCAAGGCTTCCTTTTACCTTATCTAGGCCAAGCTCTCTAGCAGGATTAATGGATACTAAACTGATTGCTTCACAGATATCTATATCACTATTATTCATGAAATTCTTAACGCCTTCATTAAGTTTTAGAATACTTCCTGCTAAGGTTCCGTCTTCTAGTCTTGCAGAGTTATTTTTAACTATCACTTTCTGGCCTCCAAGTTCAGAAACACCATCTTTTAAACAACCTGCCCTCATTGAATCAGTAATTAAAATTATTCTGTCTGTGCCTTTTAGTTTTTTTAATATATTAAATATTGCAGGATGAACATGAATACCATCTGCTATTAGTTCACAATATATATCGCTATTTAAAATTGCACCTACAATACCAGGTTTCCTATGATTTAATGGGGTCATTGCGTTGAAAGTATGAGTTGCGTGGCTAATTCCACATTTTATGGCTTCCATTGTTTCTTCATAATCCGCATTAGAGTGTCCTATTGAAAGTATTATGTTTGTTCTTTTCACAATCTCTTTAATAAAATCAAAATTATCATCCTCTTCAGGGGCTAGGGTTATGAGTTTTATAACATCAATATAGTCTTCAATAAATTTAAAATTAGGCTTAATAATAAAATCTTCCTTTTGAGCACCCTTATACTTTTTATTTATGAAAGGACCTTCCATATGTGCTCCAAGAATTTTAGATCCATTTATTTTCTTTTTCATTTGGATACGTATATTGTCAAGAGCAGCATATATCTTTTCTTCGCTCATAGTCATAGTAGTTGGAAGAAAACCTGTAACTCCATTTTGGGCAAGCACGCTGCTTATAACACTCAGAGCCTCCTCGGTTCCGTCCATAACATCATATCCACCGGAGCCATGCACGTGAATATCAATAAAGCCTGGGGATACGAAATTTCCTTTTGCATCAATAATTTCATCACATCTGGGAAGCAGCTTTTCTAAATCTTCAGCTTCAACAAATTCTAATATTTTTTCATCGAACAATAGTGATTTTTCGTAAACTACCTCATCCTTAATAAGAATTTTTCCGTTAATTATAATTTTCAATTTTATCTCCCCTCCATAATTTCAGAGTCTTTTATATTAGATTCATAAATTTTCTCTTATTCCAAAATAATCTCATATTTATATCTATCGCTTCTATAAATTGAATTAGTATATTCTATAGGTGTTCCATCTTGAGTGTAAGTAGTTCTTTTAAACATAAGGGCTATTGAGTGTGGTTTTTGATTTAAAAGGTTGCACTCATATTCGCTTAGAATAATTGGTTCTATTGTCTGTCTTGCCTTTATTGGATTTATGCCATAATTTTCTCTGAAAATAGAGTAAAGAGATTTACCTTCTATCATAGCTGTTGTTATATCATTAAAAAGATGATGTGGAAGCCACACAGTTTCAATTGCCAGTGGTTCATCATTACTTAGCCGTAATCTTTTAATCTCTATTAATTGCGTCGACATATTTTCAATTTCTAATATTGTTTTAATCTGTTTTGTGGCCGATTTTAATTTAAAAGAAAGAATTTTAGTTTGAGATTTAAGCCCTTTATCCTCCATTTCTTCAGTAAAGCCTTTTAATTTAGAAATTTGTTGTTTTTCTTTAGGGGCTGATACAAAAGTACCTTTGCCTTGCTCTCTATATATAATGCCTTCATTAACAAGGTACATAATAGCTTTATTAACAGTCATTCTACTTACACATTGGATTTCACATAATTCTCTTTCGGCTGGGATCATATCGCCAGGCTTTAATTCTTCATTTTCAATCATTTCTTGTAAAATCTCTTTAAGCTGATAATATAAAGGTAGAGGGTTAACTTTTGAAACTATACGCATATAAACTTCCTCCTAGGAACAAAATTAGTTCTATTTTAGTATAACATATAGTTAACATGTTGTATATACCAATAAGGTGCCACCCACGTGGCAAGTGGCATCTTATAATATGGAAATGAAAAATCAGTTAACCCATCCATTGGTTAACTGATTTTTATTTCATACTATATTATTTTGCCATTTCCTGAACTCCTGTAACTTTACTTGTAGCATCCATTTTGAAAGTGGATTTTGCTTCATCTGTAGTGAAATATATATTACCGTCAATTGTAGCATCTTTTAACTGAAAATCACTTACTGTAACATAAAGGTCTCCTTTGAAAGTTCCATGTTCTATACTTCCCATAGGGCTACTAAAAGTTAATTTTGGAGCAGTCAAAAGGAATCTATCAGTTACGTTATGATCTTCATCTTGAGTGTAGAGAGCGACTTTACGTTGCATAATATCCTTACCAGCATCATCTTTTTTACCGTTTTTATACTCACCATCGACAACAAGATCTTTATCAAAAGATAAGTCCTTTAATATTGCAATAATCCATGTACCCTCGTTACTTATGGCTTTTTCAAAAGCAGCCTCAGTATCTACTATTGAAGCTGTAGTTACAACATCAGGGGTTGTTTCCGGTGGTGTTGTTGTAGTTGGCGGTGTATTTGGTGTTTCCGGTATCACCTCAGCGTTTTTAGCACAACCAACAGATAGTACAATTAATAGGGCTGATATTATTAATATCGCTTTTACTTTCATTACAAATCCTCCTTGTTATTTTATAATTTTTACTTTAAATCTAGTATAACCAAAATGTTTAAAATTAATGTTATTAAAATAAGTCCTATTTTAATAAAATGATAAATACCAATATTGATATTAAATAAAATTTAAGGTAATATTATTGGTCAGTAGAGCTAATTTATATAGAATCAAAATACTAAAAATCTTGATAATGTCCTTTAATGGGGTTTTTTATTTTGCTTTGGAAATTTATATTGTTTGAAAAATATAGGAGGAATCTATAATGATAGAATTGGCGTTAAAAGAAGTTGAAAAATATTTTGGAGGTAATAGGATTTTCGAAAATATTACTTTTGAAGTTCAAGAGGGTGATAGAGTAGGGCTCATAGGAAGAAATGGTACGGGTAAGACTACAGTTTTTAAAATTATTGCTGGTATAGAAAATCAAGATAAAGGTAGCATATCCATAAGAAAAAATTCAAGTATAGGTTATTTGCATCAAATACCGGATTATCCAGAGGAGTTTAAAGTAATAGATGTTTTAAAAATTGCTTTTGAGGTTCAATATGAAATAAATAGTGAAATGAAATTATTAGAAGTGCAGATGTCAAGTTTAAAGGGAAATGAATTAGAATATGCTTTAAGAAGATATGGTGAACTGGGCGCGCTTTATGAAACAAAAGGCGGTTATGATATAGAGGAAAAAATGAGCAAGGTTTGCACTGGATTAAAGTTTAATGACAAGTTTTTGAGTAGAGACTTTATTAGTCTAAGTGGTGGTGAAAAAACTATTGTAATACTGGGCAAAATTTTACTAGAGAATCCAGATATACTTCTTTTAGATGAACCTTCAAACCATCTAGATGTGACATCTATAGAATGGCTTGAGGGTTACCTTAAAGTATACAAGGGGACAGTATTAGTTATTTCACATGATAGATATTTTTTGGATAGAGTTGTAACAAAAATAGTTGAAATAGAAGACGGAGAGACTTCATTTTATCATGGTAATTACTCTTATTATGTTATTGAAAAGCAAAGAAGGGTTTTTGAACAGTTTGAAGTATATAAAGATCAACAAAAAAAAATAAAGGCTATGGAAAAAGCAATAAAACAATTGAGGATATGGGCGGTTCAAGCAGATAATGAAAAGTTTTTTAAAAGAGCAGCAAGTATGCAAAAAAGATTAGATAAGATAGAAAAAGTTGATAAGCCTCTAATAAATCAACCTAAAATCCAATTGAATTTTGAAGGTACAGATAGGTCGGGAAAGGACACAATAAGTATTAAAGGCTTATGTAAAAGCTTCGATCAGAAGGAAATATTAGATCAATTATATTTAGAAGTAAGATTTGGTGAACGTACCGCTTTAATAGGTGATAATGGAAGTGGTAAATCCACTATTATAAAAATTCTTTTAGGCGAAACTAATGGGTACTTAGGCGAAGTAAAATTAGGCTCTAACACCAAAATAGGATATCTTCCTCAAAATATAGAATTTAATAATGAAGAGCTAACAGTGATTGAAGCCTTTAGAGAGGATATTTATATTTTAGAAGGCCCAGCTAGAGGTATCCTTGCTAAGTTTTTATTCTATGGAGAAAGTGTGTTTAAAAAGGTTAAAAATCTTTCTGGTGGAGAAAAAAGTAGACTTAAGCTTTGTATATTAATTCAAAACGATATAAACCTTTTGATACTGGATGAACCTACAAATCATTTAGATATAGATTCGAGGGAAAATCTTGAAGAAGCTTTAATGGAGTTTAATGGGACTATATTATTTATATCTCATGATAGGTTTTTTATAAATAAACTAGCAGAGAGAATATGTGAAATTGAAGATAAAAAGATTGTTGATTATAAGGGTAATTATGAATATTACAAAGAAAAGAAAAATGAATTTAAAAGAAATAAAATAGAAACTCCGAGTATTTACAAAGAAAAAAAACTAAAAAGCAAAGAAAATACCCAAAAACAAACAAGTAATAACAAACTAAGAGAAGCAGAAAGCTTAGAAAATACAATAAAGGAGCTTGAAGCAAAACTTAAAGATATAGATATTGAAATGAATAATAAGGGTAGTGAATATGAAATATTATTGGAGTTAAATAAAGAAAAACAAAGAACTCAAGAAGAATTAGACATGATTATGGAAAAGTGGATGGAAATTGAAAACTCTTAATGGTATAATTTTCTTGTATGGTATGGATAAAGTATCATAAAATAAGTTAATGCACAAACTAATTTTTATCTAAATTGAAGAAAGGAAGTCTTAATATGAACAATGAATTATTAGAAAAATATGCTCTTTTGTTGGTGAAGACAGGAATTAATATTCAAAAGGATCAGACCCTTGTAATTAATGCTCCTATAGAGTGTGCTTCTTTCGTTAGAATCGCGTCAAAAATTGCATATAATGAAGGTGCTAGGGATGTAGTTATAAACTGGAGAGATGAATTATCTTCAAAAATAAAATTCATGAATGCCCCTGAAGAGGTTTTCGAAGAATACCCAGACTGGCAGAGAGATTTTTACTTGTCGAATGTGCGGAGGGGAGCGGCTTTCTTAAGTATTTCAGCCTCTGACCCTGAGCTAATGATGGATGTTGATCCTGTGAGAATGGCAAAATCGCATAAAGCTGCTAGTAATGCAATAAAGGAATATAGAGAAAGGCTTATGAGTAATAGAAATGTTTGGTGTATTGCTTCAATTCCGACTATATCTTGGGCAAAAAAAGTATTTCCGGAAGTTTCAGAAAATGAAGCAGTGGAAAAACTTTGGGATGCTATATTTAAAACAGTAAGAGTTGATACAATTGACCCTGTTGCATCATGGGAAACCCATAAAGGAAACCTAAAGAAAAGTATGGATTTTTTAAATTCAAATAACTTTAAATATCTACAATATAAAAACTCATTAGGTACTGATCTTAAAATTGAACTTCCAGAAGATCATTTATGGCTTGGAGGATCAGAATATACCCCTGAAGGTGTAGAGTTTATAGCTAATATGCCAACTGAAGAGGTATTTACACTTCCTAAAAAAACTGGGGTTAATGGAATAGTCCTAAGCTCAAAACCTCTAAACTATAATGGGAATCTGATAGAAGACTTCTCACTTACTTTTAAGAATGGAAGAATTATAGATTTCAGTGCAAAAAGTGGTTACGATAGTTTAAAGAGCATTATTGAAACTGATGAAGGATCATATTATCTTGGCGAAGTAGCGTTGGTACCATATGATTCACCAATATCTAATTCAAACATACTATTTTACAATACACTTTTTGATGAAAATGCCTCTTGTCATTTGGCTATTGGAAAAGCATATCCAGTATGTATAAAAAATGGTGAAAATTTAAGTGATGAGGAACTTGCAAAACTAGAAGTTAATGATTCCTTCGTGCATGAAGACTTTATGGTTGGAACAGAAGATTTGCAAATAATAGGTATTACAAGAGATGGAAAAGAAGTACCTGTATTTAAAAATGGGAATTTTGCATTTTAAATTATTAAACACCTTAATTTCTTTAAAATTATAGAAATTAAGGTGTTTTTATTGGAGAAGAATGTTTAAAAAATAAGTATTGAGTTTTCTGATATATATTCATAAATTGAATAAAAAACATATATTAGTAAATAATTACAATGTATATAGTAAATAGAAAAAAAGGAGTAAGTTATGGAAATAATTGATTTGAAAAAGCTAACAAATGATAAGTTGGAACCTATTTGCAAATTAGAGGGGAAACTTTTTTTGAGGGAGACGAAAAACGTATATAGCGAAGATTTTAGTGATCTAGGCATTATAAATTATTATACTTATGACATTAATGATAAAAAAATGACTAAAGTGAGTACAGATAGAGATAAAATAATATTAGACTTTTTTCAGCAGAAATCTGTAGAGGGAGAGGATGGGTTTTATTATGTAACTCTTAGAAAGCAGATTTTAATTAACGAGTATAGTTTGAATACTGTTAACATTAATACTTTGAAGGTTACAACAGTATTTAATTTTGAAATGGATAAGAAATTTGATTCTTTACTAGTTGAAAAATTAGATGAGGATAGATTTATAGTTTTTTTAAGGGAAGAGCATACATTAACATTTGAAGAATTTGAAAGCTTTGAAACTCCAGAAGAAAATTATGGATATGACAAGGCAATAATTTATAATACGCGTAGTGGAAAAAACTTCGAAGTAGTGGATAAAGACTTTTTAAGAGGGCTCCGTTCGGTGTTTTTTAAAACTTCTTTAAAAAATGAGCAGTGCGTTGTGTACGAAGAAAATTATTTAGAACCCTATGACAAAGAACAGATATATATTGATATACAAAGCGCGGGAAAATCTAAAAAAGATAAGTTTTTTTACTTAGATCGTATTAGATATATACCAGTAAAAAAATTCGTTAGTGAGATTGAAGAAGGCTGTGAGAAATTAGATTTTGTAGATTTGGAAACTCAAGGTATTGATGGCTACGAATTTTTTGCTGGTACAGATAGTGATAATATATATTATGAAGTAAATAAGTTCGGGAAGGTCAGAAATGATGTTATGATTATATTGAACAGGGAAAGTCTAGAAAAAACCACTGTTACATTACTATCAGAAAATGATGCAGATACAACTATAAATTCCGCTAGTTACACTTGGAATTTAGATGGAAAGTATAAGGTCATTTTTCAAAAAAGGTTTTTCCCTAAGGGTAAACTAAGAGTTAAAGAAATTATGCATGGTAGTATTGATTATACTTATGCAGAAAAGTTAGGTTACCCACAAGAATGCATTAACAATCGCTACTTAATTACTTTAAACATTAGAGATGGTCAAAAGACTTCTATCATTGATATGCAAACAGATATTGTAGAAACTTATAAAAGTGAGCATATAGTATTTGATGACTATTTAGTTTTATTCTAAATAAATAAAATACATATATGAGCGATAAATCCTTAATGGTGTTTAGCATTATGGATTTATCGCTTTTATTTTTTTAAATATGAAACTAGGGGGAATAGGAATAAACAATGTTGAAAAATTTATGAATTTATATTGCCTTACAGTTGAATTTTACATAAGAAAAATAAAGTTGGATAATTTAGATTAAAAAAGAGAAACTATGTATTATAGAATAACTATGTAACTTGAAAAATAAAGGCCGAAATATTAATTTTTATTTTAAAGTTGCTTGGCTATGAGAAAAAGGAATGGTGGTGATTGCAATGGAAAATGGAGATCTAGAGGGAAATATAGATTTAATTAGAAACGGACTAGGTGCACAAAGTCCTATGGTTGTAAAACATATTTATATTGGTGTAGATCAGCCTTTAGAAGCTGCTATTATCTATGTTAATGGAATCTCTAACAAGGATATTATTGATAGAGATATATTAAATCCTCTGATGCTTCACATAGGAGAAAATTTAAATGGAAAGGCAAACATAGGAGATTATCTTTGTAAAAGATATATTTCAATGAGTAATACATCGGTAGAATCAGATTTAGAAGTAGTGATTAATTATCTTAAAAGAGGGAAAACCGCTGTACTAATAAATGGCGCTCCAGAAGTAATAATAGCCGACACTACAGGGGGGCAACAAAGGGCTATTATGGAGCCTATGAATGAAACTGCATCAAAAGGCCCTAGAGATGGTTTCGTAGAAAATTTAGAAGTGAATGTTAGTCTAATACGAAGAAAAGTAAAAGATAATAATCTCACCATTGAGATATTAAATGTAGGTAGTAGAATGCAGAGTGATGTGGCAATGGTTTATTTAAATGGTGTAGCCGATAAACAAGTAGTTGAAGAATTAAGAAAGAGATTAGAATCTATTAATGTGGATGGTGTACTTTCAGCAGGAGCGCTTGACCAGCTTATTGAAACATATACCTATACAATTTTTCCACAAGCCGATAGTTCAGAAAGGCCTGATAGAGCTATTGGAAATATGCTAGAGGGGAGAATACTTGTTGTTTTAGAAGGAACGCCCATGGTGCTTATGTATCCAGCAACATTTATGGAGTTTTTTCAGGCTGTGGAGGATTATACAGAAAGAACTGTGATATCCTCTTTTGTAAGATTTCTTAGGATTCTGGCGGCTTGCATTGTTATTACCCTACCTTCTATTTATTTAACACTAATAAAGTTTAATGTAGAACTGATACCCATAAAATTTGTAACCCCCATTGTGCAGTCAAGGATAGGTATTGCATTAACTCCTTTTTTAGAGATTATGGCAATGGAACTAGTTGTGGAGTTTTTGAGAGAGGGTGGCTTAAGACTACCAACTAAGATAGCGCAAACATTAAGTTTAGTAGGCGGTATTATTATAGGGGATACTGCAATTCAATCTAAAATGGTTAGTCCTACTACATTACTTATAGTGGGAATTACCGTAATCACAACCTTTTTAATTCCAAATTATGATATGTCTCTTTCTATTCGATTGTTACGGTTTCCGATGCTGATGTTAGCAAATATTATGGGTATATTTGGAATAGCTGTTGGGTGGTTTTTAATTTTAGTTCATCTTTCTTCTTTAGATAGTCTAGGTGTACCCTATTTTGAGTTCCATAAAAGTGATATGAAGGATATCTTTATTAGAGCGCCATTATGGAAGATGAACAAGAGGCCAGAGGGGATTCCGAGTGGAGACCCAATAAGGCAGACGGATTTTAGAAATAAGTTTAAGAAATAAGTTTTTAAAAAAAGGTAGTGAATAAAATGGGGAGAGGATTTAATAAAAAGCAAAGTGAATTAACAGTAAGTCAGTTTGGTACTATTATTTTTGGATGCATTGTTGGAGTTGGTATTTTATCACTTCCCAATGCTGTAGTAAAATCGGCTCATCAGGATGGGTGGATTTCCACGTTAATAGGTGGCATATATCCATTGTATGTTGTAATCATAGCTAGTTATATAGGTAAAAAATTTCCTAATGATAACATATTAATTTTAAGTAAAAAATATTTTGGCAGGTTTTTTGGAGGTATCTTTAATTTAATTTTCGCAAGCTATTTTATTTATATTGCATCAATGATTGCTTGTTATTATAGCAATTTAATGCGAAGTTATATGATGGGCTTTTTAACTTCCTTTAAACTCCTATCTATCCTATTTATCTGTATTATTTATGCGTCGTCTAGAGGGTTAAAAGTAATAGGAAGAATGAGTGAAATTACTTTTTACATTACAATGGTTCTTTTTTTATTTCCTATAATGGCTTTAAAATATTCTGCAATTACAAATGTTCTTCCTGTATTTGGTTCTGGTTTTAGTTCAATAGCAAAGGGTACTATGAAATCAATTTTTGCTTATTCAGGGGCAGAAATAATTCTACTGATTTATCCTTTTTTGAAAGAGAAAAAGAAGATGTTGAGATCTTCTCTTATTAGTGTAACTATAATTATAGCTGTTTATGTTTGGTGTGTTTTTATAACCATATATTTTTTAGGCCCAGATATTGTGAACAAAAGTTACTGGTCATTTTTGGTGGTGACAGAAAGCGTAACCATATCAGCAATTAATAATTATAGATATATTTTTATGTATGTGTGGAGCATAATTGCATTTAAAAGTATGAGCAATTACGGTTATGCAAGTATATATATTCTAGAGAATTTTGAATATAAGATAGAAAAGAAAAAAATTTGCTTTTTATTGTATCCTCTGCTTTTATATTTAGCTCTTGAGTTTGGAAATGAGATAAGTAGGCAAAATATAAATGATAGCATTTTACCTTTATATATCATATTTAATTTATTATATATGACGGTTATCGCTATATTTATATTTTTTAAGGGGGGAGGTAAATCTTGAATAAGAAAAAATACTTAATTATAATCATTGGTATACTAATTTATGTATTTATTACTATTGGGCAAGATAGGGTTCCTGTTGAAGAAGTAGTGACTATTAACGGCATAGGCTATGATATAGTGAGAAAAGGTAAAGATACCATTGAATATAGTGTACCAATCAATACGAATGTTTATAAAGCAAGTGGTATGCAAGTGAATTTATTATTTAAAGAGCAGGGCCAAAATTTAGGCGAAATAATTCAGAAAAGGCAAGAAAAGATGGATAAAAAATATATCCTAGGGCAAGAAAGTGTAGTTTTGATTAGTGAGGATTATGCAAGATATGGATTAAAAACTTTGATAGAGGATAGATTTAGAAATCCTGAAGCAAATAGTACGGCTTATATGGCAGTATGTAAAGGAGAGGCAGAGGATTACTTAAAATATCAGAAAAAGGGGTATATGAATTCTTCGGAGTATATAGCGGGGATTATAGAATATAATAGTCATTACAGTTTTTTCTCTGACAACTACAAGGGAATAGATGCTTATGTTAGGATTGGTGCTGAGGGTAGAAACCTGGTGCTTCCTTATATACAGATAACAGAGGAAGGAATAGAATTAACCGGTATGGCTATTTTTTCAAATGATAAAATGGTAGAAGTTGTGGATGTACAAAAATCTAAAATACTTAATATATTAAAAAATGACAATGGGCATGGCATATTATCATTGCAAAATAATTCAATAGAGTTTATTGATTTTAATGCAATGGTTGGCAAAAGAAAGGTGAAATGTTATAAGCAAGGTGATAAGTACAGTTTCACTATTGGTTTGACATTCAGAGGTAGGATTACTAATAATGAAATGTATGTTGGTATGAAGGATGATATAAAGAAAACAAAAGAATTTGAAAAAGATATGGAAAAGAGTATAGAAAAAGAGTGTGATGATTTTATAAAAGTAATGAAGAGTGATTACAAGATAGATTGCCTTGGCCTTGGCAGAGAGGCTGCTGCTAAGTATGGAAGGCAGAAACACATTGATTGGAATGAGGTTGTTTCCAATGCAAATATTAAAGTAAATGTAAAGGTTAAGGCGGATTTGCAAGGTAGAGGAGATTATTAGGCATGCAGATAGAAAAGAAAAATCTACTAACTCCAAATGAAGTTATTTTTATATTAATGGGAATTATGATTGGTGTAACAGTAGCAGGTTTACCTAATAATGTAATGATTGCAAAACAGGATGGGTGGATTTCTACATTAATAGGTGGAATATATCCACTGTATGTAGCACTTTTAGCTATATATGTAAGTGGAAAATTTCCGAAGGAAAATATTTTAGCGCTGAGTAAAAGATATCTTGGTAAGACAATTGGCACAATATTAAATTTTCTTTTCTTAATGAGTTTTTTTAGTTATTTACCACCCTTAATTTCATCAACTGCAATAATTATAAGAACGGATGCAGTACCTAGCCTAGCTCCAATTAAAATTTATATAGTTTTACTTTTAGCAGGAGTATTTGCAGCAAATATGGGTATTAAAGTACTGGGAAGGATATGTAGTATCACATTTTTTCTGTTGCTTGCAATCTTAATTCCTACTATTTCTGTTTTAAGTCAAGGAAGTTATCTAAATGTTAGCCCTATATTTGGATCTGGAATTGTAAACATTTTTAAAGGAAGTGTTAAATGTGTTTATAATTACTCATTATTGGAACTCATATTCTTAATCTATCCCTTTATAAATGATAGCAGTAAGATAAAGAGTTCAGTTTTAAAAGCAACAGGATTTACTACTATTATATACGTTTGGATTACTTTTATAAGTATATATTATATTGGAAAAGATATAATCCCTAAAACGGTGTGGAGTTTTTTTACAGTAGCTGAGGCAGTAAGGGGTGAAGTAATAACTAATTTCAGATATGTTTTTATATATTGCTGGATAATTATAGCGATAAAATCTGTAGCTATTTTTAATTATGTATGTGTGTTTATTTTAGAGGATATTAAAAAAATAAAAAGTAAAAAGACAGTATATTTAGTTATTGCTAGTGTGGTTATAATCCTTGCACAGATTTATTATGGCAATAGGCTAGCAATGCAGGAGATTACAAAATATACATCACCAATAAGTACTATATACAATTTAATATATATAACCCTCATTGCCAGTTTAATATGGATAAAAAAAGGAAGGTAAAATGAAAAAAAATATGAATTTAATATTTATTGTGGTTTTATGGAGTGTAGTTATTATGGTGTTTTCTAGAGGTGAAAACATGAATTTGCATAATATGGAAGAACTGGGTATTTCTATTGGGGTAGGAATTGGAATAAATAAAAATGGTGAAGGGAATATAATGTATAGGGTTACTACCACTACTAATGAATATAAAGAAGATGCCAGTGTTGAAGCTTTATTAGGTACTGGAACAAGTAGCACTATTAGCAAAACAAGAGAGGATAGACAAAAAAAAACAGGTAAAGAATTCTTTTTAGGGCTAGCAAAAATTTATATAATAGATGAGGAATATGCTAAATATGGAATAAGAGCTTTTATGGATATTAATTTTAAGAATACTGTAGGTAATGACAATGCATTTGTAGTGGTATGCAAAGGTAGGAATGAAAAATATTTTAATTATAAGTCCCCAGGCTATGATAATTCAGCAGATTATATAAGTGATATGATTAAAAATTCTGTAAACTATAATTTTTTTAGAGAAGGGTACACGTTTAAAGACGCAGCATTATCAATGGATGCAGAGGGTAAAAATGTTGTTAGTCCCTACATTGAAATAATGGAAGATGGCATTAAAATTACAGGAGTGGCTGTCTTTAAAAAAGATAAGCTAGCTGTTATTTTGGATATGAAGGAAACAAGAATAATGAATATGTTACGTGAAAATAAGGTAAGGGGCATACTAACCATACAAAAGAATTCAGAGAAGTATGTAAACTATCAAGCGGAATCTAAAAGAAAAATTTCGTGTGAAAAAATAGGGGATAAATATACTTTTACTATTGACCTAAATTTAGATGGAGAAATTATTAACAATGAATTATATAAAGATATAGCAACTGATATAGAGGTAACAAATAAATTTGAAGATGACATGGCGAGACAAGTGAAAGAAATATGCAATGGATTTTTGGATAAAATGAAGAAGGAGTATAAGCTAGACTTACTGCAGCTAGGATGGGTGGCTGCGGCGAAATATGGAAGAGACACAGGAGTAGATTGGAATGAGGTTGTTGCAAACTCTGACATTGTGGTGAATGTAAAGGTAAATGTTGATAAATTAGGAAGAGGACAGTATTAAATACAGGATAAATAGAAGGCTTAATGATTAATAATCATTAAGTACAGGATAGGAATGCATGAGAGGATACCTTATGAAAAAGAAAAAAATGATAATTATGTTTTTAGTAGCGCTTATAGTTTTTATTTATCTAGGGAAATTGCAAGTAAGTCCTATGGAGGAGCTAAATGTAATAGCAGGCATTGGGTTTGATATTAACAAAGAAGCAAGCAGTAATGTGGAATATAGCGTTGCGTTTACTATATATGATTTTAATAAGAAGGGAAAAAATGGTGCAAGAAGCACTGATATCAAGGCAATTAAGGGTGGAAAAAATACAGAGCAAGGCAGTATCTTTATAAAGTCAGAGTCAACTACATTTGGAGACACAAGGGAAAAAAGACAATTAATTTCCAGTAAACCTTATGTAATTGGTACTGAAAGGATATCAATATTAGGGGAAGAACAAGCATCTTATGGGATATTAAATTTAATAAATATATTTTTTGCCAATGCAAAAATTAATGAAAGTGCTGTTTTTGCAGTATGTAAAGGGAAGGCAGAAGATATATTAAAGTTTAAGGTAGAAGGGTATCCTAGTTCTGCAGATTATATGAAAGGTATGATCAGGAATGCTACAAACTATAACTTTATATCTGCGAAATATACTTTATTGAATACATATGTAACACTAGATTCAGAAGGAAGTAATTTAGTGCTTCCTTATCTAGAAATAAAGGATAAAAATATCACTTTTGCAGGTATGGCCTTATTTAAAGGGAATAAAATGGCTTATGTACTACCTATGGAGGAAAGCAAAATTATGAATATGCTTAGGGAGAAAAAAGGGAAAGGAGTATTAAGTCTGCAGGAAGGACCAGATAAGTATATAAATTATGATGCAATTGTTAAAAGGAAGGTGAAATGTACTAAGAGAGAAGGAAAATATGAATTCATTATTAATTTAGATTTTCAGGGAGACATCATAGAGAACACATTATATGGAGATATAAAAAAGGAAAACGAAAAAGAATTTGAAAAACTCATGGCAAAAAAAATAGAGAAAATGTGTAATGAATTTTTGGAGAAGATGAAAAATGTTTATAGAATAGATTGCTTAAATCTAGGGATGTTCGCTGCGGCCAAATATGGAAGAGAAACGGGAGTAGATTGGAATGAAGAGGTAAGTAATGCAGATATTAAAGTGAATGTAGTGGTGAAAATTGATAAAATAGGAAAAGGTCAGTATTAAAATACGTATGGAGAATAAAAATATGGAGAAAATAAAAAATAACTTATTAGAAGAGGGCGAATGCATAGCGATGGTAGTGGGGTTTGTAACCAGCGTAGGTCTTTTATCATTACCTAATGGAGTAGTACAGGATGCTAAACAGGATGGATGGTTATCGGTTGTTGTTGGTGGAGTATATCCTCTGTTTTTGGCTTTTTTATCTATTTATTATGTAAAAAAACATCCAAATGAGGATATATTAGTTTTAAGTAAAAAATATTTAGGGGTCATTCTTGGTACCATATGCAACATTCTATTCCTGGCTCAGTTTATTATATATTTGATAGGGGTTGCATCTGGAATGAGTAATGTTTATATATGCCATGCAACAGCTTTTTTAACACCAATAAAGATTTTTATTCCTGCTATATTATTAGCTACTTATTTAGCTCTTAAAGAGATAAAAGTATTGGCAAGAATAAATATAATTGGACTCTATGCTGTGGTGATATCAATATTTACCTTACTACCAGCCTTGCAACATGGTAATTACCTAAATTTGTTTCCGATTTTTGGATCTGGGTATAAAAATATTTTAAAGGCAAGTATTGAATCCTCTTATGCTTATGGTGGACTAGAGGGAATATTTTTAATTTATCCTTTTATGAGAAACAAAGAAAAAATTAAAGCGGTAGTGTTGAAATCTACTTTTTTAATTATAGTGATTTATACTTGGACAACTTTTATATGTATTTATTTTTTAGGATATAAGGTTACTTCTAAAGCATTATGGCCAGTTTTAATAGTAACAGAAGGAGTAGATTTACCGGTACTAAATAGTTTTCGTTTTGTATTTTTATATTTATGGAGCATGACTATATTTAGGACGTTAGCAACTTATCAGTACTCAGTTACATATATTTCAAGTTATATACTAAAGATAAAAGATAAAAAGAAGGTTTATTGGTTTACAGTTCCTATTGCAATTTACTTATGCTTAAAAGTTGGGAATGAAGTGCAAAGGAGAGCAATTCTTGGCTATATTATTCCAAAGGTAACATTGTTTAATATTGCATACATATCTATTATTGCTATATTGATATTTATAAAAGATAAAAGGAGAAAGTAAACTACACAATTTAAAAATCCCCTAAAACTCCAGAATTTTTCTGAGGTTTTAGAGGAACTATAATTGTGTATAATATATTAGTCTTCTATTTCGTAAGTATATGGATATATATCTTCAACAGATTTATTTAAACTACTAGCAAATTTTTGAACATCAATTTCCTCAATGGTAGTGTCACTTTTAAGTACTCTAGCATTCCATACGTCACCATCAGAATTAACTAGTAATTCCGCAGCATAAGTAGAACCATCATCAAAATGTATTTTACCTTTTTTCCATGGCATAGAACGTTCCTCCTTTAAAAATATTATTTATTATGAGATAGTTTAGAACGTTTAGTAAACTTATCATTATTTGCATCTATTTTCACACCATTTTCGATTCCTATATCGCTACCACTCTGAGGAAACATTTTTCTAAGTTCTGCATTTGTTTTCTTTTCGGTTTTTATGTGACTTTTATTATTATTCATAAATAATCCTCCTTATTTTATAATATGTTATTAATATAACCTTAATATCAGAAAATATTTAACGAAAAAAATTACTATTAAAGGTAGTAATTTTAAAAAAAATGTATTTATAGGATCCAATTAGATGTATAATATTAATCTAAAGTACCTGATTAATTTATGAAATAAAAAAAATTAAGAGGAAGTGATTTAATATGCCATTTAATGTATATAACAAAAACAATAAATATTTAGGGTTTATTCAATGTGCATATCAGCAATATACAAATGTATTTATGGTGGCTAGTACAAATATTCTGTTAGAGGGGGAAGATTTTAATATAGCTAAAATAAGATCTCAGTTAGCAGGCTACCTTGGATGCAAAAGCATTTTAGGAAAAATAAATGAAGAGAAATTAAACAAAAGTATAGATAATATAGTAAACAAAGAATTTAGTAGATTTAAAGATAATACTCATGAAGAATTATTAAAACTGGTATACCTTAAAATATTACGTAATGAACAAAATGTTCGTTATAAAATCATTGATAATGAACAAATTAATTCATACTTCTTGCTGGATATTAATAATATTGTAATTCAAAATGACCGAGTCATTATAGATGAAGAGATAGATTATATAAGTAATGCAACCATAGGAAAACTTATTCCTATGGTTGCAAAGATTATTGATTATCCAACAATACAAATTGATAGTATCTCCTCAGGACAAGGCTTGTTATTGGGCGTAGATCTTGATGATTTGGCAGGAAGAAAGCATAATCATAAAACAAAACTAAAAGTAAAATCAGGGAACTTTGTATGGGATCTTAATTTACCTGTAGAACTATACTCACAAAAGGGTGATACAATTCAGATTTATGTGGATAATAGAGTTATTAAAAGGGTGTTTTGCCAAGGGATAATATATGAATTCTAATAAAAATAAACTACACTATGAGTACTATTTATAGTGTAGTTTATTTTTATGTAAATTATTTTGCAAGCTGAGAAAAGTAATGCTTAGGTATAAAACCTTTCTTTATACCTTCTGTGACTAGCAAATAAGTTGCAGTAGTATCAAATCTAGCGTCGTGAAAATTAGCAGTGTCTCCAAAATATTCATTGCTTTTTAAATTTATTTCTTTTTCATTTAATTTTAAGAACTCAATGTTTTCTGATAATTTTGGATTTTTATAACCACCCCGTGCAGAGTAAAGTTTGCAGATATCTTTGTAATATTTCATTGTACAAAATGTATGTTTAGGGGTTAGAGTATGTCCACAATTTTTAAGTTCGTGAGTTAGAAATTTTATATCGAAATTAACATTGTGTCCTATAAGAATATCTGCATCAATAAAGTCATCAATAAAATCTTCGTATGAATCTTCAAAAGTTTTACCATCACTTAGTGCAAATAGTGCATCTACACTAAATCCATGAACATCTTGCGCAGATGGTTCTATATAATCTACTGTAAAAAAAATATTTTTACCTACTGTTTTTGTCGGCTTATAATCTGTATCAACAAGTATATAACTAAGTTGACATATGTTTCCTGGCCTTATGCCAGTAGTTTCTGTATCAAAAAAAATCATTCTCATTATAGGACCCTCCTGTAGTTCTCACCTAGATGTACATTTCAATTAACATACAAAGGCTATTTATAGTTTAAAAGCTTTTAAAGATAACATTATAAAGCATCCTTTATATTTTTATTACTTGAAAACAAGCTCACATTAATTATAACATAGTTTATATACCTTTATATATTATGGAATGTTGTATATACTATTAATAAGGCCTTCTTTAATAATGACAGTAAAGGTTAGAAATGGAGCGAATACTAATGATTGAACTTTTAAGAAATCTTACTAATAATTTAGGCTATGTAATTCTTATTTCTTTTTTTGTTTCTAAGATAGGAAGCTTTAAGAATATTGCCCAAAAGGATAAATTTAAAAAAAGAGAATTAATTATACTCTCAATAATTTTTGGTGCATTTGGAATTTTAGGAACTTATACAGGCACAGATGTTAATGGTGCTATTGCTAACACTAGAATTATTGGGGTAATGGCAGGAGGAATCCTATATGGACCATTTGTAGGAATAATGGCAGGAATTATAGCTGGGGCCCACAGGCTACTCGTAGATATAGGAGGAATTACATCAATACCTTGTACAATTACCACTATAATTTCAGGAATAGTTGCAAGCATAATATATAACAAATCCAATGAAAGTAACAAGTGGTGGTATGGTTTAATGGGTGGGCTTTTAATGGAAGTTTTGGAAATGATTTTAATAGTCACCATTGCGAAGCCTTATAGTAGAGCCGTAATTATTGTAAAAAGTATATATTTTCCTATGAGCTTTGCGAATGCCATTGGAATTGCAATATTAATATTAATAATTCAAAAAATATTTAAAGAAAAGGATGAAATTGAAGCAAAGCAAGCACAAATTGCTTTAGAAATAGCTAATAAAACATTGCCTTATTTTAGAGAAATGGATGAAAGTTCATACGATAAGATTTGTGGAATAATTAAAAGTTCAATTCGAGCAGATGCAGTAGCTATAACAAATAAGGAGTATATATTAGCACACGTAGGGGTAGGATCAGACCATCATATTAAAGGTCATAAGATTGTGACTGAGGCCACAAAAACAGTTATTAGGGAAGGAAAGTTAATTTCATTAACTAATGCAAATCAGATAGATTGCCATAATTTGAAATGTACACTGAAATCTGCAATTATTGCTCCATTAAGAGAAGGAGACGAAATTATAGGTACTTTAAAACTGTATTATTGTAAAAAGGATGTAATTTCTTTTAGAAATATAAGTTTAGCATTAGGATTATCTCAACTTATTTCCACCCAACTTGAAATAAGTAAACTTGGAGAGCTAAAGCATTTGGCAAATAAGGCTGAAATAAAGGCACTACAAGCCCAGATAAATCCTCATTTTATATTTAATGCACTTAATACTATAATTTCTTTTATTAGACTTAATCCTAATCGTGCAAGAGAGTTAATTATAAATTTATCTACTTATTTAAGGTATAATTTAGAAAGAGGAGATAAACACGTAGATATCTACCTGGAACTAGAGCAGGTTAAAGCGTATATTGAGATAGAAAAAGCAAGATTTGGAGATAAACTTCATATAATATATAATATCCAAGATGATTTGGACGTTAAAATCCCAAGTCTTATTATTCAACCAATAGTTGAAAATTCTATAAAACATGGTATTTTAGAAGGTAAGGGCTGGGGCAGCGTAATTATTAACATTAAAAAAGTTGATGCTGAAAACATTATGATAGTAATTGAGGATGATGGAGTTGGCATTTCAAATGACATCATAGAAAAGGTATACGCAGGTAAAATGGAAGAAAATAAAATAGGGATTTCTAATGTTCATAATAGACTTAAATACATTTATGGTGAAGGATTAAAAATAGAAAGACTTAAAAATGGTACAAGAATTAAATTTAATGTCAGAAAAATAGGGGAGTGATGATATGAACTGTATTATTGTTGATGATGAATATCCTTCAAGAGAGGAACTAAAATATTTCATATTGAATTTTAGTAATATAAAAATAATTGATGAATTCGATGATTCTATTAAAGCGCTAGAGTTCATTGAACAAAATAAACCTGACATAATTTTTTTGGATATTAATATGCCTAAATTAGATGGCATGGCATTAGGTAAAATTATTAGCCACTTTCCTAAACATCCCCTTATTATTTTTATTACAGCCCATAAAGATTATGCTGTAGATGCCTTTGAAATTAATGCTTATGACTATATTTTAAAGCCCTATTCAGAAGAACGTATAATTAATACCTTGAAGAAAATTGAAAAACCCATTGGTGGAAAAAATGTAAATAGTAAAATAACCCTTTGGAAAGACAATAAGATGATAGTTAGGCGTATAATTGATATTTCTTATTGTGAAGCAAAAGAAAGGGAAACATTAATTTCTATTAAAGGAATTCAATACAGTATAAATTGTAGCATTACAGAATTCTATGAAAAGCTTCCAAAAGAATTATTTTTTCGAAGCCATAGATCATATATTATTAATACTGATAAGATAACGGAGATAATTCCATGGTTTAACAATACTTTCATGATAAAGCTACAAGGTGAGGAAGTAAAAATACCAGTAAGTAGAAGTAATATAATTGAGTTTAAACGAATAATGGGTATATAAAAGCACTCTATGTGCTTTTTTTGTCGTTTCATGTATGAAAGCGTATTCAATACATAAAAATATATTACAATTTAGTTAACAATTAATTAGGAGGCGTTCACATGATATCGTTTATTTTAGCAATTATTGCTCTTATAATAGGCTATTTTGTTTATGGTAAAATCGTAGAAAAAGCATTTGGAGCAGATGACAAAAAAGTAACACCAGCTATTAGGCTAGCTGATGGTGTAGATTTTGTTGAGATGCCTGGATGGAAAATTTTCTTAATTCAGTTTCTTAACATCGCAGGACTTGGACCTATATTCGGCGCAATTGCAGGTGCAATGTGGGGACCAGTAGCATTTTTGTGGATTGTACTTGGATCCATTTTTGCAGGCGGAGTTCATGATTATTTTTCAGGGATGTTATCACTAAGACATGATGGTGCAAGTATTCCTGAAGTTGTAGGAAAATATCTTGGTAAAGGCTTTCAAAACTTTATGAGAGTGTTTTCAATAGTAGTTTTGGTACTTGTAGGGGTAGTTTTCGTAATGGGACCAGCGGGTATCTTAAAAGGTTTAACAGGAATAAATGTTACAACATTAATTTATATAATATTCGCATATTATGTAATAGCAACAATGATTCCAATAGATAAGCTTATAGGAAAAATATATCCTGTCTTTGGATTTGCTTTATTATTTATGGCAGTTGGTGTTGCTATTGCCTTGATTTTTGGAGGATTCCCTATTCCAGAAATAACACTAGCTAATTTAACAAATATGCATTCGGATCCAGGGTCACACCCAATATTCCCTATGTTATTTATAACAATTGCATGTGGAGCTATTTCAGGATTCCATGCAACTCAATCACCTTTAATGGCAAGATGTTTGAAAAATGAAAAACAAGGAAGAAGTGTATTCTATGGTGCAATGATATCAGAAGGTGTAGTTGCATTAATTTGGGCAGCAGCAGCTATGAGCTTCTTTGGAGGAGTGCCTCAATTAAATGCTACTATGGCATTAACAGGTCATAATGCAGCATGGGTAGTTAATGGAGTTTCAGTTGGATTACTTGGAAAAATGGGCGGAATGCTTGCTATACTTGGAGTTGTGGCTTGTCCTATTACATCTGGGGATACCGCATTTAGAAGTGCAAGATTAACTTTAGCTGATGCATTTAAATTTAATCAAGGACCTATTAAAAATAGATTTTTAATTAGTATTCCACTATTCCTGATAGGGTTCATCTTAACTAAAATGGATTTTGCAATAATATGGAGATACTTTGGATGGTCTAACCAAACTTTAGCTACCATTGTATTATGGACAGCGGGTATGTACTTGGCTAGTATAGCTAGAAATCACTGGATTGCAACAATTCCAGGTGCATTTATGACAGCGGTGTCTATTTCCTATATTTTAATTGCACCAGAAGGGTTTAGCCTATCTGCAGGGATTGCATATCCAGCAGGAATTATAGCTGGAATTGCAGCAATGGTAATTTTCTTAAGTGCAGCAAAAAAAATACAAGTAAAAACAAACGCTAATTTGTAGAATTTTTTATGAATCTTCTTTATAAAAGAAAAAGGCTGTTAACATAAATATTATGTTAACAGCCTTTTTCTAATTATTTTTTATAATATTACCGTTTACCATTACTAGTTCTACCTTGCTCCTTAAATCAAATGGATGTCCACTATATATAACAATATCGGCATCCTTTCCAATTTCTAAGCTTCCAACTTTGTCTTCGATACCAAGTATTTCAGCAGCATTAATAGTTATTGCCTTTAGGGCTTCATTTTCATCCATACCCTCCCTTGCAGCAATACCCGCACATACTGGAAGATATTGAAGTGGTATAACGGGATGATCTGTCATAATAGCTACCTTTAAGCCTGCTTTTGAAAGAATTCCAGGTGTTTCAAATGTTAGGTTTTGCAGTTCTACTTTTGACCTATTAGAAAGCGTCGGACCTAAAATTATACCCTTTTGATAGCCTTCTTTTAAATAATCTACAATTAAGTGGCCTTCTGTGCAGTGATCAAGGGTTATATCTACATTAAATTCCTTTGCAATTCTAAGAGCGGTAAGAATATCATCAGCTCTATGAGCATGAGCTTTTAAAGGGATTTCTTTTCTTATAACCTTTGCAAGTGCTTCCATCTTCATGTCAAATTCAGGTAGCTTATCGGGGCTCTCTAAAGCTTTAGTTTGCTTATTAATGTACATATGTGCTTTAATAAGATTTTCTCTTAAAATTGCAGCTGTGCCCATCCGTGTGCTTGGAGATTTTTTCTGAGCATGATATACCCTTTTAGGATTTTCACCAAAAGCTACCTTCATAGAGTGACACTCATTTACAATCATATCATCAATTCTAGTTCCATAGGTTTTAATAATTGCGAACTGGCCACCAATAACATTGGCGCTACCTGGACCTGTTGCAACAGTTGTTATACCAGCATTAAGTGCATCTTTAAAACATATGTCCATAGGATTAATTGCGTCGATTGCTCTTAAATGAGGAGTAACTGGGTCAACAGCTTCATTCCCATCAGCACCTTCAGATCCCATTCCGTCTTCAAACATCCCTAAATGGCAATGAGCATCAATCATTCCCGGCATAACAAACTTACCTTTAGCATCAATAACTTCCGCGAAATCAGGCGTTGTAACATCGTTTCCAATGGCAATAATTTTACCTTCATGGACTAAAATCATTCCATTTTCAAAATCATCATTAGCCATGCTACGTATATTGGCATTTTTAATTAAAATCATATAAAAATCTCCTTCAAATTTAAGATTTATAGTATATCAAGGTGAAAATATTTTTTAACCTTGATAATATCTCAATATATAAAGTATTATAGCACTTGTAGGAAATATTTTTTGTTAATTAAATAAACCCATCCTGTAAAAAAACAGAATGAGTTTATTTTAATACTAAATGTGGCTAGAAAATAATAGTGAATAAAAATGGAGTTATTTTCTGTGCTCAACTAAATCAATTGACCCTAGAATTATGTGGGCGAGTCCAAAACCAATAACTCCGGCCTCTACCATAGGAATTACATTTTTCTTTTTCATATTATTTTTTGAAAATGATGCTCCAGCAGCAGTTACAACGGAACCTAAAATAGTTGGAATTAATCCTTCACGCATATTAAAGACCTCCCTTTTTATTTTATACTCTTATCCTTTACAAATGTGAGATCTTTAATACTGAAAAATATATAGAATATATGTTTTATATTTCTATTTATTTTTAGCCTTTTTCATGGTTTTATCATTATTAGAATTATTTTTGTCTAATGTTAAATCTTTGTTTGTTTTATTTTGTTTGGTTGTAGTGGGCATAGTACTTTTGTTAATTTCTTCTTTGTTTTTTGTGGATTTATCCTCGATTATATTTGTGTTAATATCTATAGAAGGTTTTTCAATAGAATTATTTTTATTTTTTGATTTTATATTTGGAGTCTCATTTTTAGCACTACTCGGAATTAAGTCGTTAGTATTTACTTTTTCATTATTAGCTATAATGTCTATTTTTTTATTGTTATCTGAAGATAAATTTAATTTAATATTTAAATTATTGCTATCCATAATTTTTTTGAAGTTTGAGATATCTATAGTACGGTCATTATTACTTTTAATATTGATACTAATAATTTTTTTGTCAGTTATATATTTTTCATTTATAATCTTTTCATTTTGAGCTTCTTTAACTAATAGCTCAAGACCCACATCTATAGACTTATTATTTAGATTTATATTACTGAGTAGGGTAGCACCTTCTGAGTCCGGAGAGTTAGAACCAATTATTTTATTCCATCTATTAGCTTTAAGATGGACGGATGGATTAATACTAACAACTATAGATGTAACTGGAGTATAGTAGGCATAAGCTAAAGTGCTAGAAATAAATAAAAACATTAATGAAGCAGCAGTTATAGCATATTTATAAAGGGATAAGGGTTTCCTACATATTTGGCCAGTGTGAATTTCACCTATTTTAGGTAATACTTTATTAGTTTTTATATATAAGAATTCCCCACTTGAGGTCATAACGCCAACTTTGCTACGCATAATGTTTATTACAATGCCTGTTTTAATCATGTAGTTCACCCTCTTTTATATTTAGATATGATTTTAAATACACATATTCTGGATTTGTAAGTATTAATATTAGTGAAATTATATATATGCGCCATTTTTCAATAAGTTTTCTATTGGAGGAAGTTAATAAGATTATTTCTTTGGTTGGTAGCCTTTTTTTAGTCTTCATATGGCTTAATATTGATTCATCTCTAGCACATAAAAAGGCAACATTTAATAAGTTGTCTCTTGTATCCCTGTGGGATGGTGATAAACTAATAAGGGAATTAAAATCAATTTTATATTTTAATAATTCCTCTGAAAATGTAGTTATTTCATCAACTCTGAATTGATTTTCTATTTTAATTTCATAATTGTTTAAAGAATTATTTTCATCTATATAATCTACATTACCATCATTATTCTCAAACATTAGATTGGGTGAATTTTTATTTTTTCTAAAAGAATCTATAAGTGCATTTTTAATAATGATTTTTCCGAAACCATAAAAATTTCCTTTAGTTTTATCATATTTGTCACAGGCTATATTAAAAGCAATAAGTGCAATACTAAGCTCTTCATCATTTTCCCAGTTTAAATGTTTTTTGCATAATTTACTTGTAGTTGAATATACAAAACCTTTATTAGAATCAATAAAATCACTGCGATTTTCGGGGGATAAAGCAGTTATATTAAAATTTTGTTCTTCATTTAAACTGGAGACTACTTTTTTATTTTTATGAAAAATAAGTTTCAAGTTCATTTGTACACCCCTTATATTTATGTATACGTAAATATTATCAATATTAAGAGGGAAAAGAAAGAAAATTTTTTTTCAAGGATAATTAAAATACAATACAACTAAAATTGAAAAACCCTCTAATAAATCTTTATGTGTTTCGTATGTAGAAGAGAAATGGGAAAAAATATGGAACAATAATTTTTTATTTATATCTATATCAAATAATAAGAGGAGGAATTAACATGAAGAAAATAGCCATACTAGTTGCGGCCGTAGCATTTACATTAAGTCTAAATATGAGGGTGTTTGCAACAGGTGTTGAAAGTTTAAATAATGCTGAAGTTAATGAAGCAACAGTTATTACAACAGAAACTGCACAAGAAGATACTATAAATGAGGATACAGGGATTATGCCTGATAGTATTTTTTACATACTTGATAAGGCTTTTGATAATTTTAGATTATTTATAACTTTTGATGATGAAAAGAAAATGGAAATAATTTCACAAATAGCAGATGAAAGATTAGCTGAAAGTGAAATAATGACACAAGAAGAAAAATACGCCTTAGCGACAAGTACAATGGAAGAATTTGATAATTTGGTAACTGAAGCAGCTGCTTTAATAGAAGACACTGCAATAGAGGAACCTAAAATAGAAAAACCTGAATTACAATTAGCTATAAAAGCAGCAGTTGCTAACATGGTAGAAAAAAGGCATGAGTTAAATACAACAAGACAAGAGCATCAAGCAGTAAAGGTTGCTATGAAAAAAGCTGAAAAATCTAAGGATGAGGAAGCTATAAAATTAGCAGAGGTACTACTAAAAGAAAAACAGGATCTTTATAAAGTAGCTAAAGAAGAATTTGAAATGGCTTTTAAGGAAATGAAAGGTACTAGAAATTATAATAAGAAAAGTGATGTTAAGATAGAAGAAATTAATAAAGAAGAAGTTAAGGTAGAAGATGACAACATAAATGAAGAAGCTATTAAGACAGAAGAAAAAATTGAAGAAGAAAAAGTAGAAGAGGTAAAAGAGGTAAAAGAAGTAAAAGAAGTAAAAGAAGATAAAAAGCTTAAAGAAGCTAAAGAAATTAAAGCTGGAAAAGTAAGTGAGATTAAAGAAGTAAAAGAAGTAAAAGAAAAATTAGAAAAAAAAGAAACTACAAATGAAAATGAAAAAAAAGAAAATAATAGAAGAACAAATGAAAACAAACAAAATAGAAATAATTAAATAGAAGTTAGTAATTTAGAATAAAACTTATCTTCTAGGTAAAAATAAGGTATTGTAATAGTAAATTACAATACCTTATTTTATTATAGAGGAGGATTTAAAAGTTATGAAAAAAACAAAATTACCTAAAGGCCAACATGAAGAGGAAGTTGAAAATGTAAAAAAATTGCTTCATAGAGGCATGGGCGTTATTGAAATTATAGGTTTAACAAGTCTAAATGAAGAAGAAGTCATAGAAATTAATAAGGAACTTAAAGGATAATAAGTATAATATATAGGTTAGACAAGTACAAACTACCTTTAAGGAATAATAGTTCTTAGAAAAATTTACGAATAAATTTCAGGAGGTAAAATCATGGCAAAAAAAGGAATGAGTAGACCTACACCACCACAAGTTCAACCTAAAGGCGATAATAATAAAAAAATGAAGGACAACGATGCAAAGAAAGTTCCAGAAGTAGGTAAATAGAAAAATAAGAAAAAGCTGCTTATTATAAGCAGCTTTTTCTAAAAACTGGGATTATTCGTAAATACCAAATCCAGTAATAATTAATACATCCCAATCAATTTCTTCATTTTTAACCCAATTGTATTCGATTGAAAGTTCTTTTAACCAGGCATTAAGGCCACTGCTTTTTTTGCTTACATTAGGAGCTTGTCTCCCAAAACTTTCTTTTATGGTTTGCAGTAAATCTAATTGATCTTCTTCTCCCAGTTCCTTATCAAGCATTTCTTCAATAATGTCACAACACTCTTCATAACATTTCTTATCCTCAGAATATAGTTCATCAGCTAATAGTTGTCTTTTGTTATTTAGAGTAATTTGAACATCCTTAATTTCTTCTAAATTAGATAAGTATTTCTTGGCTATATTCATAGCAGCAATTTCATTATCTATTTTTGTTATTACTCTTTCTAATTTGGCATTTCTCATTTTAATCTTCTCGCTTTACAATTTTATTTAGTTATTATTAAGTCATATTTAAAAAATAACTAGTGTGTGGAATATGGTGTTTTTAATTTAGTTAATGACGATAAATCAATTATATCATTAAATTTATTATGATACAAAAGTGGATTTTTTAAACTAATATATTTTAGGTTGGAGTTAAATGTATAAAAGATGGAAATTTGTCCTTAAATGATGTAAACTTATAATAACTTTAAGTATAAAATTATAAATGATAAAAATGATGAGACGAGGCTTAATTATATGAATGAGAGAAAAGAATATTTAAAAGATGTAAAAAAAATTGTAGTAAAGGTAGGAACTTCAACATTAACTCACTCTACAGGATTATTAAATTTAAAGCATATTGATAATCTTGTACGCCAATTAGCAGATATTCATAATGAAGGTATTCAGGTTGTACTAGTAAGTTCAGGAGCTATAGCAGCTGGTATGGGAAAATTAGGGCTTAAAGTAAAACCAAAAACCATTCCAGGAAAGCAGGCAGCTGCAGCTGTGGGTCAAGGGGCATTAATTCACATATATGAAAAGTTTTTTTCTGAGTATGGAAAAATTGTAGGGCAGATTCTACTTACAAAAGAGGATATTATAGATAAAAAGAGATATTTAAATGCACACAATGCATTTAAAGCGTTACTCTTACAAGGCGTTATTCCTATAGTAAATGAAAATGATGCCGTGGCTACTGATGAAATAAAGGTTGGAGATAATGACACCTTATCTGCCATGGTGACCAAGTTAATAGATGCAGATTTGCTTATAATACTTTCAGATATTGATGGATTATATGATTCAAATCCTAGGACAAATCCTAATGCTAAATTCATTTACAATGTAAAAGAAATAACTGATGAAATTATAAATTCAGCAGATAGCGTAGGATCAGACCTTGGTACGGGTGGTATGGCAACTAAAATTAAGGCAGCAAAAATTGTAGTAGCTGCAAACGCTGATATGATTATTGCGGAAGGCTCTGAGCCTAACATTATTAGTGATATTCTAGGTGGAAAAAAAATAGGTACATTATTTGAAAGAAAATTAAAGAATAAAAAAATTGAATAGTATTGGATGGAGGATGAGAAAATATGAACTTTGAAGAATATATTGAAAATATAGGGAGACTTGCTAAAGAATCTTCTAGAATTATGGTTACTGCTAGTACTAATTTGAAAAATAATGCACTTGTACAAATGGCAGAAGCGCTTTTAAATAATAAAGACGCTATAATTGAAGCGAATAAGGAAGATATGAGATTAGGTGCAGAAAACAATTTATCAAAGGCAATGCTCGATAGATTAATGATTGATGAGCAGAGAATTGAAAATATGGCTGAGGGACTTATAAATGTGGCATCACTTCCAGATCCTATAGGTGAAGGAATAAAAAGGTACAAAAGGCCCAATAATTTAGATATTTCAATGGTAAGAGTTCCACTTGGTGTAATAGGTATGATATATGAGTCAAGGCCAAATGTAACGGTAGATGCAGCAGCATTATGTTTAAAGGCAGGCAACTCAATAATACTCAGAGGCGGTTCAGAAGCTATAAACACGAATATTGCTTTAGCTATGGTAATTAAAAAAGCAGCCACTGAGTCAGGACTTCCTGAAGGTTGTATTCAGCTTATTGAAATGGTGGATAGAGAGCTTGTGAATCGTTTAGTAAAGCTTAATGATTACGTAGATGTGATAATTCCTAGAGGTGGTAAAGGACTTAAAAAAGCTATTATAGCTAACGCTACAGTTCCAGTAATTGAAACAGGGTCTGGTATTTGTCACATTTATGTGGACTCAGAGGCTGATTTGAATATGGCTGAAGAAATAATAGTTAATGCTAAAACTCAAAGACCAGGAGTATGTAACGCAGTAGAAACAGTACTCCTACATAAAGATATTGCTAGTGAGTTTTTGCCTAGGCTAGCACAAAGACTTAATGCATTAGGTGTTGAAATTAGAGTTTGTGAAGGTGGAATTAAAATTCTCTCAACTGCTAAGGCTGCAACTTCTGCAGATTGGTCTACTGAGTATTTGGATTTAATACTTTCAATTAAAGTTGTTGAGTCAATGGAAGATGCAATAGACCATATTTTCAAATATGGAACAAAACATTCGGAAGTTATAATAACTAACAGTTATAAAAATTCACAGAAGTTCTTAAAGGAAATCGATGCTTCTTGTGTGTATGTGAATGCTTCAACTAGATTTACTGATGGCTCAGAATTTGGATTCGGTGCAGAGATAGGTATTAGCACTCAAAAACTTCATGCAAGAGGTCCTATGGGTCTTGAACAGCTTACAACTACAAAGTATCTTATATATGGTGAAGGTCAAATTAGAGAATAGAAATAGTGAACTAAGTTATGAGAAGTGAAAATAAGCAGGATTTCTTGCTTATTTTTTTTGTGCAAACATGGTGATTTTTGAAATTCAATATGATATTCTTAAATTATAAGGAATAATGATGATATGATTAACCTATACTTTATTATAAAAGAATTTAAAGGGGGGATTGTGTAATGACAATCAATTATGCTCATAGAGGTGCAAGTGCGTATTTCCCAGAAAATACAATGCTTTCATTTGAGAAGGCTTTGGAAATGGGATGCACAGGCATAGAAACAGATGTGCAGATGACCAGAGATGGAGTATTGGTGCTTATTCATGATGAAATGGTGAATAGGACAACAAATGGAGATGGACTTGTAAAGGACTATACTTATAGTGAACTAAATAAGTTAGATGCTGGGTCATGGATGGGTGAAGAATTTACAGGTATTAAAATTCCCACAGTAGAAGAGTTAATTTACTTAGTCCAAGATAAAAACATTATTATTAATTTTGAAATTAAAAGTGGAGTAGTAATATATGAAGATATTGAACAAAAACTTATTGAACTTATTTATAAGCATAAGATAGCGCATAAAGTTATTTTATCCAGTTTTAATCATTATTCTATTGCTAAGTGTAATAAAATATCAAAGGAGATTAGTACAGGGGTACTATATATGGCAGGAATTTATAAGCCATATGACTATGCGAAAACTGTTGGGGCAAATGCAATTCATCCATATTTTTTGGCGTTAAATGAAGAGATAATAAAACAAACTAAAAAACACAGAATTAAGGTGAATGTGTTTACTGTGGATGATGAGAAGTATATGAAATCTTTCTTGCATATGAAGGTTGATGGCATTATCACTGATTATCCAGATAAACTTAATAAAATAATGAATGATAACAATTTATAGTGGATTCCAATGCAAGAGCGGGAGGGGTTATGAAAAATAAAGGTAATATATACATAGTTTTAGGAATAGTATGTGAAATCTATTTTATAGGAACCATAATATTTGGAGGCAGAGTAACTTTTGCAGAGTTTTATCTTGGACTTGGAATATTACTAGTGGCAATGGGATTATTTAATCGAAGTAATAAAGGTGAATATACTTTATTAAAGCCAGGTAAAATTAAAACTGCAATAAAAATATGTTTTTTTATAGGACTAGCTTCTTTTGTAGTTATTGAAGGAGTAATAATTGGAGCAGCAGTATCAAAGCATAGAGAAAAAACCGATTATCTAGTAATTCTAGGGGCAGGTATTAGGGGAGAAATTCCTTCAACGGCTCTTTATCAAAGGCTTTATGCTAGTCTAGAATATATTAAACTTAATCCTAATGTTATGATAGTAGCTTCCGGGGGACAAGGTCTTGGTGAAACTATCACAGAAGCTGAGGCTATGAAAAGATTTTTAATGAAAAATGGAGTAGCAGAGGATCAGATAATAAAGGAAGAAAACTCAACAAGCACTTTAGAAAATATGAAGTTCACAGCAAAGATATTAAAGGAATTAAAGGAATTAGAGGGAAGGGAAAACATAGAAGTAACTATTGTGACAAATAATTTTCATATGTTTAGAGCTAAGTTTTTAGCACAAAGACAGGGTCTAAAGGCATATGGGTATCCGTCACCACTTCATCCAATGCTGGTGCCTACTTACTTTGTAAGGGAATATTTAGCAGTAATAAATTCTTATATTTTTGATAACTGAACCACGCACACTCGTGACTTCAGCCCCAAGTTATTATCTTGGGGCTTTTACTTTTTGGAAGAGTTTTCAGAGAATATTATTTAGTAAAATTGAGTGAATTATAAAATTTAAACCAATTTAGATGTAACGTAAAAGCATAAATCATAATAGTATATACTGTAAAGATTACACTATAAATCTTACGTTTTTCCGAGTAGATCACAGAATTATTAACAGGAAGAGTAGAGGGCAGAATGTAGTAGATTCAGTGAATCTATTTATACAAGATTAATGATTATGTTTTCGTTAAATTAAAAGGGGGATAATATTTTTATGGATATAAATTATAATTCAGATAAAGAAATTGCGGCTTGTTTAGATCCTGCTTGCGCAACTGTTGCTACTCAATCTGTATCATTAACTGAACAAGTTAAAGTAACGCCTGAGGTTATTATGGGTGGACCTGTAGTAGTTAAGATACCAGTAGTATTAGCAGAGACAAATATAACAATTCCTGTTGAAGCAACTATCACATTAGACGAAGAAGCCATTGAAATTAAACGTATTAAAAAGAATGTATATTTAACTCAATCTCGTCTTATTCCATATTCTCAAGATGGCATGAGTGGAACTGGAATATTATTTATAGAAGGATTTGTTAGAAAGAATATTGAGTATGCAACTCAAACTTGTCCAGTAGCTAATGGATGTGGAAATGTATGCGGAGATATAAGGCACTGTACAGTTCAAGTTCCTTTTAGTTTCACTACTAGAATTGACCTCCTTAGGGATCCTATTTTTAATGAAAACACTCCTGCAAGTGAATTAGGATACTTTACGGATAAACTTCAAGGCTGCGATATTTGCACAGATCCAGTGATTGGACGTAATCCTTGCGATCAGAGTTTTACCTTTAAAGAATACTTTAATGAAAAACCTTATGTTGAATTAGTAAGCGCAAATATTACTGAAGTTGATATTCACAAAAATCCAACTTCAAACTGTTTAACACCTACAGAGCAAAGGTTTACTCAACTCACTGAAAAAATAGTAGTGAATTTAACACTAAAAGTATTGCAAAATCAACAGGTAAGAATTACAGCAGTGTAAGATTGGTAAAACTAAATTATGATTATTCTATTAGATATTAATTAATTTATATGCTGAGACTCAAAGCTTACTAAGAGTGGTTTTGGGTCTATTTTTAGGAAGGAAAAGTAATAATAATTTTCAATTACTTTGATTTATAGCATTTTAATAGGAGGAGTTATTTGTCAAAATTTGGACGTGATTATAATGGTCAAGTTGATGAGAGTACAACTCAGAATTGTAAAACAAAGGTTATTTCTGAAATGTTACCACTTTGTGAGAGTAATCAGCATACGTCAGAAGTCAATTTAGATACTGTAACGGTAAAGATTCCAGTGGTGTTAACAGAAAGTACGGTAACTATTACTATTGAATCTTATATTAAGTTAGATGAAGTTGTATTACAAATTAAACGCATTAGAAAAAATGTATACTTAAATCAATGCAAACTTATACCTAATTCTGAAAGCGGCAAACCCAATACTGGAATATTATTTATAGATGGTTTTATTAGGAAGAATATAGAATACATAACTAAAGAGCATAATGATAAAGGAGTAACATGTGAAAAAGTTAAACATGATACAGTTAAAGTTCCTTTTAAATGCAGTACCAGAGTAACGTTCAACGCTTACCCTAAGTTTATACCAAATACTAATCAAGATGAAGTGGAAATACTACAAACTAGCAATAAAGTTTTCAATCCTTGTGGAGAAGATATAACTGTAAGCGATACTCTAGAGCAAAGTTTTAAAACTATTGAATTTTTTAATGAAGAAGTATTTTGTGAATTAATTAGTGCTGAAATTGTTGAATCTGATATTCTTGAAAATTCAATAAACAAAGATTCTACAGGAGATTTACAACAAGGTTTTTACAATATTACTGAAAAGGTAGTACTATTTTTAACAATAAAATTATTGCAAAATCAGCATGTGGAAATTTCTAAAAACCCTCCGCAAGTCACACTTTAAATATGAAAAATTAGTAGGATAATTTAACTCTAAAAGTATTATAATATCAGTAGGTAAAAATTTCAGCATTCGAGTCCACGCTAACATAATTACATGTAAAAACCAGGAACATAAGAGTAAATCTTATGTTCCTGGTTTTTTACATCTCTTATCATGTTTTAGAGGGAGGAATATCATTATTTTCGTACATAGGTATTACTTTACTATCAACTAAAAATATGTGCTTTTCCGTTTTTTTTGGATTGGAGGTAGTGTTATTATTAATTTCCTCCTTATTATGTTTATTCTCCTTTTTACAGTTTGTATCATATTCAATATTTATTTCTTGGATAAAAGGTATATATTTTGTATCATCTTCTACATTCACTTCTAAAATAGAAGTGTTGCATATTTTATCAGATTTTTCTATAGGAAATATACATTCCGTATTCATTTTTTCCTTTAAATTCGTTTTAACACTTAAATCATTTAATTTTATAGTGTTTTTATGTTTGCTATTTTTTGAGTTTTTTTTAGATATTAAAATAATATTTTTATCGCAACATGATTGATTTTGTAAAATTTTGATAATCCTAAATAGTTTTAGTTCTGATTTGCTTAATTTATCACAGTCATTGTGTGGTAACATAGCGAAATACTCCTTTCTTATAGAGATTGGCATCAGAAAATAAAATCGACTTAGATAACTAAAGGGCTTAAGACCTATTACATAATATGTAGAAAATAAAAAAAAGGTTACTTTTAATACGATTATGTTTCAATTTATACATATGAAAGTTATAAGTATAAAACAGTTGAAAAAGTATAGGTAAATGCAGTAATATATAAACAAGTAGGATATAATAGTATAGTAAATGAAAAATTAATTTTTATGATGGAGTTGTTGATTATGTCGGAACAAAAGATTTTTGATGATGAAGTTAGTATTAAAGAAAAAACGGAAATAAAGATAAAGAAACCTAACTTGTACAGGGTAATCATTCATAATGATGATTATACAAGTATGGAGTTTGTTGTGCAGGTTTTAGTTGGAGTTTTTAAAAAACAGGTTGTGGAGGCCACAAAAATCATGTTTGATGTCCATAAAAAAGGCAGCGGTACAGCAGGAATATATAGTTATGACATGGGTGTAACAAAAATTGCCCAAGCTATTGAGATGTGTGAAGAAAGTGGTTTTCCATTAAAATTAACACTAGAAGAGGAGTAATTATGCAATTAGATAATATAGTAAATGAGATTATTACAGCGGCTTATAATGAAGCACAGATGTCCAATCACGAATATTTCACCCCAGAACATATTCTGTACGCTTCCTTATTTTTTGAAGAAGGTATTGATATAGTAGAGAATAGTGGTGGAAATGTTAAAAGGCTTAAAAAACAGATAATTAAATTTTTAAAGGAAAATATAGATGTTGTAGAAGATACAGAACCAATTCAATCTATTGGAATCCAAACAATTCTATCAACAGCTGCAGATCACGTTATGCTTTCTGGAAAAGAACTGGTTAAGATAGGTGATGTGCTCGTAGCCATGTATGACGATGAAGAAAGTTTTGCCTCATATTTTTTACGTAAACAGCAAATGAAGAGGAGAGATCTTCTTAATTATATAGCTCATGGTATATCTGTAGTAGATACTTTTGACTTTGATGGTACCTTAATTAATGAAGTTGAAGAATCAATTGATTTTGAAGAAAATAATGAAGAAGATAATAACGAAGATATAGAATACAATGATGAAGAGGAAAATAGCAATCCTAAGGGGAAAGAAAACTTTTTAAGTAATTTCACTGTGGAGTTAACGGAAAAAGCTAGAAGAGGAGAAATGGATCCTCTTATTGGAAGGCATGATATTCTCCTGAGAACCTTACAGGTATTATGTAGGAGGCTTAAAAATAATCCAGTGCATGTAGGAGAGCCGGGGGTAGGTAAGACTGCTATTACTGAGGGTCTTGCACAATTAATTGTGGAAGATAAAGTACCGGAGCTACTTAAGGGAAGTAAGATTTATTATTTGGATATGGGATCGCTCCTGGCAGGTACAAAGTATAGAGGGGATTTTGAAGAGCGGATTAAAAAAGTATTAAGGGAGATTAGTAAAGAAGAAAAAGCAATAGTGTATATTGATGAGATACATACAATAGTTGGAGCGGGTGCAGTTTCTGGAGGCTCAATGGATGCTTCTAATATTCTAAAACCTTTTCTTGCAGATGGTAAGATAAGGTTCATTGGCTCAACTACTTATGATGAATATAAGAAACATTTTGAAAAAGATAGTGCGCTTGCTAGAAGATTTCAAAAAATTGAAGTACCAGAACCCTCAAATGAAGATACCTTTGATATTCTTATGGGACTTAAGGACAGATATGAAGATTACCATAAGGTTACATACAAAGGCGACGCACTAAAAACAGCAGTAGAATTATCTAGCAAGTATATTAATGATAGGTATCTTCCAGATAAAGCTATAGATGTTATGGATGAAGCAGGTGCTTATGCTAGGCTTTATGCAGAGGATAGTGAAGAAAATATTGTAATTACGGTAGGGGCTGTGGAAAAAATAGTAGCTTCAATTGCAAAAATACCAGAGCAAAGTGTTTCAACTAATGAAACACTAACACTAAAGAATCTGGACATTAATTTAAATAAACAAGTTTTTGGTCAAAGTACAGCAATAGATACTTTAGTAAGAGCTATAAAAAGATCTAGGGCGGGGTTTAATGAAGAAGAAAAGCCAGTAGCATCTCTCCTTTTTGTGGGGCCTACAGGAGTAGGAAAGACAGAAATAAGCAAGCAATTATCAAAGATCCTAGCTATTCCGCTTATTAGATTCGATATGAGTGAATACCAAGAGAAGCATACTGTGGCTAGACTTATTGGTTCGCCACCAGGATATGTGGGTTATGAAGAAGGCGGATTATTAGTTGAAGCTATGAAAAAAAATCCTCATTGTGTGTTACTTTTGGATGAGATTGAAAAAGCACATCCTGACATACTAAATGTTCTATTACAGGTTATGGACTATGCAACACTTACAGATAATACCGGTAAAAAAGCGGATTTTAGAAATGTGATTTTAATAATGACATCCAACGCAGGGGCAAGAGAGGCAAGCAAACATACAATTGGTTTTGGAGACAGAATGGGGTCTGACGGAGCAATTACTAAAGAAGTGGAGCGTGTGTTTTCACCAGAATTTAGAAATAGATTAGATAATATTATTGTATTTAATAAAATTGATGAAGCTATGGCACTTAAAATAGCTAAGAAGGCAATGAAGCAATTTGAAGAAAAACTTTTAACTAAAAATATAAAATTAGTGGTTACTGATAATTTGTATAAATGGTTAAGCAAAAAGGGCTTCTCAGAGGCGTATGGAGCGAGAGAAATCAATAGAGTAGTGCAGCGAGAAATAAAGACTTACTTTGTAGATGAGGTACTGTTTGGAGATCTTTCTACAGGTGGTAGTGCAACAATTGATATTGTGGATGGTAAACTTACAATTGTTAAAGGAAATTAATAAAGGATGTTGCTTAAAAAGCAACATCCTTTTAATTATAATTACTTCACTGGAATAATTTCTATCCAATAGCCATCTGGGTCCATAATAAAATAAATTCCCATAGGTTTATTCTCAAAACATATGCATCTCATATCTTTATGGAGTGCATAGGCTTCATCAAAACTATCTGTAACTACAGCAAGATGAAATTCATTTTCACCTAAATTGTAGATTTCGGTTCTATCCTTCATCCAAGTTAGTTCTAACTTATGTGAAGTAGTGTTATCACCTAAAAATGCAAGAGTAAAGCTATCATCTGGTGCATTAAATCTCCTGGTTTCTATAAAGCCTAAAGCATTTTTATAAAATTCTATGCTTTTTTCTAAATCTAATACATTTATATTATTATGATCAAAAGAAAATTTCATTAATATAACCACCTTCTGTACAAAAATCAATTTATTATATACAGTATATCATTATTATATATTAAATCAATATTATAAATATATGATATTATGTTAATATAATAAAAATTAAAAGGGGAGAAAAATCTATGAAAGAAATAGAAACAATAATATATTACATATACCATAGTGGGTTTGCAATTAAAACAAAAGATCATTTTTTAATATTTGATTATTACAAAGATCCTATAGAAAATGAGGTTACTCATCAGAAGCAAGCATTGTTATCGCCTGAAAATATTAAAGAAATGAAGAATGTTTTTGTGTTTGCATCTCACAGCCATGAAGATCATTTTAATCCTAGTATTTTAAACTTAGATGATTATAACAATAATATACAATATGTATTTAGTAGTGATATTAAAATAGATAAAAACAAATCAAACTATTCCTTTATGGAGGAAGGTGAAGAAAAATCATTTGATGATGTTTATGTAAAAGCTTATGGATCAACGGATATTGGAATATCTTTCTTAGTTAAAGTAGATGAATTAACTATTTTTCATGCTGGAGATCTTAACTGGTGGCATTGGAAAGAAGATAGTTTAGAGGAACAACTCATAGCGGAGAACTCATTTAAAGATCAGATAGAAAAGTTAAAAGAAGAAAAACATATCGATATAGCCTTTTTTCCTGTAGACCCAAGACTTCAAGAATTTTATTATATAGGGGGAGAGTATTTTGCACAAAAAATTCAACCGAGGCTACTCATACCTATGCACTTTGCAGATGATTTAAGCATTACTAAAGAATTTTCTGAAAGGATTAACATACCCAAAGTAAAAGTAGTACAAATAGATTATTCTGGTCAAAAAATAATATATTAAAAAAAATTTAATATATTGAATAAATAAAGTGATTTATGTTAATCATTTAAGTAAACCAAATAAAAAAGCACCACATGCAATATTTTTTTTAGTCCCCCTAAGTTAATATTGCATGTGGTGCTTTTTATATTGTCATAAATTTCTTGTATAAAATTCACAAGAACACTAAAAACTATTCAAAAGAGTAGTTTTTGTATTTACATAATATAATAAGTGTGATAGATTTATTAAGTGAAAATCACAATCAATCGGTGTACAAGCGAGTACACTGGATATATATGAAAGTAGGATAAAATAAATGAGAAAAGATACTAAAAACGAAAAGATTTTAAACTATTTATACATTATTATAGGTGCTACAATCTTAGCAGCAGGCGTGAATATGTTTTTGGCACAATTACAACTCGTAACAGGCGGAGTATCAGGGCTTGGCATTGTTATCCAATATATAACAGAGAAATATTACGGAAAAGGAATACCTTTATGGTTTACTAATATTGTAGTGAACATACCATTACTTATTATTGCTTTAAAGCTAAAAGGAAAAGAATTTGTAGGTAAATCTTTGTTTGCTGCGGCATATCTATCTTTTGCACTCTTTTATACAAGCTTTATACCAGCTCCACAGGTGGATCTTTTGATAGCAAGTATATTTGGTGGAGTATTTGTTGGAATAGGTTTAGGGTTTGTATTAAGAGCATCTGCAAGTACTGGTGGAACTGATTTAGCTGCTAACATCATAAAAGTATATTTGAAGAATGTTACTATTGCTAGAATTATATTAGTAATTGATTCAACTATAGTACTAATAGGTGCTTTTGTATTTGGAGCTCAAAAGGCTATGTATGCTCTAATATCCATATATATAGTTACTAAGGTTATAGACAGTATACTTGAAGGGATAAATTTTTCGAAAGCGGTATTTATTATTTCAGATCATTCTGTGGAAATTTCGCAAATATTAATGTTAGATTTAAAAAGAGGTGTTACAGGAATAAATGCTACTGGGATGTATACAAAGGGAGAAAAACAGATGTTGTTTGTAGTAGTTGGTAAAAATGAAATAGTTCCTCTTCAAAAAATGGTTAAAGATATAGATAAAAATGCATTCATAACTGTTGCGGATGTAAGAGAAGTATTGGGAGAGGGATTTACACAATAAGTAAATTAGGAAACATTTTCAAAGTATATTTGAAACCCTTGATGCACAAACTACATGCAGAAAGGAAGTGATATAACATGAGTGATAAATTAAATGGTAGACCAGTTACATTTGATCACCCAGAAAAACTTACGCAAGGAATTTCTTTGGAAAAGGGAGATGTTGTAGCAAAATCTTTCATAAGTGAAGAAGATGGATGTGTAAAATCCAATATCATTGTTGAAAATAAGGTTACTGGAGAAATAGCTAAGAGAGATTCAGTTATTGGTGAAATAGATCAAGTTGTAGATGAAGAATATGATGAAGAAGAATATTATAAAAACGAATATGATGATTAAGAAGAATACTAATGATTTTTTGTGCTAATATATTAGAAATTACCAGGTAGATAAGTAAAAAGAAAAATTAAGAGGCAACTATTAGATTATTAATAGTTGCCTCTTAATTTAAAAGTTAAAGTAGTCTTAAAAGATATTTGACATTTATTATTAAAAACATTATAATTTTAAATAGAATATAAAAATAATTAATACACATGCTAATTAATATGCTTTTTAAATACAAAAACTGTGAAGAGAAAAGTAGATATAAAAGGTAGTCAAAGCGAGTTGGTGATGGTGAAAGTCCAATACGTAGTTTATATTGAAGAACGTCTCAGAGTTTCTAACCGAAATCCATAGGATAGTAGGATTAGACGGGTCCAATCCGTTAGATATTGGGCAGTATCGAATTATATAGTTCTGTACTGATTAGAGTGGTCATATTTTATGACAAATTGGGTGGTACCGCGAAATTATAACTTTTCGTCCCTTTATATTAAGAGACGCAAGGTTTTTTTTATTGTTTTTAAAAGTATAATTTTACAGGAGGTTAATTTTATGGAAAAATTATTAGTGAAACAAATTTACAGGGAAAAAGAAAAATATGGGGATCAAACAGTATCTATCTCTGGATGGATAAGAACTTTAAGGTCTTCTAAAGCTTTTGGATTTATAGAAATTAATGATGGTAGTTTCTTTAAAAACATTCAAGTGATTTTTGAGGAGGATTTAGAGAATTTCGCAGAGATAGCTAAGTTGCCTATAAGCTCTTCACTTACAATAGTGGGGAAATTAGTTTTAACACCAGAAGCTAAGCAACCATTTGAGATTAAGGCTACTAAAATAGTCTTAGAGGGAATGTCTGATACTGATTATCCGCTACAAAAGAAAAGACATTCTTTTGAGTATTTAAGAACGATTGCACATCTTAGACCAAGAAGTAATGCTTTCTCAGCAGTGTTTAGAGTACGTTCGCTTACAGCTTTTGCTATCCATGAGTTTTTTCAAAAAAGAAATTTCGTATATACCCATACACCAATAATTACTGGTAGTGATTGTGAAGGAGCAGGTGAAATGTTTAGAATATCTACCCTTGACTTCACTGATATGCCAATGGATCAGGATAAAAAAGTTGATTACTCAAAAGATTTTTTTGGTAAAGAAACTAGCTTAACTGTAAGTGGACAGTTAGCAGCAGAGGCTTTTGCACTAGCTTTTAGAAGTGTCTATACTTTTGGACCAACATTTAGGGCGGAAAATTCTAATACAGGAAGACATGCAGCTGAGTTCTGGATGATAGAGCCTGAAATAGCTTTCGCGGATTTAAAAGATGATATGAAACTAGCAGAAGACATGATGAAATATATTATAAAATATGTTATGGAAAATGCTCCAGAAGAAATGGAGTTTTTCAATAATTTCGTAGATAAGGGTTTAATTGAAAGATTAAATAGTGTTGTAAATTCAGAGTTTGGTCAAGTGACGTATACGGAAGCGGTTGATATTTTACAAAAGTCAGGAAAGCAGTTTCAGTACCCAGTAACTTGGGGCTGTGATCTTCAAACTGAGCATGAAAGGTATTTAACAGAAGAAGTGTATAACAAACCACTATTTGTAACAGACTATCCAAAAGAAATAAAATCTTTCTATATGAGAGTAAATGACGACAATAAGACAGTTGCAGCTATGGATTTACTTGTACCAGGAATAGGAGAAATTATTGGTGGAAGTCAAAGAGAAGAAAGACAAGATATATTAGAAGCTAGAATGGAAGAATGTGGTCTTAATAGTGAAGATTACTGGTGGTATTTAGAGCTAAGGAAATACGGTGGAACTAAGCATGCTGGGTTTGGACTTGGATTTGAGAGAGCTATTATGTATATTACAGGTATGAGCAACATCAGAGACGTTATTCCTTTCCCAAGAACAACTGGCTCTGCTGAGTTTTAATTAAAAATTTATATTATATATGGCGGCTCCCTAAATACATAGATTTTTGTGTGTTTTAATTGGGAGCTGCTTTAATTTGAACGAAGATAGTGTTTACACTATATACACGTAATAGGAGGAAATAAATATGAGAAAAATTATCGAAGAATATATCTATATAACCATTGGGCTGGCACTTGTAACTATAGGATTTTATTTTTTCCTTATGCCAAATGATTTGGCGGTTGGTGGAGTTAGTGGTCTTGCTATGATTATAAATTGGTATATTCCAGGGTTTACTATTGGTGCTATAATGCTTGTATTAAATGTGATTCTATTTATTATAGGATTTGTATTCATAGGATCTAGTTTTGGAGTTAAAACCATATATTCTAGTTTGGGTTTATCTGCTATGGTTTGGGTATTAGAGAAATTTTATCCCATGAGTGGTAGTATAACAAATGATTTATTCTTAGAATTAATATTTGGAATATTAATTGGAGCTGTAGGACTTGGTATGGTCTTTAATCAAAATGCTTCCACGGGAGGTACTGATATAATAGCGAAAATACTTAATAAGTATTTTCACTTAGACATAGGGAAGGCTTTGCTTTTGGCTGATTTTTTTATAACTATATTGGCAGTCTTAGCATTTGGCCCTAAAATTGGAATGTATGCAATGCTTGGAGTTATTATAAATGGGTTTACTATAGATGCTGTTATTGCAGGAATGAATATTTGTAAAAAAGTTGAAGTGGTTAGTGCAAAAGGCGAGAAAATTAAAAAATTTATTATTGAAGAGTTAGATAGGGGAGCTACTTTATATACTGCTAAAGGAGCTTATACTAATGAAGAAAAAGAAATTATAACTACTGTTTTAGATAAAAAGCAGTTTATAAAACTTAAAAATCATATAAAACAGATTGATAAAAAAGCCTTTATAATCACATATAACGTACATGAAACACTGGGAGAAGGTTTTAAGGATATAAATGATTAAAAATATATAAGCTACTGACAAAAGTCAGTAGCTTATATATTTATTGTAAAAATATGTTTAATTAAGCTTCAACTGGAGCGCCTACAGGGCAAACACTAGCACAAGCTCCGCAATCGATACAAACGTCTGCATCGATAACATATATTGAATCTCCTTGGCTTATAGCGTTTACTGGACATTCTGGCTCACAAGCTCCACAACTTACACATGCATCAGTAATCTTATATGACATAATAACTACCTCCTTTATTTACTAATTTACCTATACATAGTATCATAATTAAACAAATAAATAAAGAGTTTTCTATAAACAGAGAATAATGAAGATATTAGCATAAAAATGTAGTATTAAATGAACTGAATTAAATTATAGTTACAGCTGAAACTAGATTTAAAACAGTTCATTTAATACCTGTGGTAGTTAGTAACTTTTTTAGCTGTATTTATATTAATGATGAGCTCATCTATTTAGCTGTGAGTTAATAACTATCGGTAGTATTGTATGCAAGAATTTAAAAGATTATTCAAGATAAAATAATGCTATAGATTATTTATGAAGCAATTTAATTGCTCTATCAACAACATTTTCAGTTGTAAATCCAAATTCTTTGAATAGTGCATCTGCTGGAGCAGAAGCTCCAAATCTATCAATAGCAATTATATCTCCGTCTAGACCTACATATTTATGCCAACCAAAGGAAGAACCTGCTTCTACTGCCAACCTAACTCTTAAAGCTTTTGGTAATATAGCTTCCTTATATTCTTTTGATTGTGCTTCAAATAAATCTAAACAAGGCATACTTACTACTCTAGCCTTTATACCCTTTTCATTTAATAACTTAGCGCCCTCATAAATAAATTCTACTTCGGAACCAGAAGCCATTAAAATGATATCAGGGTTTTTACCATTATCTTCATATGTTTTTAATACATAGGCACCCTTTAGTGCTTCAATTGATGTTTCTTCATATAGTGGAAGATTTTGCCTTGTAAGTATTAATGCTGTAGGTGTTGTCTTTGAAGTCATTGCAGCATACCAGCCAGCTGCTGTTTCTTTAGAATCAGCGGGTCTAAACACATTAAAGTTTGGTAGAGCCCGGAGTGCTGCAAGATGTTCAATTGGTTCATGAGTTGGTCCATCTTCACCAACGGCTATACTATCATGAGTTAGAACATAAGTTACTGGAAGAGCCATAAGGGCAGATAATCTCATTGCACCCTTCATATAATCACTAAATACAAAGAAAGTTGAAACGAAAGGTTTAAGACCACCATGTACATAGATACCATTTGCTATAGCTGCCATTGCATGCTCTCTTACTCCAAAATGAAGATTGGAACCATTTCTATCTTCTCTTGAAAAATCACCCAGGCCCTTCATATATGTTTTATTAGAAGGGGCAAGATCTGCTGAACCACCTATAAGGTTTGGTACATATTTTGCTAATATATTTATTATTGCTCCAGATGAGTTCCTTGTTGCAGCTTTTCCCTCGAACTTCCACATTTCATCTACTTTAAGTAAATCTATAGGAAGGTCGCCACTTTGCCAAACTTCATATTCTTTAGCGAGTTCAGGATTCTTCTTACTATAATCAGCATAAAGAGTGTTCCAAGTTTCTTCTTTTGCATTAAGTTCTGATTTTACATCTTCCATATGTTTAGTTACTTCAGTTGGAACTGTAAATGGCTCTAGGTTCCAGCCCAAGCGTTTTTTCATTGCAGTTATATTTTCTTCTCCAAGTGGCTCACCATGTGCTGATGCAGTACCTTGTTTTTTAGCACAACCAAATCCTATAATAGTTTTAACTACAATAAAGGAAGGTTTATTTAACTCGAGTTTAGCAGCTTCAATGGCTTTACTTATTGCTTCCATATCATTGCCATCTTCTACATATAGAACCTGCCATCCATATGCAGTAAAGCGCATGCCAACATCCTCTGTAAATGAGATATCTGTGCTTCCTTCTATAGATATACTATTTGAGTCATACATTACAATAAGTTTAGAAAGTCCTAAAGTACCAGCTAGGGATGCTGATTCTCCAGAAATACCTTCCATATTATCTCCATCACCACATATAGCATATGTATAATGATCTACAATAGCATGTTCACTTGTATTGAATTTTGCTGCAAGATGATTTTCAGCTATTGCCATACCTACTGCATTAGCAATTCCTTGGCCTAGTGGTCCTGTGGTAACTTCAACTCCATTTGTATGACCGAATTCAGGATGACCAGGTGTTAAGCTTCCGAGTTGTCTGAATCCTTTTAAATCTTCAATAGTTAGGCCATATCCAAAAAGATGGAGCAGTGAATATTCAAGCATTGACCCATGGCCTGCTGAGAGTACAAATCTATCTCTATCCTGCCATTTAGAATTTTTAGGGTTATGTTTCATGTGATTTGCCCATAATGTATAGGCCATTGGTGCCACCCCTAGAGGAAGCCCTGGATGACCTGAGTTTGCTTTTTGTATTGATTCAGCGGATAAAATCCTTATAGTATCTACGGTTAGTTGTTCAATTTTGTTCAATTTATTTTCCTCCTTAGTTGCTAAAAGCAGCATTCCAATCTTTTAAAAATTTTTCTATACCGACATCCGTAAGTGGATGTTTAGTCATCTGCATAATTACTTTATATGGTACTGTAGCTATATGACAGCCAAGCATTGCTGCATCATTAATATGCATAGGGTTTCTTATACTTGCTGCAATTATTTCAGTTTTAATGTTATGAACTTTAAATATAGTTACAATTTGATTAATAAGTTCCATTCCATTAGTTCCAATATCATCTAATCTTCCAAGAAATGGGCTTACATAAGCTGCTCCTGCTCTAGCAGCTAGTAGCGCTTGAACTGAAGAAAATATTAAAGTTACATTTGTTTTTATCCCTTCAGCGGAGAGGATTTTAACAGCCTTTAACCCTTCTGCAGTCATGGGTATCTTTATTATAATATTTTTATGAAGTTTTGCAAGCTCTCTTGCTTCCTCTAACATCTTAGGTGCTTCTAGGCTAATAACTTCTGCACTAATGGGGCCATCAACTATAGTTGAGATTTCATTTATTACTTCCTTAAAAACTCTTCCTTCTCTTGCTATTAGTGATGGATTTGTAGTTACACCACAAATAACACCCATGGCACATGCCTTACGGATTTCATCTACATTTGCTGTATCGATAAATAGTTTCATTTTATAAACTCCTTTCCTGTATATTCTTTAAGATGTACTAAAGTATACAATTTTATTATCTATATTATATATTTTATCATATATGAATGTATATATGAAGAGAACCAAGCTATATATTTTGTCTCTATTTTAAAACAAATGAACACGTTGCCATTTTTGAGACCGAATAAAAAGAAACGGTCCATTATCATATAACAAATAATACTCCACATTAGGGTAGTAAAAAGTGTATAATATAAAATGAATTAATCGTATTTATGAAACAAAAGAATAGGAATGAAAATATATTATATTATAAGCTAGGAGAGATTTTATGAATTTAAAAGGTAAAGTAGCTATAGTTACAGGAGCATCCAGAGGAATTGGAAAAGGCATTGCAATAGAACTGGCTAAAGCTGGGGCTTGTGTGGTGATAAATTACAAAAGCAATGATGAGGCGGCTGAAGAGACCTTGCAGGAGATTGAAGAACTGGGAGTTTATGCCATGAAAATTAAAGGTGATGTAAGCGATTATGCGTTTTCGAAAAAGATGATAAAAACAACCCTTGAAAAATTAGGTAAAATAGATATATTAGTAAATAATGCAGGTATTTCTAAAATAGGTTTATTTATGGATGAACTGCCAGAGGAATGGGACAATATATTAAATGTAAATCTCAAGGGTACAATTAATTGTTCGCATAATGTAGTAAAAGAAATGATAAAACAAAAAAGCGGTAGCATAATAAATATATCCTCAATGTGGGGGAATGTAGGGGCTTCTTGTGAAGTCATTTACTCTGCATCTAAAGGAGCAATCAACTCTTTTACAAAGGCACTAGCAAAGGAGTTTGCACCATCTAATATTAGGGTTAATGCCATAGCACCAGGAGTTATAGATACACAAATGAATACTTGGGTAAGTGAGGAAGAACGTAAATCCTTAGTTTCTGAAATACCTATGATGAAATTTGGGGAGGTCTCAGATGTTGGAATGCTAGTAACTTTTTTAGCAAGTGAAAACTCAAAATATATTACGGGGCAAGTGATAACCATAGATGGGGGGATGCAATAATAATTCGAAATAAATTAATAAATTATTAACACTTTCTTATGATACAATTAATACTAAATTCTATTTATATGATATAATGAAACCATTACTTAGAAAATAATTGTAGTAAATGAAGGAAGGGTAATATTATCATGGAGTATACAATTTCAAGATTTATGAAATCAGCTTTATCAATTGGTATCTTTATTCTTTTACTTATGACATTACCTTATATAGCTAGATTCATTTTTTCAATTGTAGTATTTGGATTTTTAGTATGGGGCAGTTTAAAAATGATAAAGGGCGTAAAAAATATTATATATAAGTTAAGTACAAAGAATAATACCGATTCCCAATCTGATATATATAGTGGTGACAAGCATACTTCAGAATCTGCTGATATTAATTATAATGATAGTGATATTATTGATGTAGATTATGAAAAGGTAGAATAAAGCATATTTTAATTAGAGTAAATTATGTTTATAAACTATATTTTAAAAATCAATCTATATTATAGATTGATTTTTGTTTTGTATATGTTACAAGAAATATAGATGGATTTAATATAGAGTTCACGGATAGTTTATATATATTAATTATATGTGGTAAAGAAGGAGTTCAATATGCAGATAGAAATCATTAAATTTATTCAAACTATAATATCCCCATTTTGGGACGTGTTTTTTCAAATAATAACAATGACTGGTGAGGAATATTTTTACATTATTGTAGCCGCTATAATATTTTGGTGTATAAGTAAAGAGTTTGGGTATAAATTAGGGTTTGCACTACTTACAAGTACATTTATAAATGTAGCACTTAAGGATATGATAAATTCAACTAGACCCATAGGAGCAGCTGGAGTAAGGTCCCTCCGAGTGCAAACAGCTACAGGACAATCTTTCCCAAGTGGACATACTCAGGGTTCTACAATCTTTTGGGTTTCATGTATTATTCAGGTAAAGAGAAAATGGATTTATATAGTTGGAAGTACAGTAATTTTTTTAGTTGCACTTTCTAGGCTATATCTTGGACTACATTATCCAGTGGATGTAATTGGTGGAATACTGATTGGAATTATTTGGACTTTTATATCTAACTATATTTTTGAATATGCCAGGTTATCGAAAAAAAACTGGGTATTAATGATAATTATTATACCTATGTTTGTGGGAATGATTTTTTTTAGAGATAAAAGCTATTATACTATAGCAGGAACGGTATTAGGGTTTGTTATTGGATTTATATTAGAATCAAAATATGTGCACTTTGAGGTTAAAAACACTTTTAAAATACAATTAATGAAATTAGTATTTGGATTAGGTATTCTAATAATTTTAAAAATCGCATTAGGGCGAGTGCTTCCTATTAATATATTTGCAGATTTTTTCAGGTATTTTGTAATTGGATTATGGATTACAGTTGGAGCACCTAGCATATTTAAAAAATTTATTAGAATAGAATTTTAAAAATAGCAAAACCTATAGTTACAAGTATAGATAAGGGAGATGTTTTTATGCCTAAAGATAGCCAACCCGATAATAAATTTTCTAGATTAGTTAAAAGTAACTATGATACACCTATAACTAGAGAGACTGGTAAAAACCAAAATGCCACAAATAAAAAACAATCTGCCAAAAGAAAGTAATTGATTTATTAAAACAACCAAGCTTAAAACTAATTTAGTGATAAGACTTGGTTGTTATTTTTTAAAATAAACTTTTGAATTATTGTGATAATTTATTGCATTATCTAAATATTATGTTAGAATTTATATATAATGTTGTTTTAAGAATTAATCCGTAACCATTTTATATTTTAAAGCTACAGTATACCTGTAGCTTTTTATAGGTTAAAATATACCTATTAAATCCTAGATTTCATTGTACCATTTAAGAAGGAGTGAATATAATGAGTTTTAATGTTTATAATACGATGACTGGAAATAAAGATGAGTTTGTACCTTATAAAGAAGGTAAAGTGGGCATGTATACGTGTGGACCTACAGTGTACAACTATGCACATATAGGGAATTTAAGGACATATATTTTTGAAGATGTATTAAAAAAATCTTTAGAGTATGTAAATTATAAAGTTAAGCATGTAATGAATGTTACGGATGTAGGTCACCTCCAATCTGATGGAGATGAAGGCGAAGATAAGATGGCCTTAGGTGCAAGCCGTGAGCATAAAACTGTATGGGAAATTGCTAAATTTTATGAAGACGCTTTTTTTGATGATTGCACTAAACTTAATATAAAAAGACCGACTATCGTATGTAGAGCTACGGAACATATACAGGATATGATAGATTTTATAATTAAACTTCAGGAAAAAGGATACACTTATGTTTCTAATGGAAATGTATATTTTGAAATTGATAAATTTGAAGATTACACTAAACTTGCAAATATTAGCATAGATGAACTGAAAGCAGGAAGTAGAGTAGCAATAGATCCTAACAAGAAAAATCCTCTTGATTTTGTATTATGGTTTACAAATTCTAAGTTTTCAAATCAAATTATGCAATGGGAGTCGCCATGGGGTAAGGGTTTTCCAGGCTGGCATTTAGAATGTTCCACTATGTCCGTTAAATATATTGGTGAATACTTAGATATTCATTGTGGTGGAGTAGATCATATTCCTATTCATCATACTAACGAAATAGCACAGTCTGAAGGGGTTCTAGGGCATAAATGGGTTAAATATTGGATGCATGCAGAGTTCTTAATAGTAGATAATGGGAAAATGTCAAAATCTACTGGGGGATTTTTAACCCTACCAAAACTTGAAGAGGAGGGTTATAGTGCTCTAGATTATAGATATTTCTGTCTTCAGTCTAAATATAGAAAACAATTAGTATTTAGCTTTGAGAGTTTAAATGAGGCTAAGAAAGGTTATAAAAAGCTTAAAGAGAGAATTGATACTATCTTAAGTTCTATTGATAAAAATGATGCAATAAGTGATGATAAAATTGCTATCTACAAAGAAAAATTCTCATTATATATTAGTGATGATTTAAATATAGCAAATGCTTTTACTGTACTTTTTGATGTTTTAAAAGATGATGAAATTAATAATAAGGAAAAAGCTATACTTATTGAAGATTTTGATAAGATATTCTCATTAGATCTTATGAAAGTCCAAAATAAAGATGCGAATATAAATGAGGAGCATATTAAGAGGCTTATAATTGAAAGAGCAGATGCAAGAGCCAGCAAAAATTGGGCGAGAGCTGATGAAATAAGAAATGAATTTATAGCCATGAATATAGAACTTCTTGATACTAAAGAAGGAACAACTTGGAAAGTTAAATAAGTATAGTTTTAAAAGAATATGGAATCCCTAAAGTTATAACAATGTATAAACTTTAGGGGTTTTCTATTTTACTTCTCTTCTCCAATATTGAAGAAATAATGCCCTTTTTTTATACGAAAAATTGTAAAACTGTCCCATTTGTTTTATTTTTTTTGATGCACTTTAGTATAATATAGTTTATAATATTAGTTGTGGCATTGAGTAGAAATAATATTATTTATTAGAATAATATAAATTTGAGGTGATGAGTGTGGAGAGAGTAGAATTAAAAGCTTCAATTACCATTGCAATTATTGGTATCATTATAATTTCATTAATATATTTTAGACCAATTAAAATCGATAGAAGCTTTGGTGGATATATGTATGCAGAGAATAGCGAATTTGAAAAATCAACTGAAATTACACTCGTTGGAGAACTAAAAAAGAAATTATCTATGAATCATGAATTTACGGGCACTATAGAAGTGGATGGTATTAAATTTCCGATTATTATAAAGAGAATATGGGCGAAAAATAATATCTTTAAAACTATGGGATATAGTTCATTTATAGAAACTAAAAATAGTGAAACGGGGCAATATGAAGTTACCGGAACCGTAGATACATCAAAGGATTTCAATGAAATACTTATAAGGTTAAATGAAGTAGACAGTAAATATAATGGAAAATTTAATATTTCTGGTCCAAGTAGTACTAAGGAAGAAGCGAAAACAATTGTAATAAACATGGGAAAAAACAATTAATGGAAATTGGAGGAATATTAATGTCTAAAGGATTAATTCTAAAACTAAAACCATATTTAAGTGAAAAAATATGGGGATGGGAGAAATGGGTGCTTTCATGCCACGAAGAGGGAGAATCCACAATACAAGAAGGTATATATGAAGGGCAAGAATTATCAAAGATTTTGGGATGTGGTAGTGATTTTCCTATTTTAAATAAAATCATAAATACAGAAGCTAAATTATCAGTACAAGTACATCCAAATGATGATTATGCTAAAAGAATTGAAAATGCCAATGGAAAAACAGAGTGTTGGTATATTCTGGAAGCAAAAAAAGGGGCGACACTAGTATCAGGAATAAAGCAGGGCTTAAATAAAGAAAAGTTAAGAGCAATTATAAAAGCAGACAAATTAGAAGATTACTTAGAGAGAATTAATATCAAAAAAGGGGATTTTATATATATACCAGCTGGAACGGTACATGCCATAGAAGCTGGAATAAAACTTATCGAGGTACAACAAAATAGTAATATTACATATAGACTTCATGACTGGGGACGTGGTAGGGAATTACATATTGAAAAATCTTTAGATGTAATAGATTATGAAGGAAAAAATAGTGGCGGTAAAATGGATAATTTTCATAAATTAGAGACACCATATTTTGAAGTAGAAAAAGTTATTGTAAGTGGTAATTATGAAGACACGGTTAATGAAAGTTTCCATAGCTATACTGTAATATCTGGAGCAGGAGTAATAAAATCTAATAATCAGCAAATTGAATTAAAAGAAGAAGAAACAATATACATATCAAAAGGAATTGAGTATACACTTATAGGTAATATGGAATTATTAAAATCAAGTAGTAAAATTTAATAAAAAATAAAAGGAGCATTCATAAAATGAAAAAAATTATATTATTATTTACAGCGTTTTTTATAGTTTTTGCTACAGGCTGTACGAGTAAACAGGAAAATAAGGTTGAACCAACTCCTGACGTAAAGGAAGAGGTAGTAGTAGAGCCTACCCCAAAAATCGAAACTGAAAAAGGACCAAATGATAAAAATCCATTGGTTACCATAGAGATGGAAGATGGTTCAATTATAAAGATAGAATTGTATCCAGAGATTGCACCGAATACTGTTAGAAATTTTGTTTCACTAATAAATAGTAAATTTTATGATGGACTGATTTTTCATAGAGTAATACCTGGATTTATGGTACAAGGAGGAGACCCAGAGGGAACAGGCATGGGTGGACCAGGCTATACAATAGCTGGAGAGTTTAGTGAAAATGGTTTTAATAATGAACTAAAGCATGAAAGAGGAGTTATTTCCATGGCTAGAGGGGGAAATAGTATGGATTCAGCTGGGTCACAATTCTTTATAGTGGTTGCTGATTCTGCTAATTTAGATGCTCTATATGCCTCATTTGGTAAGGTTACAGAGGGGATGGAAATAGCAGATGAAATTGTAAACACACCAAGAGATGAAAATCAAGATAGTCCTACTGCCAATAGACCTATAAAAGATCAAATAATGAAAAAAGTAACTGTGGATACATTTGGAGTCAAGTATGGTGAAGTAGTAAAAATGAAATAATAAATAATAAATGCTCCTAGAAAGTTAATATAACTTTCTAGGAGCATTTATTATTTTGTTTCTCCATCTCCAGACCCATCTGAATTATAGGTTAAGCAATAATATAAGCAGTCATTAAATTGTGGTAGACCACTTTCAATAATGACATGGGCATTCTCCAATAATTTATTGTAAAATGTTTTTGAACCGTCGTCAAATCTACATTCAATAGTTCTTAGCCTTTTAAATAAATCGTTAGCTATTTCATAGGGGATAGGTTCTATTATTCTCCATCTATCCTTAAGTGTGATATGTTTTTGTATAGCTTGCCTAAATTTTCTATGAATTATCTCTTTGCTCTCACCCCTCAGTTCTACGCTATGGCCATCAGCATTAACCCCTCTAAGGGTTTGGTTTGTATCTAATATCTCTAGTAATTGTACAATTGATAAGTTATATTGCATGTGAACAGCCCCCCCATATATAAATATATTACATTATTTAAAAAAACAAGTAAAATTAAATTGAAATTTTTTTTGCAACGCAAATATAAATCTTAGATAAATGAATATAGTGCAAAGAAAACATTCATTTTAGGGTAAAAGAAAGTATTCTAAAAAGTATATTTTGCAAGTTTACTATTATAGTATTGCATATATTGTTTGGGATTTCAATATGTTCAAAAAAAAGATCCTATATGAATAGACTTTTTTAGTGTCTATCATATAGGACCCGTTTTATTTAAACATAAGAGTTTTTATTATAGTAGTAAATATATATGTTTTTGTGACTTTAAATATTAAAATGTATTTTATTTTTTATCGTGTGTTCTACATTTAGAAGCTTGATTTTCAAAAACTCTTACAAATTTAATGGAGTATATATCACACATTATTATATCATTTGAACCAGTTTCCTTAATAACGACATAACTAATTCCAACTTCTTGTAAAATGCCTTCTCTATCAACCCACATACTAGTTCCAATTAAAAATTCTATTTTTACATATTTACCTATTTGTGTGGTTAACCAACCTTGATTATAAAGTGGATTATTTACTACTGGAGGAACTGGCGCAATTTCAAAGTCCTGGCTACCTTGAGGAATTGAAGGCATAGGGTTTTGTCTTGTATCATAGGGCATATCAAAATTTGGAAGAGGCATCATTGGAGGCTCAGAAAACATAGAATCAGTGTTCCACATTGGTGAACCATTAAAATTGTTAGGTGGTGCTATAAACATAAAAAATCCTCCTTAAAAAATTATATTTAGTATCTAGATGTTTGTTATTAATGATTTTTAATTAGGTTAAAAAATATTTTGCTGTAGGGTTGTAAAAGCAATGCTGCGCTACACTAACTTGATAGGTTCCGCTACCATTAAAAGGAAATAAATAAGGGCAACCTGGTGCAAAGGGATTAAAGTACCATAAGGAAGAGCCTGTTGTATATAGCCTATTACCAGCTAAAGCCCAATCGGCAATTTCATAATGTATCTGTTCTGGCGGACTTGACCAAATGGTTTGTGGGTTAGTCATGCCATTCAGTACAGAGGTGGCACAATCGAATTGCCCTTTCTGGAATACAATATTTCTTAAATCACCTTGTCCTAACCTTAGATATTCACCATCCGCTACATTGACTCTGTTCATAACTACAGAGGCGACGGCTTTCATTCCATTATCTCCTTCTCCGCCAGCTTCACACTTTATTATTCTCGCCAATAACTCTCTAGCACTGTATGCCACTATTTGTCATCTCCTCAATTTACTTTACAGTATTATTATATTCAGACTCTTAAGAATAGTACTTAAAATTTATAAGAAATATAATTTATATATTTTCAAGAAAATTGGAAGAGTTAAATTATAAAACTAGTAAGTTTACTTGAAATTTGGTACAATTAAAACATATATATTTATATATATTTTTTTGTTAGATAAAATATGACTGTATTAGAAAAAACTCCTTTAAAATTTACATTTATTCGTATATGATCATACGGATAAGTTATCATAGATTTATACAAGAGGTGAATTATGTTAAATAATGGACATTTATTGGACGGAAAATATGAGGTAATTAGAATTCTAGGCAAGGGTGGCATGGGTGTAGTTTATTTATGCAAAAATATTATCTATGGAAACCTTTGGGCTATAAAAGAAATAATAAAAGATACAAAAAATATAAATATTTTAACCGAAGCTAACATTTTGAAAAATTTAGATCATTCAGGTATTAGGAGAATAATCGATGTATTTTATGAAAATAACAAATTATACATGGTTCAAGATTACATAGAAGGACAAACGCTAGATGAGTATGTTAAGGGAAGTAGTAGCATCAATCGGGATGAAATTTGTGCAATTACATTAGATTTATGTGATATTGTAGGGTATTTACATAATCAGAACCCAGCTATAATATATCGAGATCTAAAACCATCCAATATAATTATAACTTCCAGTAGAAAAGTTGTTTTAATTGATTTTGGTATCTCAAAAGTTTATAAGGAAGATACGGTGAAAGATATAACCTGTGCTGTCTCTAATGGATATGCGGCCCCAGAACAATATGGGTCAGGGAAAAGTTGCATGCAAACAGATATATACGGTCTTGGAATGCTAATATACTTTATGCTTAAAGGTAAGGGCCCATACACGGGTATAGAGCCCCTTTTTGATGAGAATTACGATAAGGATATTGATGATAATTTAAGAATTATAATACAGAAGTGCGTTAGAATTGATATTGCCGATAGGTATGTTTCAGTTAATGATTTGAAAAAAGTAATTTTAGATGTATCAAATAAAAGTAAAAAAAAGGAAACTTTTAGTTGTCATAATTTTGGTACAAACCTCTTTAATAAATATATTAAAGCAAACTTTTTGAATAAAGGTGAAGTTATAAAGACTATTAAGGGCTTTTTATGGTAATAAAAAACTGGACATAGATTTAAAAGAAGAAAATAATGGAATTGTTAATTTATCATTGAGGTTTGTCCTAATGTAGTGCTATAATGTTATTAAATAAAGTAATGTGAAAATTTATGACGATTTTATAATATTTGAGGTGGAGGGAACACAATGAGAAGAAAAATATTATCTTTAATTATAGCTACTGGGCTAGCTATGTCAATAAGTATGCCAACTTTAGCAGTGACATTAACGCAGCAGCTTAATAATCAAAAGGAGCAGCTTTTAAATCAACAGAGTACATACGCTGAGTTGCAGAAGAATTATGATAAATTAGAGATGTCCATTGAGATGTTAGATTCTGATATTGGTGAAATTTACACTGAAATAGATAAAGCAAAATATGAGATAAATGATACTGAAAAAAATATAGAGCAAAACACAAAAGACATAACTATTTCTGAAAACAATATAAAGGATGAAGAAGAGTTATTTAATCAAAGAATGAGAGTTATGTATATAAATGGAACAGATAACTATTTGGAGATTTTACTTAGCGCGGATGGAATTGATGACCTTATTTCAAGAGTAGAAAATGTTAAAAAAATTGTAGAATATGATAATAAAGTTATTAGTGATTTAAATGAGAAAAAGAAAATTATTGAAATCAAAAAGAATGTTCTTAATGATAATAAAACAAGGTTGTTAACCCTAAAAGCTGTTAATGAAAATAAATTGGACAAGCTTAATACTAAACAAAATGAACAACATACATTGATAGCAGAAGCTAAGAAACAAGAAGAATTACATAAGAATGAAATAACACAAACACAGGCTTTATTAGGTAGTACCATGAATGAAATTGAAGAAGAATCAATAAAAGCAGCTAATTATGATTTGGCAATAGTGGCTAAAAAAGCTCAACAAACTTCCATATCAAGAGGTAGTACAGGTGATTTTGTTCAAAATGAAGCAAAATCTGAAATAAGTGTTGAACCAAAGGTTGAACCTCCTGTGGTAATAAAAAAAGAAGTGAGTGAGCCAAAGGCAACTTCCTCAGTTAGCTCAAATGCTGCAGTAATAGCTTATGCTAAAACTTTCCTTGGAACACCTTATGAGTGGGCAGCCACAGGGCCTAATTCTTTTGATTGCTCTGGATTTGTTCAATATGTATATAAACATTTTGGCGTTACAACAGGTAGAAATACCTCAGCTCAGATAGCTAATGGACAATATGTTTCAAGGGCAAATTTACAACCAGGAGATTTAGTGTTCTTTGGATCAGGAACTCCACATCACGTTGGTATTTATGTAGGGAATAATTCGTACATACATGCTCCTCATACAGGGGATGTAGTTAAAATATCTATATTAACAAGAAGTGATTATCTGTCTGCAAGAAGAGTTAGATAATAAGTTGAAAATAAAGAAAATGTAAGCAGACTTGTGTAAACAAATCTACTTACATTTTTTTTCGGTACTCGGCAAGAAGTAAGTCTACCATTGCACCGTAGCTCCTTGTTCCAGACTTCTGATTTTGAGATTTAAGGTAAGTATCATTAATCTTATCATTTATTTTCTCTATAGGACCAGAGTATTTCGCCCAAAATTCGTGGCTGTAATTTAAATCATTAAGTACACCTTTACTGCAGGTTAAAATCATTGTATTATATATTTCTGGATTATCTTTTCGTAATGCACTAATTGAATAAGATAAGGCTGCAAGGGTTCCTGAATACTGAAAATTTACATCAGGATGATTTATGCAGGCTATATATGAAATATAATTTGCTTCATCTTCTTTAGCAAATCCCAGTTGATGTGCCATCTCATGAGTTGTGGTAAATGGAAGGAACGAAACTGGTTCTGCTATGTTAATATTTGCTTCATTTGTGAAAGGAAAATAAAAACCTGTAATTCCTGTATAGCACATTGGAGTAGAGAGTAGTATAGCCTTAGGTGTTCCATAGTTACCCTTTAATTTAGTATATTGTAGTGAAGCACTATCATAGCCTAAATGAGCGGTTTTCAATATATATTTTTTATTATAAGGAAGTTCCATTACGCCAGATTGATCTTCATTTATTTTTTGTCTTAAAGTATTCGTTCTATCTACAAGGCTTTCACAAAGTAGTGCAAGCTCATTTGAGGACGACTTTCGTACATTTAATTCAAATATTTTATTTAGTGTAAGTCTTTGATAATTGAATCCCCACAAGATTTGAAACGAAAAATATATTAGTCCTAGTGTAGCAAATATATTTAAAACAGTATTTTTTAGAATTTTTAATCTTCTATTTTTGCATTTATATAATTCTACAACTGTTTTCAAAATATACCATAATGTGAAAACTGCAAAGGATACAATTATAAGTTCTGCAAGAGAAAAGGGTAAAAATCTAGTCAATGCGCTTAATATATTAGCAATTATCTTATAAAAAAATGAGGAATAGAATTTTTCAATAAAACCGGGGATAATTCTAGACATTTGAGTAAGAATAATACCTAAAGGTAAAAGTAAAATTAATATTATTCGCTTGTTGTATGGTGATTTATACAAAAAAACACCTTCTTTATAGATTCTATGATAACATAATAAATAAATAATCAAAAGACTTTCTGTGAAGAATAAAATTTCATATTGCATTTATTGAATATTAATGATATCATATACCTACAGGGGGTACATAATAAATGATTTTTTAAATGTTAAATATAAAATATTTAGTTGTAATAAATATTAAAATATAAAATTAAAAGGAGAAAAAATATGAGTAATATATTTACGGTATTAGCTATTGTTATGATAGCATATATGTTTTATCCAAGAATAATGATTAAATTTAATAAGAATGTAGAGAATGTTTCTGGAGATGGCGTAACTAAGCTTATTAGAGATAACAAAGATCTTGTTATTATTGATGTTAGAACTAAGGGTGAGTACCAAGGAGGGCATATAAATAAATCTAAATTAATGCCTGTTTCTGAAATTGCCTCAAGGATTGCAGAACTAGAGAAATTCCGTGGCAAACCAATGTTAGTGCACTGTGCAACAGGCAGTAGAAGTCCTAAAGCGGTAAATATATTATTGAAAAATAAATTTGGTCCAATATATCATATGAGTCATGGGTTATCAGGATTTAATGGGAATCTAAAAAAATAAAGGAGCATTTGCTCCTTTTTTTTATTGATGATGATGTTCACCATGATGATTACAAACTACATTTTTATCTTCTAAGGTTCCATTAATATATTCAAGAAGAACATTTTCGTATTCTCCAGAGGCTCCTTTTATTACTTTAAGCCCATTTTGGTTTAAGCCGTTAACTGCACCTTCACCAATTCCTCCAGTGATAACTATTGTTGCACCTTTTTCTGCAAGTAAGTTTGAAAGTCCCTGATGGTTATGCGCAAGTTCAGCTGAAGATATTTCTTCAATATTCATAATTTTTTTATCTTCTATAGTTGCAATAACAAAACTTTTGCTCATTCCAAAATGTTGATTTACCATACTACCATTATTAGGTATTGCTATTTTCATATGTATTACCTCCGATTTTATTTATTTTTATGTGCTTTATTAATAATATTAACAACAATGTTTTCTGCTATTTCATTTAATTCAGGATTTAGTTTGTATTCACCTTTGTTGGAGATATTAACAATTTCCTTACACATCGGAATTTCTCCCAGCAAATCTAGTCCGTTTTTATCTAGGAATTCGTCTATGTTATCTGATTCAAAGAATTTTATTTTCTCACTACATCCAGGACAAATAATATAACTCATATTCTCAATTAATCCAAGTATATTTATGTTAAGCTTACGTGCCATATTTATTGCTTTTCCAACAATCATAGATACCATGTCTTGTGGCGTTGAAACCATTACTATGCCTGTAATTGGTATTGATTGCATTACGGTTAATGCAACGTCACCTGTGCCAGGAGGCATATCTATAATTAAATAATCAAGTTCTCCCCATATAACATCAGTCCAAAACTGCGTAACAACTCCAGAAACTGCTGGCCCTCTCCAAATAACTGGATCATCTTCATTTTCTACAAGAAGATTCATTGAAATAACATCAATACCCTCAGGAGTTCTAACTGGCAAAATACCAGATTCACTCATTACAGGTTTCACATCTTTAATACCTAAAAGTCTTGGTATACTTGGGCCTGTAATATCTGAATCCATAAGTCCAACCTTATAGCCCTTCTTATTAAGTTCATGTGCAATAAGAGCAGATATTGTTGATTTACCAACACCACCTTTACCACTCATGACTCCGATAATATTTTTAACTTTATTTAATGAATTATTTTTTATGCCACAGGTTTCTTTACTGTCACACCCATCATTTGATGGACAACTTTCACAATCAGCCATATATTAACACCTCGTTTTTTTATTTGTTATAAGATAATTATATTATAATACTATAAATTTTTGTTGTCAAATGCCATAAATCATAAACTATTTAAGGCAGAACAATATAAAATTTGAGGACCAATATAATAAGAGGAATGATATACTTAAAATACATTAATTATAAGTAAAATACAATTATTTATTATTTAATTGAGAGATTTCGTGTGTTACGTGTGTATTACTGAGTATAGTCGGAAAACAATAATTAACAATATCCACATTTAGGAAATAATAATATGTATCTGGATAACGAATTATACTCAAATTAATTATAGGCATAACAAAAAGACTTTTTTACACATTATTTTAAAAAAGCCGTAGAC
>NZ_JAENWM010000158.1 GCF_016650035.1 Clostridium sp.
ATTTAATCTATCATTAAATAATCTTTTATTTGGTAAACCTGTTAAATAATCATAATAAGCTAGATTTTTAATTTTTTTCTCCATTTCTATACGTATATTTATTTCATTCTCTAACTTTTTATTAGCAATAACTAACTCTGCAGCGCGGTCTGCTTTCTCTTCACTTTCATTAAGTCTTATTTCCCCTTATAATTTTAGAATTTTTGTAATATCTTATAAAATATGCTTATTTTTTACTCAATTTCGCCTATTCTATTTATCATTGATGCTAAATATCCTGCTCCGAAACCATTATCAATATTAACAACGCTAACCCCACTAGAACAACTGTTTAGCATAGATAATAGTGCAGCAAGGCCTTTAAAACTAGCTCCATAGCCTACACTAGTTGGAACAGCTATAACAGGTTTGTCCACCAAACCCCCAACCACACTAGTTAAAGCACCTTCCATACCCGCCACAGTAATAACCACCCTAGCACCACTAATAACATCTAAATTTTCAAATAACCTATGAATACCTGCAACTCCTACATCATAAATTCTTTCAACTTTATTTCCATAAAATTCAGCTGTAATTGCAGCTTCTTCTGCTACTGGTATATCAGAAGTTCCGCCTGATACTAATGCGATATATGTACTTTGAATTTTATTCTCTTTTTTTCTAATTATAATGGTTCTTGCAAGTTCATTGTATTCAACGCCATCATATAATTCTTTAACCCCTTCATACATTACTCTAGAGGCTCTTGTCCCAAGAATATTTACATTCTTAGTAAGCATTACACTAACTATACCTTTTATTTGCTCAACAGTTTTCCCTTCACAATATATAACTTCTGGGTAACCAACTCTAAGTTCTCTATTATTATCTATTTTTGCAAATCCCAAATCTGAAGATGACAAACCTTTTAATTTATCTATACCGTCTTCAACAGATATATCGCCATTTTTTATAGATTTAAGAAAACCTTTCATTTCTACTGAATTCATATACTTCAAACCTCCTTTAATTTAAACTTCCCATCTTATATCCTTCTAAGTCTAATGTCACATATTTAAACCCGAACTCTTTAAGCTTAACTGAAATTTTCTCTAATTTCTTTTTATTTAGAATATCAACAAAATATTTCTTTGATATCTCAATTCTTGCTAAACCCGCATGATTTCTTACTCTAACTCCAATAAAACCTAATCCCATAAGGTATACCTCTGCAGCCTCTATTCTTTCAAGCTCACGCTCAATTACTTCTTGTCCATAAGGTATCCTTGACAAAAGACATGCATAGGCAGGCTTATTCCAAGTTTTCAAGTTAAGTTGTTTTGATAAATTTCTTATATCTATCTTTGTAAATTCATTTACAAAAAAAGGACTTATTATATTTAATTCCTCTAATGCCTTTATGCCTGGCCTATAATCTTTAATATCATCAAAATTAGTCCCATCTAAAATATTATATATCCCCTCGGCTTTAGCTTCTTCTTTTATTTTAGTAAATATATCATTTTTACAAATGTAACATCTATTCCTTGGGCTAAATCTTATTTCTTCAATCATTTCTACTTTAATGAACTTGTATTTAACTCCAAATTCTTTTATCAAAACTTTAGCTACTTCAACTTCCCATTTTGGTGTATAAGGCGCTATTACCATCATCGCTAGCACATTTTCTTTTAGTACATCACTACAAACTTTCAGTAATAATGTACTATCCACCCCTCCTGAAAATGCAACAACACTACCAATATTTTTTATATGATTTTTTAAATTATCATATTTTTCTTTTAACATGTTTACCTCCAATATAAAATATAAATAAGCGGATGCGTTTACAATTAGTTATCTTCTTTTCTATACAAATTATATTATTAGAGCTCATTTTTTATATTATCATATACTTCTCTTACAGGTATTTCTCTGTTGTCAGCTATTGTTTTACATTCTTCATACTCTACTTTGCTTTTTATTTTTTCACCTTTATAGTAAGCATCTTGCACATTAACTTGTCCATAAGAAGTATTTGTTTTTACAAATTTCCTTTCAAGCATTGTTTTCTGTACTTTAAAATTTCTTATTCCAAAGGTAGTTGTTTCCTTAAACAATATTTCTTTCATATTTTCTAATTTATTTTCCTTACACAAAATACTTATTTTTACACCGGGTCTACCTTTTTTCATTATAATTGGGGTTAAATATACATCCAAAGCGCCTTCAGTAAAAAGTTTGTCAATTATGTGTCCATATAACTCTGGATTCATGTCGTCTATATTACATTCCACAATTTCTTCAAATGAATCATCTTCGCTTTTTCCCTTAGATGTATCAGATAAATTATTCTCTTCTACTAACATAACTCTTAGTACATTCGGAATTACAGTATCTCTGTCACCTATACCATAGCCAATCTTATTTACAATAAAATTATTATCTTCTTTAAATTCATCAACATTAGCCGCTAAAATTGCTGCTCCTGTAGGTGTTGTTGTTTCAAATGGTACAGCTCCATATTTTACTGGAATTCCCATTAAGATTTCCAAAGTAGCAGGTGCTGGCACTGGAATAATCCCATGAGCACACTTAACAAAACCACCACCAAGTTCGACGGATGAACTCATTATTTTATCAACATTTAAATAACTTATACAAATAGCAGCTCCTACTATATCCACAATAGAATCTACTGCCCCTACCTCATGAAAATGCACTTCATACAAGGGTTTTCCATGAACCTTTGCTTCAGCCTCTGCAACCTTCATAAACATTTTTAAACTTAATTCTTTAACTTTAGAACTTAACTCACTATGTTCTATAATTTCTTGTATATCTTTAATATTTCTATGATCATGTTGTTCTACTGTAGCATGAACATGATGATGTTCTACTGAAGAATGATCATGTTCATGCTCATCTTCATGTTCATTATGCTGATCTTGTAAAATCACATCTACTTTAGTGCCCACTATTCCTTTTCTACTGTCTTTAGATACTTTTATTTCATACCCATTTAGACTTAATTTTTTTAATTCTTCTACTAAATATTTTTTATCTATACCTAACTCTAGCAATGCTCCTAAATTCATATCCCCACTAATACCTGAAAAACAATCATAATAAAGTATTTTCATTTTTATTCACTCCATTTCATTTTTTATGTATAAACACTTCTCAGTACCAAATACATTAGTAAACAGTTCTGTTTCATAAAAGTTATTGTGAAAATTATTAAGATAGTAAAAGTAACCCCAACCCTCCTATCATTATTTAGTAAGAAATGACTATGACAAAGCAAAAAACCACCAAAATTAAGACATTGTATAAACAATGTTTTTAACCTTCGTGGTCGTTTTATTTTAAGTAAGTTACTCTCAAAGTAAATATAAGCCTTCGTGACTAATTTTAGTGTAATTTGTTTATTATTAATTGTCAAGTATAGTTAAATTAGGGGCTTATGTCTATCCTTATAAATTTCTAACTTTACTAAATACAAAAAGTATCAAATTATTCCACATAGGTTTACCTCCAACTTAAAAAAATATTAACTTTAAGCACTTATATTAATTTTGTCCGAGTATATGTGAGACAAATTTAAAAATATAGAGCCCGACACTTAACAATCTTTTATATTTAAATCGAATATTACTATCTAAGCTTGACATAATATAATAGAATCATTTATAATATAAAATAAAACGTTGTTCTCTAATGTAGAACAAAGTATGGTGGTGAATGGTAAATGAAGGTAGCATATTTACAATGTTTTTGTGGAGTATCAGAACAAATGATTTTAGGAGCCCTCATAGATGCTGGAATAAGCATGCAAGAACTTAAAAAGGAACTTGTGGAGTTACATATTAAATTTGAATTTAAGATTGAAGGTTCTAGAGTTGAAATAATATCAGAAGAAATAGATAAAATTAGAAATTTAGATTATGCAAGACTTGTAATAGAAAAAAGCTCATTAAAAAAGGATGTAATACAAAATATCACTAAAATATTTGACAAGATAGCCCATCTAAAATCAGAAGTGAAAATAAATACTTTATCATTGTTATATTCATGTGCAATTGTAATTGGCTTTAAGCTTATAGGAGCTCATAAAATATACATATCTCCAATAAATGTAGGTCAAGGGCTTAAGGAATCGCAATTGGGATTTATAC
>NZ_JAENWM010000054.1 GCF_016650035.1 Clostridium sp.
GAACCCACGACAACCAGAATCACAATCTGGCGCTCTACCAACTGAACTACTCCCACCATATGGTGTGTCTTAAGGGATTCGAACCCCCGGCCCACGCCTTAGAAGGGCGTTGCTCTATCCAACTGAGCTAAAGACACGTATGTATATTAATATGCATAAACATATTTGGAGCGGGTAGAGGGAATCGAACCCTCGTAATTAGCTTGGAAGGCTAACACTCTACCATTGAGTTATACCCGCATGTTAATTTTTAGTGGTCGGGGTGACAGGGATTGAACCTGCGACCTCATGGTCCCAAACCACGCGCGCTCCCAGCTGCGCTACACCCCGATATACATTAAACCTTCATATTATAATGTTTAATGTTCCAAATTAACTTTGACCTCACAAAGATTTAAAATGATTGTTTTTTTGTGACGACATGGATTATTCTACACCATATATGCTAATACGTCAATACTTTTTTTAAAGTTTTCCTGTTGAATATTGCAATAAATTGTCCCACGGTATTAACCTATACTAAAATCTTGTTAAAGTTGGATTTATGACCCCTCCATCAATATTAATAATAGCAAAACTCCGCGCTCCATCTCTTGGCTCAGATGCACTACCAGGATTTATATACCATATGCCCTCTTCAAAATCTATTTTTGCAATATGAGTGTGCCCATATAAAACTATGTTAGCCCCTGTTTCTAATGCCTTATATCTTAATTTGTGCAAATTTTCTTTTACACTATATTTATGACCATGAGTTAAAAAAATCTTTATCCCAGCAATATCTTCTACCCGATCATATGGTGTTTTAGTGGAAAAATCACAATTACCTTTTACATTAATTATTTTACCCTTGTAATGCCTCTTTATAATTGATATATCATCTACATTATCACCTAAGTGGATTAGCACGTCCACTGCCTTTATTTTCTCTCCTAGCAGCTCTATACTGCTATCATTTCTATGTGTATCACTTATAACACCTATGCGCATTAAAAACCACCTTGTCCTTCAATAAAATATTACATTTTTTATATTAATCTTTCTAGCTCGCTTTTTAATTTACTTAGCGCTCTTCCCCTGTGACTAATAGCATTTTTTTCTTCTGGGCCCATTTGAGCAAAAGTTTTACTTGCTTCTTTTACAAAGAATAAGGGATCATATCCAAATCCTTCTTCTCCTCTAAATTCAGCTGTTATTATCCCTTCAGTTTCCCCTTGCACTTTTACTATTTGATTTTGATTTATTATAAGTACCATTGCACAAATAAATTTAGCTTTTCGCTGTTCTTCTCTTTTACCATCCAAAAGAGATAGTAATTTATTATTATTTTCACTAGTATTTCCATGTTCTCCTGCAAACCTTGCTGAAAAAATACCTGGAGCTCCATTTAAAATCTCTACTGATAATCCTGAATCATCCGCAAGTACCATATCCCCATGGGCTATTTTAAAAATCTCACTAGCCTTTATTTCTGCATTTTCCATAAATGTAGTTCCTGTTTCCTCTACATCGATATTGATATTAGCTTCTTTTAAAGATAACACCTCAAAAGGAAATTGTGATAATATTTGTTTTATCTCTATAATTTTATGTCCATTATTGCTGGCAACTATTAATTTCTTCATTATTAACCTACCTCTCTTTTTGCATATAATGGTTATATACTAAATAACTCATCTCTAGTAGGTGGTAAAACATCTCTTTCAGTATTTTCGGTTACGAGTATACCTCTAGCCTCAGTGATGTTTCCTATTATCGTAGACTTTATGCCTTTACTATTTAATTTATCTACTAACTCTTTACCACTAGTAACTGTTATTAACATACTTCCCGATGATATGAATTTCAGAGGATCAATATGAAGTTTTTCACATATTTTATATGTTATATCACTAATTGGCATTTTATTATTGTATACCTTAAATCCTAAATTACTAGCTTCTGCTACCTCCCAGAGTGCTCCTAGCACTCCCCCTTCTGTTATATCATGCATTGCATTAACTCCAAACTCTCCTGCTATAAGGCCTTCATTAACCACACTAATACTATTTACATAGTCTTTTGCTATTTCTATCTCTTTAGGAGTTAATACATCACATAGCTTATGTAAATGATCATTTACTATAATTGAAGTTCCCTCCATGCAAAGTAATTTGGTAACAACAATATCATCACCTATCTTCGCTCCTGAAGTTGCTACTGCACACCCTTTTTTCCCTTTACCTATGGCAGTGCATGAAACTACTATTCTATTAACAGCCTCTGTAACCTCAGTGTGCCCACCTAATATTTCCACATTGTGTTTCTTGGTCTCTTCATCTATTTCTGCCATTATATTTTTTATATCTTGAAGAGTAGCAGTTGGTGGTACTAGAATTGTAACCAAAATACCCACAGGCTCAACTCCACAAGAAGCTATGTCATTGCAATTTATATTAACTGCAATTTTACCTATATTTATATCTGCTCCCGTTATTGGGTCTGTAGAAACGATGCATTCATACTCACCAAAATTTATGACACTGCAGTCTTCTCCTATTCCGCTTCTAATTCTTACATCCGAACGTACAACACTTTTATTGCCGTCAATTATTTGTTTTAAATCATCCCAATTAAGTTTTCCAACTTTCATTTAAATTCTTCCTCTCTAATTTAATAAAACTAGCACATTTTAACAAATCAAATCATATTATTTATATAAGGACTAATATATGGTGGTGATATTTTGAAATTTATAGGACCTTTTTTAAGAACCAATACATTAAACAAAAAAAACATAAAAAATCAATTTTTCTACTTATCAAAAGAATCATTAAAAGATATAGTTTTTGGGTCAAAATGTGGAATATATATTCCCGCGCGTGATTTGAAATCTAAATCCTTTTCTAAGATTGATATTAACACAATTAGTTTAAATTCTCCACTCTTATGTATTTATAAAAAAGCAGATGCTAAATTAAAATCTCAGGAGGGTATGTTAACCTGGAATGAAAACAAAGTAAAAAAAGAAATAACAATTAATAGTAATGCATTCATGACCTTATCTCTATTAGAAATGGCGGACTATTATAGTAGCTTTAAAGACATTGACGATAATAAATATGCTCTAAGCTCTACGTACCTTAAACTTTGCAAAGAACAACTAGAATTTTATGCTTCCTATTTCCGAAACAAAGATGGTCTGTTTGTTGATAAAAAAGATTTAACCGACCCTCTAAACCAAGAATTTAACTTTGAAGACAAAAACAATAAATTCAAATTTTCTGATCAAGCATTTATGATGGCAGCTTACTACAAATATTCTTCTTATGACAAAAGCAAACACGAGGATGAATACAAAAAATTCGCTCTAGATATCTTAAATATGTTTGTTCAATATAAAGAAGAAATTTATAATTCCTCCTTTGAAGAACTTAATAAGATATGTCTCGCCTTAAATGTTTTTTACAAGTACTCCGGCCTTGAACAATGCGAAGATTTATTAAAAGATTTTTCAGATTTGCTAATGGAACAATATAACGCTAAACCATCTATAATAATTAACGCTAAATTGGATTATTCCTGTATGCTTTTTATAAATTGTATGCTTATGTATAATAATACTCACTTTCACAAATTTAAAGAAACTAGTGACGATTTATATGAAAAGCTTACAAAATTATATGAAAGTAATAAAGGCATTATCCTAAAAGAAAGTAATGATAAAGAAATAACTTATACTTGTGATGAAATACTACTATACATGTACAGCCTAATGCTATATTCTGATTTTAATAATATGGAAGATAATTCTTCCATGCTTCAAGATATTTTCAAGAACCAAATTTTAGATTCAGGTTTGGTTTTAAGTTGGCCAGATGTTCCTTCTTTAGATAATGTGGAACATTACAGAAATTCTTCATTAAAATCAGAAGATTTGATAGGAGATGAAGATTTCAGAATGCCTAGTATACCAGCACCTGAAAATAATGAACTCGCCTCAATATACATTAAAAACATTGTATATAACAAAAAAAAGGAGAGCTTTAAGCAAAGTAAATCCTCTTTTGATAGTAGCAAAAATATGTTTATATTCTTTTTAACAATATTTTTCCGAAACAAATAACATTAAGTCTATTAAGGGATTACTTAGCAGTAGTCCCTTCCTCCTTATAAGCATAATCAAATACTAAATTTCCATTTTTAGTGGTATATATATCTTTAATATTCTCTCTTTTGCATATAACGGTATTTCCAATGTATACAGGTATGCATGGCAAATCTTTCGCCAATGTTTGTTGTGCCTCTTTATACATCTCTATTTTATTCTTATTATTATTCTCCATAATTGCATTTCCAATAATTTTATCATATTCTAAATTATTATATCCATAAATATTATATGATGAATTTGATGTCCATCTACTAAAAAATTTATAAATATCCCCATACTCATCGTCAATTTTCGAAAATACTATATCATAATTGCCATTCGCAAGCACCCTTTGAAGCTCATCTTTTTCATATCCAGTGCAAACTACATCTATATTTAAATTATCATCAATGTATTTGGCTATTTCCTTGCTTATCTTAGCATCAAAGTTTTCACTTTCATAAATCATAGTTAATTTCTTTTTATCAAAAGTACTGTTTTTTAAATACTCTTTCCCTTTATCTCTATTTCCAAACACATTAAAAATCAATTTACTGTTATCTACATCCACCCCACTAAACTGTGTGTAGTTTATAGCTGGAACCGCTAAATCTTTTGATATAGTTTGTATAATCAGTTCCCTATCTATTGTAGAGCTAATTGCATTTCTAAAATTCAAATCTAATATATCTTCTTTATCCGCTTCATTTTTAGTTTTTAAATTAAATATCAGATAATACATGCTCTGTGATGGTATTACTTCAGTTTTGTTTTCCATACTAAGGGAAATCACCTCACTTATTGGCGGACTTACAAATACATCAATTTTTGATGTAGAAGTAATCTCAGCAGTTTCAAAATCTGCTAAAGCTTTCTCCTCATCTTTTATGGAAGTAAAGAGCATTTCATTACTAACAATCTCTTTAGCTCTCCAGTAATCCTCATTTTTACGTAAAGTTATCTCGGCCTCTTGATTTACATCTTTTATAATAAATGGGCCACTATATTTAATTTCTTCATAATTATCTTTCCAGTTTTTTAAATTTAAATTATTTTCCCTTAAAGTAAAAACTGGATTACTAAGAATGTTTAAAAAATAATCATTAGGGCTATTTAGCCTTATTTCTAAGGTTAAATCATCCTTTGCTACAATAGCAACTCCATCAACATTTACTTTACCCATACTAAACTCCTCAGCTCCAAATATACAATATAACTCTTTAGCATAAATATTATTTTTTTCTAATAGTGTATCGAGAAAAAACTTTACAAAATCTCTAGCTTTTATTACAGTCCCATCACTATAATGGATATTTTCTCTTAATTTAAAGGTATATCCTATTTTATCCTCTGTAATATCATATTTTTCTGCCATAGCAGGGACTATTACTCCATATTTATCTTCTCGAACTAAACCCTCAAATAACGCTAATAACAAATCTTTTTGTCGTGCATCATCATTATCCGCCATAGACAAATCAGGTGGTAACTCCCCTAAATTATAAACCAAGTATTTTCTAGAAGTTGAAGGTTTCACTTTCTTTTCAACACATCCACTTGTTAACATCATCATAAATATTAACATTATACATAATAATTTTTTCATACATACCTCCTACTTTCACACTACTCAAAGTATTGACTTCTTATATATGAAATAATCAATAATATAATAAAATCATTGAAAACAGCTTAGCTTTTTGTGGTTTAATTATGTTATACTATATTTATCTAATTACATAATTTATGTGATTAAAAGTGTATAAGGGGGGTTCTATGTTAATCATAACTATTCAAATAATGGCTATACTTACCATGTTAACTTTTATGTTTATAGGAATATGGGGTTTTATTCTTTTAATTAAAATATATAACCAGTTAAGATATAAAAATTATTTAATGGAGAAACTTATACAAAACACCTCTAAATTATCAGTAACCCATGAAAATAAAGAATGTGCTAAAGATAATGTTAAAATAACAAATACTTTTAAACCTAACGGAAAAGAAATATTAGAATCATAACATAAAAAACGTCTACTTTATGACGCATTAAAAAGAGCATCGATTAACTCGATGCTCTTTTTGTACGTCTTTAACTATTTTAACATATTTGCAAGTTCCTCTTCAGTTATAACTGTTATTCCAAGCTTTTGTGCTTTTGTAAGCTTACTCCCTGCATTCTCTCCAGCTAACACATAATTAGTTTTACTGGATACAGAACTTGCTACTTTCCCACCATGCTTTTCTATCATAACTGTAGCCTCATCTCGCCCCATAGAAGTCAGTGTACCAGTTACAACAAAAGTTAACCCATTAAACACAATATCGACCTGACTTGACTCTTCTACAGCCATATTTACACCATAATGTTTTAACCTATCAATTATTTCTCGGTTTTTATCATCCTCAAAAAACTTTAGTATACATAAGGCACTTATTTCACCTATATCAGAAACGTTTTGCAATTCTTCCAAAGAAGTATTTTTTAAATCTTCAATAGATTTGTAATTTTTCATTATACTTTTTGCTGCTACCTTTCCAACATTAGGAATTCCAAGGCCCGTAAGCAGTTTTTGAGCTTCATTATTCTTTGATTTATTTATAGCTTCTAGCAACTTATCCGTATTCTTTTCTTTCCCTATTATCCCCTGATTTATAAGTTCCTCTCGGTAATTAAAAAGTGAATATACATCCGCAATATTTTTAATATATTCCAAACGTATAAGTTCCTTGATATATGCTTCCCCAAAACCTTTTATATCCATAGCATTCCGACCAACAAAATTAATTATGTGTCTTTCTAATTGGGCCAAACAATTAGGGTTAGTACATTTTATGTCAGCTGTATCTTTTTCACGTACAGTTGGTGTCCCACATACAGGGCAAATGCCAGGAATTGTAAATCTATTTAATTCGTAAGCACGTTTTTCTTTCACTACATACTTAATTTTTGGGATAATCTCTCCTGATTTATATACAACTATTGTATCTCCAATTCTAATATCTAAATCATCAATAAAATCTTGGTTATGGAGGATTGCCCTAGATACAGATGTTCCACATAAACGTATTGGCTCAAATATTGCTGTAGGAGTAATTCTTCCGGTTCTCCCTACTGATACTTCAATATCGATTAATTTTGTTTCTTTTTCTTCTGGAGGGAATTTATAAGCTATAGCCCATTTAGGAAATTTCGAAGTATTTCCAAGTTCTTTTCTATCTTGCAAGTTATCAATTTTTATAACAACTCCATCAATGTCATATGCTAAGTTGCCTCTTTGCTCTCCTATAGACTCAATAGCATTCCACACTTCATCAGCTGTTTTACATTTCACATAATTCTCAATAACTTTTACACCTTGTTTTTTTAACCATTCATAACTTTCAGTATGTGTTTCAAATTGAATTCCCTTTGCATCTTGAACATTAAAAATAAATAGAGATAGTTGCCTTTGCTTTATTATTTTGCTATCCAGCTGTCTTAAAGTACCCGCAGCACAGTTCCTTGGATTGGCAAATATCTTTTTTTCTAATAACTCCTGCTGTTCATTAACCTTATTAAAGGCTGCTGTCGACATATATACTTCACCACGAATTTCAAGGTAAGGAATAGGATCTTTAAGTTTTTTTACAACGTCTGCAATTACTTTAGCATTCTCAGTAACATCCTCACCTTGAATTATTCCATCCCCTCTAGTCACGGCTACAGTTAATTTACCATCTACATAGCGCAGCGACATTGACAAACCATCTATTTTAAGTTCAACAACAAAGGTTGGTCCCTCTAGTTCTTCAATCTTTTTATTTACATATGTGTAGACATCTTCTTTTGTAAATACGTCTTGCAAACTGAGCATTGGGACATTATGTTTTACTAATACCCCAGCTTTTCTTTTAGCATTTCCACCTACAGTTTGAGTTGGGGAATCTATGGTGATAAGTTCTGGATATGTTTTCTCCATTGCTTTAAGATTAAGCATTAATGTATCGTATTCATAATCTGATATCTTGGGATTATTTTCGTTGTAATATCTATCACTATGGTATTTAATTATCTTTTTAATTTCGTTAACTCTATCTTCTACATTCATAATGCTTAAGGACTTAGACTGCATTCCTTCACTTTTATCCATAAATTACACCCTTTCCCACAAAATATAAACACTAATTTTACTTATACAAATAAAATAACTAGCATACTCACTAGTTATTCTACCCAATATTACCTATAACATTTCTATAGGTGCTTTATTTAATATCAATTTTTTTATTCCCATATTATCAAAGGCTATTGAAACTAAAGCATCTCCACCAGAATTCGAAATTGACACAATGGTACCTATTCCAAATTTACTATGTCTTACTTTTCTACCTACAGTCGCTTCGGTTTGCTGTCCTAAACTATTTTCTTGCGCCGTAACTGAAAGGTAATCATTTACAGATGTTTTATTTTCTGTAGCAGTATGACTTAAAAGCCCATGAGGATTATAAGCTGCTGGAGCTTTAGTTTTCTTTCTTCTTAACACTTCCACAGTCCTATTATTAGCTCCCATAACAATTTCTTTTAAATTCGGAGAAATTTCACTTATAAAATCGGAAGGTGGATATCCAACAATTCTTCCAAACACCATTCTACTCTCAGCCGAACTTATATAAAGCTTCTCTTCTGCTCTTGTTATAGCAACATAACATAGACGCCTTGATTCTTCCATTTCAGTAGGGTTGTTTATAGAAGACAGACCTGGGAATAATCCATTTTCCATACCTACCATAAATACTACTGGAAATTCTAACCCTTTTGCACTATGCACCGTCATCATTCCCGCAGTTTCAATAGTTTCATCCGGGTCATCAGTTGTTGACCCTAAACTTACCCCTTCTAAAAAAGTTAATAATGATTTATCTTCTGAGGTTTTTTCAAATTCTACAGCGTCCGATACTAATTCCTTTATATTTTGGACCCTACTCTCATCCTCTGGTTCCTTAGAATTTTCTAAATGTTTTAAATATCCTGTATCATCTAAAATAGACTTAATAAGTTCAGACACAGGTATTTCTTCATTCTTAGCCATAAAACTATTCATAAGGCTAACAAATTTAGTTATAGATGATATATTTCTAGTTGTAAGTGTTGGTATTGTATCTACATCTAGAACCGCACTATACAAGCATTGCTCTATACTAGTAGCAAATTCTTGGACCTTTTCTATAGTTGCGTCACCTATATTTCTTTTAGGTACGTTTATAATCCTTTTTAAAGCAATATCATCAAGAGGATTATTTATAACTTTTAAATATGCCATTATATCCTTTATTTCTTTTCTATCATAGAACTTTAATCCTCCTACTATTTTATAGGGAATTAAATTTTTTCTGAAACTTTCCTCGAAAATACGAGATTGGGAATTCATCCTATATAAAATAGCAAAATCCTTGTAGCTCCTATTTTCTTCCTTCATAATTGTTTTAATCTGATTTGCTACAAAATTAGCCTCGTCTCTATCTGAAAAAGCTCTATATAAATTTATTTTTTCTCCTAGATCTTTTTCAGTCCTTAAAGCCTTATCTTTTCTCTGCGAATTATTTTTTATGACTTCATTAGCTGCCATAAGTATATTGCCTTTAGACCTATAATTTTGTTCAAGCTTAACCACCTTCGCGCTTGGGTAATCTTGTTCAAAATCTAAGATATTGGTGACATCCGCGCCTCTCCAAGCGTAGATGCATTGGTCATCATCTCCAACTACACATATATTTTCATTTTTATCTACTAAAAGTCTTACAAGTTCATATTGCGCTTTATTAGTGTCCTGATATTCATCCACCATAATATATTTGAATTTCGAATGATAAAAGTCCAAAACTTCTTTATTGTTCTTAAGAAGTTCTACCGCTTTGAAAATTAAATCATCAAAATCCAGCGCATTATTAGCTTTTATTTTTTTCTGATAAAGAAGATAAACATCAGCAACTTTATTTTTTCTGAAATCATGTTCATTTTCTTTTTTATATCTTTCTGGAGAAATAAGTTCATTTTTAGCGTTTGATATCTTATTTAAAATTTCTGAATCCGTTAAATCTTTTTCGTTAATATTAAGTTCCTTTGTACACTGTTTAACCAAACTTTTTTGATCATAACTATCGTAAATAGTAAAATTCTTATTATATCCTAGTTTATCTATCTCACGCCTAAGAATTCTAACACAACTTGAATGAAAAGTAGAAATCCACATATTATCGGCTATATTTCCTACAAGTGATCGTACTCTGTCTTTCATTTCACCAGCAGCTTTATTAGTAAAAGTTATTGCTAAAATCTGTGATGGATATATATTTAAATCCTGTATCATATGTGCTATTCTATAGGTTAAAACCCTGGTTTTTCCAGATCCTGCGCCAGCTAGTATTAAAAGCGGACCTTCAACTGTTATTGCAGCCTCGCACTGCTCTTTGTTTAACAAACTTTGTAAATCCATGAAACCACTCCTTATATTTTAGTAATACTAGCTACATTTAGCATTACTACTATTTAACTACAAACATACCTATAATTATATCACAAACTTAGATAACTTAAACAATTTTAAAAATAGAGACGGTTAATTTATGCCCACTCCTTTAATAATAGTTAAGTCGAGTGAATATATGTTAACCGTCTCTTTTTTTCACAATTTGCAATCACATAAAAATAAGTATATTTATTTATTTTGATTCAAACGCCCTAATATAAGCTTATATCCATCACTACCATAATTCAATGACCTATTTATTCTACTTATAGTGGCAGTACTAGCCCCTGTAGTACTCGCTATATCCAAGTACGTTTTTTTATCTGCTAGCATTTTTGCTACTTGTAGTCTTTGTTCAAAAGCTTTAATTTCATTTATAGTGCATAGATCTTCAAAAAAACTATAGCACTCTTCTTTTGTTTGCAAACTTAGAACTCCCTCAAAAAGAAAATCCATATCTTTACTTTGTAATTTAGAACTATATTCGCTCATCATCTTTCACCTCTAATAATCATAGATTACTTTATACAATTCTATCATTTATATTGCATTTATACTGTTAGAACTTAAATAAATAAAAAAATTGCAGTTTATTAAAAATCATTTAAATAAACTGCGGTGTATTGTAAAATATCTATTTAATTATGATTTAGATAATAATATTATTTAACTAAATTTAACATCAATGTAGTTATAAAAAAACAAATTGCAGCAACTGTTGTAACTTTTACCATTACTGATTCAAAAGTTTTTATCTTGTTTTTTGTAAAATGAGTTTCAGAAGCTCCTCCTCCTCCTACAAGGCCACTTAAGCCATCTGATTTACTCGGTTGCATCATAACTGATACAATTATAGCAATTGAAGATATAACCTCTAAAACCATTAGAAAATTATGCATATGTACACCCCCTATTTATCGAATACCTAATTATTGTATTATTAAGTTAAGTTTAACACAATTTCACTAAGAATACCACTTTAAATAAAGTGTAAGAGTATAGCCTATAAAGACTATACTCTTACTAAAATTAATTATTTGTTGATGTTATAAAATGTTTTCATACCTCTGTATTCAGCTGCACCCTCTAATTCTTCTTCTATTCTTAATAACTGGTTGTATTTAGCAACTCTCTCGCCTCTAGCTGGAGCACCAGTTTTAATTTGTCCTGCATTCACAGCTACAACGAGGTCAGCTATAAATGAATCTTCAGTTTCTCCTGATCTATGAGAAACTACTGTAGTAAATCCAGCTCTTTCAGCCATTTCTATAGCATTTAATGTTTCAGTTATTGTACCTATTTGATTTAATTTTATAAGAATTGAATTTGCAACTTTCTTCTCGATTCCCATTTTTAATCTATTAGTGTTAGTTACAAATAAGTCGTCTCCAACTAATTGAACTCTATCACCTATTTTATCATTTAAGTATTTCCAACCTTCCCAATCTTCTTCAGCCATTCCATCTTCAATAGATATAATTGGATATTTATTAACAAGATCTACATAGTAATCAGCCATTTGCTCTGGAGTTAATTTTCTTCCTTCTGAGGCTAAATTGTATTTTCCATCTTCAAAGAATTCAGAAGATGCTGGATCAAGAGCTATAAATATATCTTTTCCTGGAACATATCCAGCTTTTTCTATAGCTTCTACTATAATTTTTATAGCTTCTTCGTTTGATGATAAGTCTGGAGCAAATCCACCTTCATCACCAACACCAGTTGATAAACCTTTAGCTTTTAATAATGATTTCAATGTATGGTATACTTCTGCACTCATTCTTAGTGCTTCACTGAATGAAGTTGCTCCAACTGGCATAACCATAAACTCTTGTAAGTCTACGTTGTTGTCAGCATGACTTCCACCATTCATAATGTTCATCATTGGAACTGGTAGAACTTTAGCGTTTACTCCACCAATATATTGGTATAATCCAAGTCCTAATGATTCTGCAGCAGCTCTAGCACAAGCGAGTGACACTCCAAGCATTGCATTAGCACCAAGTTTCCCCTTATTATCTGTTCCATCAAGAGCTATCATTGCTTTGTCTATAGCTACTTGATCATATACGTTCATTCCAATTATTTCATCAGCTATTTCATTGTTTACATTATCAACAGCTTTTAAAACGCCTTTACCATTATATACATCTTTGTCTCCATCTCTGAGTTCAACTGCTTCATACATACCAGTAGATGCACCTGATGGCACTGATGCTCTTGCTAGTGTTCCATCTTCTAGTGTAACTTCAACCTCAATAGTTGGGAATGCTCTTGAATCCAATATTTGTCTTGCAAATACATCAATAATTTCAATATAGTTTTTCATAATTTCATACCTCCAAATTTTTTTTGATCTATTATATCCTAAGTATAATTAAAATAATCCAATAATACGTGGAAACTTAATGGACTTAGGTAATATTAATAAGTAATATTAACCTTTTTAAAGTGTTATTAGTGATTCTCCTGTCATTTCCTTTGGCACAGGAAGGCCCATAGCCTCTAAAATAGTTGGAGCAATATCAGCTAATATTCCATTGTCCTTTAGCCCTTTACCATGGTTTGAAATATAGGTAAATGGAACTAAATTTGTAGTATGTGCTGTCATAGGTTTTCCTGAAGAAAAGTCAATCATTTGCTCAGCATTACCATGGTCTGCAGTTATAAATACTGTACCATCTTTGCTTAAAACATTCTTAACAATTTTACCTAGACATTCATCTACTGTTTCTATAGCCTTTTTAGCAGCTTCAAAAACTCCTGTATGTCCTACCATATCTGGATTAGCATAATTAAGTATAATCATGTCATAAATACCAGAATCAAGTCTTTTTAATAATTCATCAGTAACTAAATATGCACTCATTTCCGGCTTTAAATCGTAAGTAGCTACTTTGGGTGATGGAATAAGAGCTCTATCTTCATTGCTATTTGGAGCCTCAACCCCACCATTGAAGAAGAATGTCACATGAGCATATTTTTCAGTTTCAGCTATTCGGAGCTGTTTTTTGCCAAGGCTACTAACATATTCACCCAGCGTATTTTTATAACTATCAGATGTATATGCTACAGTTACATCTTTCATAGTTATATCATATTGTGTCATGCATACATAATTTAAATTCAGTGTTTTTCTTTCAAATCCAAAAAATTCTCTATCATTTATTGCTCTAGTAATTTCTCTTGCTCTATCTGGTCTAAAATTAAAGAATATTACACTGTCATTATTCTTTATAGCTGACACTGGCTTACCATTTTCCATAATAACAGTTGGAAGAACAAATTCATCTGTCTTGTTATCGTGGTAAGCACTTTTAACTGCTTCTATTGCTGATGAATTCTCCTCACCTTTAGATAAAATCATAGCATTATAGGCAAGTTCTACTCTTTCCCATCTCTTATCTCTATCCATAGCATAATATCTACCCGAAACAGTAGCAATTTTTCCTATTCCAATCTCATTCATATATTCTTCAAGTTCTGCTATATATTCTAGTGCTGAACCTGGTTGCACGTCCCTACCATCTAAGAAAGCATGAACATAAACATTTTTAGCTCCCTTATCCTTAGCAAGCTTTATGAGTGCTTTTAAATGATCAATATGAGAGTGAACTCCTCCATCAGATAATAATCCTAAAAGATGCACTGAAGAATTTGAGTCTATAGCTTTATCTATTGCTTCAGTAAAAGCAGTATTTTTAAAGAAGTTCCCTTCCGCAATTTCTTTTGTTATTCTTGTAAGTTCTTGATATATAATTCTACCAGCACCTATGTTTAAATGACCAACTTCTGAATTTCCCATTTGCCCTTCTGGTAGCCCTACGTCAAGTCCGCTAGCTCTTAATTCTGTACTTGGATATTTTTCCACTATTTTATCATAGTTGGGTTTATTTGATGCAATTACTGCATTTCCATCTATATTATCTGATATTCCAAACCCATCTAGAATCATTAACATTACTGGTTTCTTTTGCATTTTTGTTCCTCCCACCCATTGCACCTAATAATTTACTATTCCTGCAAAATCTTCTGCTTTAAGGCTAGCTCCGCCGATTAATCCACCATCTATATCTGATTTACCCATTTGTTCACTTATAGTTGATGGTTTAACTGAACCGCCATATTGAATTCTAAGTTTTTTTGATACATCAGAACCAAACATAGCTCCAACTACTCTTCTTATAAAGCCAATTGTATCATTAGCTTGATCAGCAGTTGCAGTTTTTCCTGTACCTATAGCCCAAATTGGCTCATAAGCAATAACTAAGTTTTCAACTTGTAATTTTGTAAGTCCTTGTAAATCTAATTTTAATTGGTTTTCTAAGACTTTTTCTGTAATATTTCCTTCTCTGTCTTTAAGAGTTTCACCAACGCAAAGGATAGGTAATATATTATGGTTATAAGCAGCTTTAAGCTTTTTATTTACAGTTACGTCAGTCTCATTGAAATACTGTCTTCTTTCACTATGTCCAAGTATTACATAATCAACGCCCATGTCTTTTAACATTCCTGGTGAAACTTCACCTGTAAAAGCTCCATTTTCTTCAAAATGCATGTTTTGAGCTCCAACTTTTATGTTTGTTCCCTTAACTGCTTTTATTACTGCATCTAAACATAAAAATGTAGGACAAACTACAACATCACATTTTGCATCTTTAACTAGTGGTTTTATTCCCTCTATTAAAGTTATAGCACCATCTACAGTTTTATTCATTTTCCAATTTCCTGCAATTATACCTTTTCTCATGGTAACCCCTCCCAATATTATATTTATTTATTTGTAAGTGCTTCAATTCCTGGTAAAAGTTTACCCTCTAAGAATTCAAGGGATGCTCCACCACCTGTAGATACATGAGTCATTTTTTCTCCAAAACCTAGTTGATTAACAGCCGCTGCACTGTCTCCGCCACCTATTATCGTAGTTCCATCAACTTGTGACATAGCCTCTGCTACAGAAGTAGTACCACTTGCAAAATTAACAAATTCAAATACTCCCATTGGTCCATTCCAAACAATAGTTTTCGCTGTACTTATAGCACCTTTAAACATTTCACAAGTCTTAGGTCCAATATCAAGTCCCATATACCCATCCGGAATATTTTGGTTTTCAGTAACTATTGGCTCTGCCTCAGAAGAAAATCTATCTGCAACAATATGATCAACTGGTATTAAGAATTTAACTCCCTTTGACTCTGCTCTTTGCATCATATCTTTAGCATATTCTACCTTATCTTCCTCAACTAGTGAACTTCCTATAGAATAACCACTAGCTTTTAAGAAAGTATAAGCCATTCCTCCCCCAATAATTAAAGTATCTACCTTTTCAAGCAAATTAGCAATAACATCTATTTTGTCTGTTACCTTAGCTCCACCTAAAATCGCAACAAAAGGTCTAACAGGATGATCTACTGCTTCCCCTAAGAATTTTAATTCCTTTTGAATTAAATATCCACATACTGAAGTCTCAATAAACTGTGTTACTCCAACAGTAGAGCAGTGAGCTCTATGAGCTGTTCCAAAAGCATCATTTACAAATATATCTGCAAGGGATGCTAATTCTTTAGAAAAATTTTCAATATTTTTAGTTTCTTCTTTTCTATATCTTGTATTTTCTAATAGTATAACATCTCCGTCTTTCATTTTTGACACGGCTAATTTCACACTATCACTAACTACATTTGGATCTGCGGCAAAAACTACTTCACTTCCTAGCATTTCACTTAATTTTTTAGCAACTGGTGCTAGCGAAAGCTCCGGTTTTGGCTCACCACTTGGTTTTCCAAGATGTGAACATAAAATAACTTTTGCACCCTTTTTAACTAAATAGTTTATTGTAGGCATCGCGCCTACTAACCTATTTACATCTGTTATTGCCCCATCTTTTAATGGCACATTAAAATCACATCTCACTAGAACCTTTTTACCTTTAACTTCAATATCTTCTATTGTTTTTTTATTGAATTGCATACACATTCTCCTCTCATATTGTTTATACTAAAACTTGTTTAACATCATCGCATATGATGATTTAACTTATAGTAATTATACTAAACTTTAGTAATGCTAGTGGTAAAGCTTATATTATATTCTAATATAATGTAAAATTATATTTAAAAAGGCCTAGTTCCATAGAGTAACTATAAAACCAGACCTTGATATTATATTTACAGTTTTATGGTAAAATTAAATTTTATGAAAAAATCAAATTTTATAATCTTTCTGCAACAAATTTAGTTAAGTCTGCTAATCTGTTAGAATAACCCCATTCGTTATCATACCAAGAAACAACTTTAACCATATTATCTCCAATAACCATAGTTGACATTGCATCAATTATAGAAGATCTTTCGTCTCCTCTGTAATCAATTGAAACTAATGGTTCTTCAGAGTATCCAAGAATTCCTTTCATTGTAGTTTCAGAAGCCTTCTTAAACGCCGCATTTACTTGTTCTGCAGTAACATTTTTTGAAAGTTCGCAAACTAAATCTGTACATGAAACTGTTGGAGTTGGAACTCTTAATGAGAATCCGTTTAATTTCCCTTTTAATTGTGGTAAAACTAATGCTACAGCTTTTGCTGCTCCTGTAGTAGTTGGAATCATTGATACAGTAGCTGCTCTAGCACGTCTCATATCATTGTGTGGAGCATCTAATAATCTTTGATCTCCAGTATATGAATGAATTGTAGTCATAAGCCCCTTAACTATTCCAAACTCTTGATCTAAAACTTTAGCAAATGGTGCCAAGCAGTTTGTAGTACATGAAGCATTTGAAATTATATTATGTTTTGATGCATCATATTTTTCTTCGTTAACACCCAAAACTATTGTTATATCTTCATTTTTAGCTGGTGCAGATATAATAACCTTTTTAACTGTTCCGCTTACATGTGCATTAGCTTTAGTTGCATCTGTAAAGAATCCTGTACATTCTATTATTATTTCTGCTCCAAGAGAACTCCAATCAATGTTTTTTGGTTCTCTTTCTGCAAATATTTTAATTTCATTTTCATTAACAACTATTGAATTTTCTTTAGCTACTACAGTTCCGTTAAATTTACCATAAAGTGAATCGTATTTTAAAAGATGTCCTAGTGTTGCAGCATCTGTTAAGTCATTGATTCCTACTACCTGTAATTCTGTAGCGTAGTTTGCAACTAGTGCTTTAAATACATTTCTTCCTATTCTTCCAAATCCATTAATACCTACTTTTATCATATTGACAAAACCTCCTAATTTTTAATAAAACAATTATATGTAAATATATAATTCTTTAAAATCAAAGCATTATATAGTTTACTCTCTTTTCTCAATAATATTAGTAATTTCTTCCGCTGCTGCCTCATCAATTATAAGAACTGTGCTTGAAGCATTGGTTTCAGTCGCAATAATAGCTCTAGCTTTATTTTTTCCACCCGCTACTGCAATTAGTATTTTGATATTTTTAATGTCTTCGTTTTTTACACCAATAGTAGGTGTAGAATAAACTATTTTCCCTAATTCGTCAAAGTAATGACCAAAAGCTTCTCCTACGGCACCAAGTTCTTCTAATTTATTTATAATTTCTTCAGAAAGTCCTCTTTTCCTAGCCATATCCTTAGCGATTCCTATACCATAAATAAGAACTTCAGCATTTTTAATTTTTTCCACTATGTCTTTTATACCTTTTTCATTTAATATGGTTTCAAGTGCACCATTACTCAAATTATCAGGTACATGAAGTAATTCGTAATTTCCACAAATCTTATTTGCAAGTCTTGCCACTAAGGTATTAGCCTCAATTTCAAGATTTCTAGACATACCACCTCTTGCTGGAAGCACTAAGATGTTATTATATTTACTTGTTTTCGGAAAATTTTCTACAACTTCCTTAACTGTGGATCCGCCAGTTAAAGCAATTATAGTATTATCTTTTATAATACCCGATGCATAACTTGCACCTGCCTTACCTAGTTCTTTAAGTACACTTTTATCAATTTCTACGTCTCCGGGAACGACTATAACTTGTGAGAGCTTTAAATGCTTCTGAATAAACTCCTCAATTTTAGACAATCCTTTAATTTCATGAATAAAATCTTTTAGCTTACTTATTATTTCTTCTCCATCCGTTGTCACAAACATACCTGATGCATTAATCTCAATTAAGTTCTGAGATTTTAAAAAGTTTATTTCATTTCTTACTATTCTCTCACCTAGGCACAAATCACTTGCTAATATTCTTCGTCCTATAGGTTGATTATAATATATGGTCCTTAGTATGTTATATCGTTTTTGTAGAACTTCTATTAATTCTGGCACTACTTTTTGCTGTAACTTTAATATATCTTGCATTTGAACACCTCTCTGGACTTTCTGAGTCCCAGCATACAATTTTTGCTCCCACCTATATTATAACTCAAATACTAACTTTTTTAAATTAGTATTCGAAAAAACATGTTAACATTTTGTTAACGAGGCCCTTTTGTATGCATCTCATTAAAATCTTTTTCGTTTGCTTGAACTTTTAATCATAAGTTCATCTCTATATTTTGCTACAGTTCTTCTTGAAATATTCATTCCTTCTATATTTAGTTTATTACAAATAATTTGATCCGATAGTGGCTTCTTTCTATCCTCATTATTCACCATCTCTTTAATAGAAGTCTTAATGTTAATTGTAGATATATCCTCGCCACCTACAGCTGATGTTATTCCATTAATAAATAAATCTTTTATTTTAATAATTTTACCATTATTTACACTTACATATTTCTCTCTAATTGCGCGACTTATAGTAGATTCATGCATTTCCAAATTACTCGCAATAATTTTCAGTGTCATTGGTTTTAAATATTCGGCGCCGTTATCAAAATAATCCTTTTGTACTGATAAAATTTCTTCCAAAACTCTATATACAGTATTTTTCCTTTGTTCAATACTTTTAATAAGAAACATTGCGCTATTAAGTTTATCTTTTACGTATTCTACCGCTTCCACATCTTTTTCTTCTTTAATAATTTCTTTATACATTGAATTTATATTTAATTTAGGAAGCACATCTTCATTCATAGAAATAAAGTACTCATTATCTATCTTTCTAATGTAGGCATCAGGTATAATATATTTAACGGTCTCCCCAGTATAAAAGCCTCTTGATGGCTTGGGCTCTAGTGTTTTTATAATATCGCCATATTTTTGAACATCAGCTGTTGTAACTTTTAGTAATTTTGCTATAGCAGTATATTTATTTTCTGCCAAAAGTTCTAAATAATTATCTGCAATTTTATAAATATTCTCATCACTGTTACCCAGATTATATAATTGAATTCTGAGGCATTCTTTTAAATCCCTAGCTCCAATTCCTTGCGGCTCTAAAGATTGAAGAATTTCGAGTGCAGTTTCAGCATTTTCAATTGATATTGCCATTTCACTGCATATATCAGATAATTTTACAGGTAAATATCCTTTTGAATCTAAATTTTCAATCATATATTTGCATATATTTAATATATTATTTTTTTCAGTGATTAGACCTATTTGTTCATTAAGATAATCTTTAAGAGATTTTTCCTGGGCAATATAATAAAAAGGTGAAATTTCTTCTTTTTCAATCTTTACACCGTAATTCTTTCCTTTATAGTCATCCTGCTCAAGGTATTTAATTATCTCTTTAAAATCCTTTACATCATTTTTATTGTTTTTAATATTTTCAATTTGCTTTTCCTCAAGTACCGGGTTTTCTTGCATCTCTTTATCCACATATTTCTCTAGCTCATATGAGGACATTTGAAGAAGTTTAACTGATAACTGCATTTCCTGCGTCATTATTAATTTTTGTTCTTGGATTAAATTTAAACCAAAATTAATGTTCATTCATCTTTCACCTCATCCTAACCAATATTAATAATTATACCATAGGCCGGAATATAAATATAGATTATGAGTTAAGCTAGAATTTAAAAAAACTCAGAATAAGCTTCTGCCATAGCAGAAAACATAAACTGAGTTTTTAATCTTTAAAATAAATATTATCTTGATCCTTTTTCGTAAGGCTTACCACTGGCTAAAGGTCCTGTTGTTTTACCAACAAATCCTGCAAGTGCAAGCATAGTTAGCACATATGGGATAGCAGTGTAAACTTCTGATGGTAAATTCCAGCTAAGTCCTTGTGCAAAAATATTAAATGCAGAACCAAAGGCAAATAATAAACTAGCACCCAGGGCTCCAAAGGGTTGCCAATTACCGAAAATAACAGCTGCTAATGCAATAAATCCACGACCTGCAACCATTCCTTCTCTATAAAGTGGAGTTATTCCTAGTGATAAGGCCGCTCCGCCGAGTCCCGCAAGCATTCCTGATAAAATAACACACAAATACCTTATTTTATAAACATTTATTCCCAAAGTATCTGCAGCCATTGGATGTTCTCCTACCGCTCTAATTCTTAGTCCGAGTGGTGTTTTATAAAGTACATAGTGTGATATAAATACTAAGACAATTGCTAATATAACAAACCAATTTAGACCAGATATAAATTTACCTATATATGGTATATTCTTAATTCCTTCTGGTATGTTATATGAAAGTCCTGTTACTATATCCGTTTGACCACCCTTACCTTCAAATAACTTAAATATTAAGAAACTAGCAAGGGCCGTAGAAAAAAGATTTATTGCAGTACCTGAAATAACTTGATCCGCACGCAAATGTATGCTGAGCACAGCATGTATTGCACCCATAACTCCACCAGCTATAACACCAAATAATATTCCTATTAAAGGGCTCCCAGTCTTATAACTTCCATATACCGAAAAGAATGCGCCTATTACCATCATACCTTCAAGACCGATATTTACCACACCTGATTTTTCAGAAAATATACCACCAAGGGCTGCAAGAATTAGAGGCGTAGCTATTCTTAGAGTTTGCGCTAGCAAATTTATTAAAATGTCACTATTCATTTGTAATCGCCACCTTCTTTTTCTTTTCAGAGAAGTATTTAACAATATAATCTGTAGCTACAAATATAATAATTATAGCTTGGATTAAATAAACTATTTCTTTTGGTATTCCATTTAATTGGAGAGTTCTAGAACTACTATTTAATGTTCCGAATAAGAGAGCTGAGGCTATACATCCAATAGGATTACTCTTTGCAAGGAGTGCCACCGCAATACCATCGAAACCATAAGACGGAAGTGCCATAAAGTCTTTTACGTTTAGAAGAACGCCTGCAACATGTGTTGCTCCACCAACTCCTGCTATTGCTCCAGAAAGCACCATAGCTAGTATAGTGTTTTTTGCTACATTAATTCCGCCATACTCTGCAGCATGTGGGTTTATACCAACTGCTCTTATTTCATATCCCACAGTAGTTTTCCATAAAAGCCAAAATATAAATATAGCTACTGCTATGGCAAGAAAAATACTAATATTAGCTCCACTGCCTGCAACAAACCTTGGCAGCTGTGCGCTTTTTTGTATAGTTTCAGTTGTTGCTTTACCTGATACTCCAAAGCCAGTTCTTAATATAAGAAAATTAGCAAAAGCCATAGCTATATAATTCATCATAATTGTATTGATTACTTCATGGGTCCCAACTTTCGCCTTTAAATAGCCAGGTATAGCTCCCCATAATCCACCTGCGGTAAACCCAGCAAGAATAATTAATATCCCATGAATTACTGGATTTAACCCTGGAATAGTTCCTACAAATGCTCCTGCTAGCATTCCAAGTATAAATTGCCCAGCAACACCTATATTAAATAGGCCACATTTAAATGCTACGGCATTTGCAACTCCTGTAAATATCAATGGCGTAACTTCTGAAATAGTAACAAAGGCTACCCTTTCATTCCCAAATCCACCTTTATATATAAGTCCGAATAAATCCCCTAGTGCTGAAAAATACTGTAATATAGAATATCCTTTTGCCCACATTACAAAGAACACAGCAACAAATATAGAAACAATTATAGAAAAGAAAGGAAACGCAAGTGCTTTAAATGCATTCTTTACTATATTAATAAAAGTATTATTTTTATTTTCTACTTTATTCATTGTCTTTCTCTCCTTCCGGTGTTTCTTTAAGGGTACCACCAGCCATAAGTATACCAAGTTTTTGTTCTGTAGCATCGATTCTATTAAGTATATCTACTATTTTTCCATCATACATTACCGCTATTCTATCTGATAATGCCATTATTTCATCAAGTTCTAAGGATAATAAAAGTACTGCCTTACCCTTATCACGCTCCTGGACTAATCTTTTGTGAATATATTCAATTGCGCCAACATCAAGACCTCTTGTAGGTTGTGCGGCTATTAGCAGTTCTGGATCTTTAGAAATTTCTCTAGCTGCTATAAGTTTTTGTTGATTACCACCTGATAATGATGATGCATTTACATCTGCATTTGGCGTTCTAATATCAAATTCACGGATAAGCTCATCACAATGTTTCCTGACTTCAGTGTAATTCATTACTATGCCCTTACTAAAAGGTGCATTCCTATGAATTCCAAGTATTGAATTTTCAAATATTGAGTAATCTAATATAAGTCCTCTTTTCTGTCTATCTTGTGGTATATGACCCACACCCGATAACATAATATCTCTTGGTGACATGCCGTATACATCCTTACCATTTATTGTAATGATTCCACTCTTAGGTTTTCGAAGTCCCGTTAAAACCTCTAAAAATTCTGTTTGTCCATTGCCATCGATACCAGCAACTCCGAGGATTTCTCCACCATATACTGTTAAATTCAAATTATCTACCGCAGGCAACTTTCTTTGGTCAATTGCGCATAGATTTTCAATTTTCAATATTTCACCTTTAATAACAGCGGGCTTTTTGTCTATAGTTAGATTAACTTTTCTTCCTACCATAAGTTCTGCTAGCTTGTCTATGCTTGTTTCTTTAGTATTTACTGTTCCGGTTACCTTACCTCGCCTTATTATAGTAACTCTATCACTCATACTCATAACTTCTTTTAATTTATGAGTTATAAGTATTACTGATTTTCCTTCTTTTTCAAGGTTATTAATTATAATTCCAAGTTCCTCAATTTCTTGTGGCGTTAAAACCGCTGTAGGTTCGTCTAGTATTAAAATTTCAGCACCTCTATATAATGCCTTTAATATTTCTACCTTTTGCTGTTGCCCTACGGAAATATCCTCTATAATTGCAGATGGATTTATTGCAAACCCATATTTTTCCGATATTGATTTTACATCGTTTACTGCCTTTACCATATCAATTTTAAAACCCTTTTTAGGTTCAACACCCAATATTATATTTTGGGTTACAGTGAAATTATGCACAAGCATAAAATGTTGATGAACCATCCCTATCCCGAGTTTTATAGCATCATTCGGTGTATTAATATTTACTAAGTTACCGCTTACATAGATTTCTCCTTTTTCCTGTTTATATAGTCCATAAAGAATATTCATAAGAGTTGTTTTCCCCGCGCCATTTTCGCCAAGAAGAACGTGTGTTTCGCCTCTTAATAGTTCGAAATCTACACTATCATTAGCAATGGTTCCCGGGAAAACTTTTGTTATCCCTTTCATTTCAATTACCTTTTCCATTTGCTTTCCTCCTTAAAAAGATTACTCATCACCTGAGGTGCTGAATTTATGAAAGCTTATAATTGCGTGGTAATATTTTCACCACCTGGGAGGTGGATGATTACCTTTTAATACTAATAAATACCATTATTCCTAGAAAGAGCTAGATGTATTACATCTAGCCCTTGTTGTACATTTAAAATCACAAATTAGTAATCAATAATTTACAATAATTATTTTGATATGAAATCCATTGCTTCTTGTCTATTTGTTGGAACAACTATTTCTCCTGATATAATTTTTTCTTCGTAAGTTTTAACTAAATCTAAAACATCTTTTGGTACATTATTACTAGATGTTTCAGCTATTCCTACGCCTTTTTCTTTTAATCCAAGACTAATAACTGTGCCACCTTTAAATGTACCATCAACTATAGATTTAGATACGTTATAAGTTGCAGTGTCAACTCTTTTCATCATACTTGAAAGTATAACGCTAGCATAATCTGGAACTGTTAATGATTGATCCATATCTACTCCGATAGCCCATACTTCTTTTCCAGCGTCTTTCAATTCTTTAGCTGCTATAAATAAACCTATTCCAACTCCGCCTGCTGCATGATAAACTATGTCACAGCCATCATTATATAATGATTTTGCGAGTTCAGATCCCTTTACAGTATCTTCAAAACTATCAGCATATCTTACTGTTGCTCCTGGTGTTAATTTCGTAGGATCTGTACTTGTACTTAATAAACCTTTAGCAGCTTCAGGATTAACTGATTTAACACCAGCCGCAAACCCAGTTTCAAATCTATTTATTAAATCAAAATCTTTTCCACCAATAAATCCAACTTTATTAGTCTTAGTCATCTTTCCAGCGATAACTCCCATTAAGAAAGAACCTTCTTGTTCTTTAAAAGTAATTGAAGCTACGTTTGGTTCTTCAACAACTGAGTCTATAATAGCAAAATTAGTGTCAGGATGATTTTTAGCAGCCGCTGTTAATGCATCTGCCATTTGATATCCAATTGCAAAAGTTAAATTTGAACCTTCTTCAACTAATGCTTCTAAATTTCCTGAATATTCTTCTTTACTTTTAGATTCAATCGGCTTGTAAACGAAGCCATCTTCTTTTTTAGCATCTTCAACCCCTTGATTTGCAGATTGATTAAATGATTTGTCATTTAATCCACCTTCATCAGTAGAAAGTCCTATCACTATACCGTCTCCTGCAGCTTTTGACTCTTCTACTTTTGGTGTTTCTGGTTCTTTAACTTCATTGTTTGTTCCACAGCCCACAAACAATGTCGCAACTAAAGCCACCGTTGTTAGTATGGCAATTACCTTTTTCTTATTCATAATAATACCCCCTATAAATAATTAATTAAAACATGTTATTGTGTAGCAAATGTAATATTCTATAAAAGTTAAAAAAATCCTCTTTATTTGCATAGATTCTTTTAAATTCTTATACATGTTAACGGTTACTTATTTGTCAAAAACTTAAAAGATAACATACATTTTAAAATATATGTTAAATATGTTTCTTATAGTCCTTAAAATAAATTATATACGAGTTTTTTATTAATAGCAACTACTTATTATATAAATATTGTTTTATTTTAAACATATTTTGTAAAATAAAAGGAAACTATCACTATTAATTTAATGTGAGTTTCCTTTTATAATTTTCAATTTATCAGAACGATAAGTAATTTTCAATTCATAAATTCAGCTTTCTTTAGAATTTCAATTGCCCTACTTGAAGCTTCTTCTGGAACTAAAACTATTGGTCCTGTACAACCCATGCCACTTTCAGAATAAATCCCCTCTTTCCATAAGCACTTGCAAGCATCTTCGAGTTCTAGTATATCTATTCCAGCGATAGCAAATGTAACAACCACTTTCTTTGGCATAACTACTTCATCTTCTCTAGCTACACTTTCCGCCTTTTTAATAACCTTATTTATAGCATCTTTTAAACCTGCACTATTAGCTTTATAAAATTCATCTTTTGCTATAAGAAGAACATTATTTTCTGCGCAAATAGCACAATATTTTAAAGCTTCGGCTATTAATGGTGCTCCTGAGGATCTGGAAACTATATTTACAAGTTTATCATAATTTTCTCCAACACCAGGTCCATATCCAGCACCTATGGTTTCATAGTTACCCCCTGTAGTGAACGCTGAGAAAGTTTTAACTAAAAGGTTACCAGTAAGCGAGTCACAAACCATAACATCTGGTGTTCCAGAGAGTAAATCGTTTCCTCTCATAACGGAACCTCCCTCAGCTCTTAAAGAGTCTGCAAATTTAAACTCATATCCATTAGTTTGTACTTCTCTTAATGTTCTTTCAACTTGTCTTGCTCCATCTAAATTCAAGATTCCAACAGTTGGTTTTTTTATTCCTGTAGCTTTAGCTGTAGCAATACCAGAAATCGCATTAAGTACCATGCCTTCTACTCTATTTACAGATGCAGTCCCAGTAGTGGTAGCGAGTATCATGTCACGACCTTTTCCAGGTGTTACTATTTTCCCAACTGTAGATACTCCTATAGGAAAATCAAAATGTTGAGTTACACATCCGCTTAAATTACCATTTTCTAATTCTTCTGTCATTCTTTTATGACCTTCCTCAGCAGTGGCGACTTCTATAATTTCA
>NZ_JAENWM010000008.1 GCF_016650035.1 Clostridium sp.
ATGTTTCTTTCAAAAAAAGTATAGCATACACTAGGTCTATTAAATTTACCCAAAATCATGATATAAAAAAAGTAAAGCACCAACAATTTGTTGGTGCTAATGTTTCACTTATTTAGGGACATTTTCAAAAATGCTTGACAGTGTTTTTTTTATATGATTAATATAACCTCTCCGCTGCCTCCATGTCTATAAACCTCCCAGCTATGATTCGCACTTTTTTATATTCCTTTTCCGATAAATTTTCTTTTAATAATTTTAATGCTTTGAGAACTCCATCCTCAGCATCTCGCGAATATAAATAATTTTTGACCTTTTTATAATCCTCTTTACCTAACTTAATACTTACATATAGCAACTTTATCTTATCAGAGGAAGTTAAGTTTTCTATTATTTTCCCTGTTGATACTTTAAACACTGATAGTTCATTATTTTTATTATCATAATTGTTATTTTCTAGACTGTACCACTCTTCAGATAAATATTTGCCATTGTATATATATTGGTCCATCTCATTTCCCTCTATATCTACATTAGATGAACTTGTATCTAAAATAGCTGTGCTATTTTCACCTTCACTATTAACTTTTTTCTGTGGCAAATCATCTTCCTTTAAATTATCTTTTACATAAGAAGTTTCTATATCATCATTTTTCACTACATTGCCTTCAATATACTTATGGTTATTTTTGCTTGGAATTAGATTATTGTTACTATCTGCTACTGTTTGTTTAAATATTTCATTTTTCTCATATTGATTTCTGTTACTTATATAGTCACTATACGAATTCATAGTAGTAATACTTATAACTGTCGAAAATATAATAATCCATTTTAAATAGTTTTTTTTCATAAGTACATCACCCCAAATAATTAATATACATAAATTATTTGCCAAATAATCACTTTTTTATTCCTTTATCATAATAATAATTGAAATTTATTCATATAAATTATTGATAGGAACATAAGGAGGTATATTTCTTGAGTAAAGCTAAAACCCATTATAAAGATCCTTTAGCCTACTATACAATTTCCGACTTTTTAAAAGACTATATCGACGACAATACTTTAATTGTTTGCATAGGCACCGATAGGTGTATAGGTGATTGTCTAGGTCCTCTAGTAGGTACATTTTTAAAAGACAGTTCCTTTCCCTTACCTGTATATGGCACAATTGATAACCCAATTCATGCATTAAACATAGATAGTAAACTAGCTAAAATAAACGCTTTACATCCCAATTGTACTATAATAGGTGTAGATGCATGTTTAGGAGATGTCTTAAATATAGGTGAAATCCAAGCTAGAAATTATCCGATTCATCCTGGTAAAGGCGTTGGAAAAACACTTCCCAAGGTAGGTAACGTATCTTTAATAGGCATAGTAGATTCAAGTGATGATAGTGAACTCTTCACTAATAGAAACATAAGGCTTAGTTTAGTAATGGAAATGGCTAGTGTTTTGAGTAGATCCCTCTTGCATTCATATTATTTATATTCCCTTACCAACGAAAAAAAAAGTTTAAGTCCTGTTTAAAAATAATATACACCGTATAAACATAAACAAGCAATACAATTAAACTAATAATTGTATTGCTTGTTTATGTAGCTTGTTTACACTTTTTAATCCCTTGTGTAAATTTCTCCTCCATTAAATGAATTGTCTAACTTATCCATATAATCTAGCACTTTTCCCGTTCCCATAGCTACACACGAAATAGGATCCTCTGCAAGATACACTGGGACTCTAGTAAATTCTTGTATAAGTTTATCTAATCCCTTTAATAATGAACCTCCACCTGTCATAACTATACCTTTATCAGCTATATCTGCTGCAAGCTCTGGTGGTGTTTTTTCTAATACGGAATGTGTACATTCTGCTATTAAATTGACTGTTTCTTTTAAAGCTTCTCTAATTTCTTCCGAAGATACTGTTAAATTTTTAGGAAGACCCGTGATTAAATCTCTTCCTCTTATATCCATAGTAGCTACTTCATCTTGTTTGCACGCACAACCTATGTTTATTTTTAAATTTTCCGCGGTTCTCTCACCAATCATTAATTTGTGTCTTTTTCTGATATACTTTATAATAGCTTCATCAAATTTATCCCCAGCTACTTTAATTGATTGGTGTACAACCATACCTCCTAAAGAAATAACTGCAACATCAGTAGTTCCACCACCGATATCAATAACCATGTTTCCACTTGCTTTAGTAATATCTAATCCTGCTCCAATTGCTGCTGCTAGTGGTTCTTCGATAAGATAAACTTTCTTAGCTCCAGCATTTCTACCTGCATGTTCTACCGCTCTTCTCTCTACTTCCGTTGCTTCACAAGGGACGCATATTACTACTCTTGGAGCCGACAGCCTTCTTTTACCACAAGCCTTCTTTATAAAATGCTTTAACATCTTCTCAGTTATATCATAATCTGAAATAACCCCGTCCCTCATAGGACGTATGGCCACAATATTGCCTGGTGTTCTCCCTATCATTTGTCTAGCCTCTTCTCCAACTGCCAATACCTTATCTAGATTTCTATCTATGGCAACAACAGATGGCTCTTTTAAGATAACACCCTTACCTTTAATATATACAAGTACTGTGGCTGTTCCTAAATCTATTCCCATGTCTGTACCTAATCGAAAAAAAAACATCTCAAAACTCACTCCTGCTCTTTAGTATATTCGTTATTTAAATTATACTAAGCTTTATTCTATAAAGCCACAAAAAAACCCTTTTTTTTGACTTTAATTTTTTTTAGTTTTTAGTTTCAAATGTTTTTATCCCTCTATCGCCTTATATTTCAATTTAGTTGCCCTTCCTCCCCTAATATGCCGCTCTGCTTTATTTATATCCAATATTATTTTTGCTTCGCTTGCAATCAGCGGATTTATTGTTGGTAGTCTTTCCGTCATATCCTTGTGTATAGTACTTTTACTAACTCCAAACACTTTGGCAGTTCTCCTTATTGTAGCTTTTGATTCAATAATATACTTAGCAACTTCTAGTACTCGGTCTTCTATATAGTCTTTCAAAGTGTTACCTCCTAAACCCTTGTATATTTATAAATATGCATTACCTTGCTTTTAAATTCCATTCCAATCAGTCATTTATCGATAATTTCGTAAAAATGGCTGATTGGTATGATTTTTGATTATTCTTTATTTTCTACAGCTTGGTATTTTTCATATGTTACATAAATAGCAGGGTCTACATTCTTACTATTTTTCAATACTTCAAAATGTAAATGAGGGCCATATTCTTCACTAAATGAGTTTAAAGTAGTGTCGCCCACTATACCAATCTTCTGATTTTTAGTTACTGTGTCATTTTCCTTTACTAATATCTTTGCATCCAAATTAGAATATCTAGTAACAAAGCCATTACCATGATCTATTTCAACCATTTGACCCTTTTGATTAGTAAGATCAGTACCAACTTTCTTTACTTTTCCAGCCATAACGGCTAAAACTGGTTCACCTATCTTTACACTAATATCAATTCCCAAATTATTACTATAACTCCCAGTAGTCGTCCACAAAGCCGCATCAACATCTACTGAATATGCCCTTGCAAGAAGTCCCTTTGCTACAGGTTTTTCAAATTCAACACTAATTGTTTTAGACACTGGCGCAGTTGAATTTGTAGTTGTAACCTTTTGAATATTAGGCACTGACTTAAGTACCTGAGTCTTAGCTTCATTTTCTTTTTTTACTTGAAGCGCATCCTGATATTTTTTTTCTTCCTCTTTTAAAACCTTTGTTTCATTCTCTTGTTGTTTTTGTGTTTCTAGTTGATTGCTTGCTACTTCTTTTTTATTGTTACTTGCTGATATAGATGCCACAGTAGCTACTATACATAAGCAAACAAATAAAATAACGTAGAAGCCCTCCTTCTTAAAAAAATTTAATGTTTTGTTGTTTGATTTCTTATCCATACAAACACCTCCAATTGTATTTTTGTCCATAATGTATTAAAACATACATATTTTATAAACTTTTTTCTATTTCTTTCATATTTTTGTAATATCTTTAGCTTTAATCCAATATTTATATGAGTCTTCTTTTATTCACCTTCACTTTTGATGTAATAACTAAAATCCCCAAATAAAAAACCGGTTATCCTTTTTAGAGAATAACCAGCTTAACTATATGATTTTTTATTTTGTTATAACAGTACCGCTATAATAATGATTTAATATTTCATTATAATTTTTTCCAGACTTAGCCATGGCATCAGCACCCCATTGACTCATTCCTACTCCATGACCATATCCGCTGCAATTTATTTCTACATCATTTAAGTTAAACACTATTTCAAAATTTGATGACTTTAAACCCAGCATAGTCCTAAATTTACTGCCAGTCATGGTTATACTTCCCACCTTTATAAGCTTGACACTTCCTGCCTCACTCCGCTCAATTACTTTTATTCCCTCCTTAATATTAGCTAGTGATACATTAGCATTATTATAATTGTTATTTATAATTCTGTTAAGCTCACTATACTTAAAAATGTTGCTACTTTTAAAACTTCCTGCTCTTTCTTCTCCTGGGCTTTCTACACTCTTTAAATAAGGTACACTGCTACTAAATACATCTTCAGAATTTTCGGTTTTACCACTACTGGTTGCAAAATAATAAGGCTCCATTACTAATTTACTATTATAGGTTAAGACTTGCCCTGACGTGCTTTCAACCGCCATTTTAATTTTTTGAAAGTATTTTTCTCCTGAATTTTTGCTTGCCTTTTCCCATACTTTTATTAATTCGTCCTTAGTCTTATAGACTTGACAATGGACTGTATCACATAAATCAGCCCCTTTACCATTTTTGCAAGGCGCTCCACCTAATTCAGATATATGAGCTAAAGCATAGGTCCTAGAAGCCACTGCTTGAGCTTTTAAAGCTTCTATATCAAAAGCCGCCGGCATTTCCGAAGCAACAACTCCAGTAACATATTCTTCTAAATTAATTTCCCTTACGATATTTTCTTTTGTGATAAGCACTTTAATACTAGAAATTTTGGGAAGCGAAACATATTTAGTAGCGCTTTCATTAATTTCAAATTCATTTACAAAATCTTTTTTAGTCGTGCTTTTATTATCTCCCACTATTAAAAGAGAAGTTATAACTATAAATGCAGTAAATACAACTATTAACAAAAGAAAGTTTTTCAAATGTTTTGTAATAAAAGCTCTTCTCATTTTTTTCTCCTCTCGTTAAATAAAAGAAATATTTCTTTATACATATTAAATAATTAAAAATAATATTACTTTTCTAAGAAATTTAATTTCTTAGAAAATAGAAAATTATATAAATACCAAAATTTATATAAAAAAAATTGGAATATATACTAACTTATATATTCCAATTTGTTATATTTTATATTAAAAATAAATAATTATATCATTTTATTTTAGTAATAAATAAATTATATTATTGATTAGAACTTACTCTTTTTATATCTGCTCCTAGACCCCTTAATTTTTCTTCAATACAAACATATCCTCTATCAATATGATATATGTCACTTATTGTAGTTGTCCCCTCCGCTGTAAGCCCTGCCAGTATTAATGCAGCTCCTGCTCTTAAATCAGTAGCTTTAACTTCTGAACCTGTGAACTTGTCTATACCTTCGATTACTGCACTTCTACCTTCTATTTTTATATTTGCTCCCATTCTCTTGAGTTCTACAGCATGCATAAACCTATTTTCAAAAATAGTTTCTGTAATTATGCTCGTACCTTTTACTGTACATAATAAACTCATCATTTGAGCTTGCATATCCGTTGGAAATCCTGGATATGGCATGGTTTTTATATCTACTGGATTTAACTTATTCCTACCATCAACTATTATACTATTTCTATTAACCTCAATAGCTACTCCCATTTCCGTAAGTTTTGCTATTATTGGTTTTAAATGAATTTGATCAGTACCATTGATTTTAAACAAGCTTTTTGTTATTGCAGCAGTTATCATAAATGTTCCTGCCTCTATCCTGTCATATATGGGTTTATAAACGACTTCTTTAAATTTAAAATCTTTAACCCCTAAAATTCTAATAGTGTCTGTGCCTTCTCCACTTATTTCTGCTCCCATAGCCCTTAAAAACCTTGCTAAATCTACAATTTCTGGTTCTTCAGCTGCATTTCCAATCACTGTTTCTCCCTCAGCTAGTGTGGCCGCCATCATTATATTTTCTGTAGCACCTACTGAAGGGTAATCTAAATATATGTTATTACCCCTTAATTTTTTTGCTTTTGCCTCCACATATCCATGCCCTACAAATACTTCTGCACCTAGTGCAGATAATCCTTTTAAATGTAGATCAATGGGTCTGGTTCCAATATTGCATCCACCAGGCAAAGAAATTTTAAAGTTCCCAAACCTTCCAATCATCGGACCCATTATTAAAAAAGAAGCCCTCATTTTTCTAACTAATTCATCATTAGCATCATTATCAAATAGATTTGCAGTATTAATTTTCACCCTTTTGTTTATTTTATCTATACTAACATCTGCTTTAAGAGACTTTAATACCTCACATATTACAAATACATCTTCAAGCATAGGTGCGTTTTCAATGATACAACTATTGCCATTTAATATTGTTGCTGCAAGTATAGGAAGCACTGCATTTTTAGATGCACTTATATTCACTTCTCCCTGTAATTTTTTCCCGCCACTTATTATTAATTCATCCATTTTTTTCCTCCACGATATTATTAATTTTCAATAAGTTGTAATTATTTCGGGTGTACCTATGATAATGTACCTTCCAGATGAATAATTACATACAGCATAATTAAAATCAATTAGCTTGTTATTATTTACTACGACATCATAATTTTTCGTATATGCCACAGTACTTAATCCACTATTAATACTAACCGTCTCAATGTTTTTACTTCCATGAGATTCTAAAATCTTTATTATACTTTCATTAACGCTATAAATTTCTTCTATATTTTCACTATCTTCTCCGATTTTCGCCTTTAAATATTGATAATATTTGATATTCTCTCCTCTATATCCAATGCTAACGCTAACTTTATTTTTAAGAGATACCAGTCCATTTTTATTACCTACCTTGCTTATGTTTACCGTTATAACGTCCTTGTTATTATTTTTTAAAGATTGTATATTCCCCTTAATATTTCTACCTGAAAACTCAACAGAGTAGAAATTTTCATTTTCAAAAATTCTTGATTTTATTTCTTTATTATCAAAATCTAATGTCTGAAATAAATAGTTACATACTTCCTTTGGTAGTTCTCTCGTTTCAAATTTTACCTTGAGTCCATATTCTGAGATCTCACCTTTAGTTTCAAGTAGTATTTCATCAAATAAATTAATTTTCTCCTGTGCATCTGAGAAGCTAACATTAATTCCAAAAATAATTAAACACAATACTATACACAAAAGTACAATACTTTTTCTTTTCATTTTAATCCCCCTATCCTTTAATTAAATTGTTGACAATAATTTACTTTTATATACTTTAAAAAGACTATTATATTGTTACCATTAATAAAATCATCCCCCAGCACAAATGTGAAGAGGGCTATTCCATTAAATTGTATAGATAGGGGGGCTTATAAGAGTTAAACCTAGGAATTGATTGTTATATATATCTATTCACTATATTATTAATATATAAAACTTAGACGAAAATGTGCTTAAAAGAATTTAACCTCATTTTTGGATATAAAAAAATGGAGACAAATTAATTTATCTCCACTTTATAATCTCTATTCTTTTGTTTTTATTCTCATAAGTGCCCTTAAAACACTACTTTCTGCTCGCTTAACGTCAATATCATCCTTATGATTTAACCTTTCTTCTGCTCTTTCTTTAGCTCTACTTGCTCTTGCTAAATCTATATCTTCTGGCCATTCACAGGCACTACATAACAGTTCTATACCCTCATTATGCACTCTTAAAATCCCTGCTCCCGTAAAAGCTTTTAAGGCTTTACCATTTAACTCTATAAACTTTGTTACCGTAGGCTTTAATGGCGCTATCATAGCAACATGACTAGCAAGAATTCCAAATCTACCATCATCATTCTCCGTATTCAAACTTAAGATTTCACCACTATAAAACTCTTTTTCAGGAGTAAGTATAGTAAGCTTCATATGATTTTCCATGTAAAAACACTTCCATTTCATTGTTCATATTCTTATTAATGCCTTATTCACTAGCTAGCGTTTTTGCTTTTTCTACTGCTTCTTCTATAGAACCAACAAACATAAATGCCGCTTCCGGTAATTTGTCATGCTTGCCTTCAAGTATTTCTTTAAATCCTCTTACTGTTTCTTTTACCTTAACAAATTTACCCTTCATTCCAGTAAATTGTTCTGCTACAGTAAATGGTTGCGAGAAAAATCTTTGAACCTTTCTTGCCCTTAGTACTGCCATTTTATCCTCTTCAGATAATTCATCTATACCGAGTATTGCAATAATATCTTGAAGTTCTTTATATCTTTCTAATATATGTCTAACCTTTATTGTAACATCATAATGCTCCCTTCCAACTATCCTAGGATCAAGCATTGTTGAAGTAGATTCTAGCGGGTCTACTGCAGGATAAATGCCAAGCTCAACTATTCCTCTAGAAAGTACAGTAGTGGCATCGAGATGAGTAAATGTAGCAGCCGGTGCAGGGTCTGTTAAGTCATCTGCTGGTACATATACGGCCTGCACCGATGTTATAGATCCTTGTTTTGTAGATGTAATTCTCTCTTGAAGTGATCCCATCTCCGTAGCCAGTGTTGGTTGATACCCAACAGCACTTGGTATTCTTCCAAGGAGTGCTGACACTTCTGAACCAGCCTGCGTAAATCTAAATATATTATCTATAAATAACAGTACATCTTGACCCTGATCTCTAAAATGCTCACACATAGTAAGACCAGTTAAAGCAACTCTCATTCTAGCTCCGGGTGGTTCATTCATCTGACCAAAAACTAATGCCGTTTTAGCTATAACTCCCGATTCTTTCATTTCATTATAAAGATCATTGCCCTCTCTTGTTCTCTCCCCAACTCCTGTAAATACTGAGAGTCCATTATTTTCTTTTGCAATATTGTTCATAAGTTCTTGAATAAGGACCGTTTTACCAACCCCTGCACCACCAAAAAGGCCAATTTTACCACCCTTTTGATAAGGTGCTATTAAGTCTATCACCTTAATACCAGTTTCAAACATTTCCGGATCAACAGACTGCTCTTCAAAGGTTGGGGCTAATCTGTGAATTGGCATATATTTATCTGCCACAACTTCTCCCATTTCATCAATAGGTTTTCCAAGAACATTAAATACTCTTCCCAGTACTACATTTCCAACTGGGACTGATATTGGATTTCCAGTATCAACAGCTTCTAGTCCTCGCCTTAACCCTTCTGTGCTTTCCATAGCTATTGATCTTATAATATCATCACCGATATGTTGCTCAACCTCAGCTACAATAACCCTATCTTCCATCTGAATTTCAATGCTATTGTGAATATTAGGAAGACCCTCTGCTTCAAACTTTATGTCTATAACAGGCCCTATTATTTGTACTACTTTTCCTATATGTCCTGACACTTCTCTCACTCCTTTTTACCTTTGAGCTTCCGCCCCTCCAACTATTTCGGAAATTGCTTGTGTAATTTCGCTTTGTCTAATTCTATTATAACTCAATTTAAGTTTATCAAGTATTTCGTTAGCGTTGTCAGTAGCTGACCCCATTGACTGCATTCTAGATCTGTGTTCACTAGCTTTTGAATGTAGCATAGAGTTCAACATTTTACCGCTTAAATATAATGAAGTAATCTCATACAATAATTTTTCATCTATTGCTTCAATTTCTACATATTCTTTACTGCGTTTTTCTTCAATATCAACATTTAGAGGGAGTAACTGCTCTATTTTAACTTCACTTTTTAATGATGAGATAAGTTTTTTATAAACAATATGAACTTCTCCTATATCTCCGCTACTATACATACTAAGCGAATTATTAATAATCGTTTTAGCTTCCTTTTGAGAAGGCGTATCTGATATTTCAATGTATTCAGCCACAGTTTCAATATTAAGCTTTTTAAGTATGGTTTTTCCCTTTTTGCCTACAATAATAACTTTGTAATCTCCTTGATTACTTTTAAGTTTAATCATCATTTCATTTATTATCGACCAATTGAATCCGCCGCAGAGTCCTGTATCTGAAGTAAGTACAACATACAATTTCTTGTTACTATTGTTTCCTCTAACAAAGATACTATCACCTTCATAATTGTCTGTTAGCTTTTTTATAGTGTCCTTTAGGGCATCCATATAATTATTGTTAATATCTACCTTTTCTCTTATCTTCTTATATTTAGCTGTAGCAACTAGTCCCATGGCTCTGGTGATTTTTGTAGTATTCGTTATGGATTTTATTCTTCTCTTAATTGCAACAAGCCCCATACCTGCCATGTTTCACCTCTCTTTAGCCTCCATAAATATATTATGGAGGCAAATTGATATTTTCCTACTTATCGTGCATTAACGAATTCTTTTAAAGTGACTCTAAAATTCCTTAATTGAGAATACTTTTTTAAACTCCTCTATAGCTTCAATAAGCTGCTGTTTTAGTTTATCATCTAACATCTTATTATCCACTATTGCTTTGCCTATTTCTCTATGATGTGTATCCATGTATTCTAAAAATTCACTCTCAAATCTTATTACTTGGTGTACTGGAATATCCGTAAGATAGTTATTGGTTCCAGCAAAGAAAATCATAACTTGCTTTTCTACTGGCATAGGCATATATTGATCCTGCTTTAGTAATTCAATTAATCTTTTCCCTTTTTCCAGTCTCCTCTTCGCATCTTTATCAAGATCTGTACCAAATTGGGCAAAAGCTGCAAGCTCCCTATATTGAGCGAGCTCTAGTCTTAAAGTCCCGGTAACTTGTTTCATAGCTTTTATTTGAGCATTTCCCCCAACTCTTGATACAGATATTCCAGCGTTAACAGCAGGTCTTTGCCCCGAATGGAAAAGTTCAGCCTCAAGAAATATTTGCCCATCTGTTATAGAAATAACGTTAGTTGGTATAAACGCCGTAACATCCCCTGCGAGAGTTTCTATTATAGGAAGAGCAGTTAATGATCCACCACCTAATTTATCTGAAAGTTTTGCCGCTCTTTCAAGTAACCTTGAATGAATATAAAATATATCTCCTGGATAAGCCTCTCTACCTGGTGGTCTACGAAGTAATAGCGACATGGCCCTATAAGCAACTGCATGTTTAGATAAGTCATCATATACTATTAATACATTCTTACCCTTATGCATAAAGTATTCTCCCATACTACATCCAGCATATGGAGCTACATACTGTAATGGGGCTGAATGAGACGCTGTGGATGCTACCACTATTGTATAATCTAAAGCTCCCATTTCTGATAATGTGTTAACAATATGTGCAACAGTTGATTGCTTTTGACCAATGGCTACATATACACATATGACATCTTTACCCTTTTGATTCAAAATAGTATCTATAGTTAATGCTGTTTTACCTGTTTGCCTATCTCCAATTATAAGTTCTCTTTGCCCTCGACCAATTGGTACCATAGAGTCTATTGATTTTATTCCTGTTTGAAGCGGTACGTTAACTGATTGTCTTTCAATAACTCCAGGCGCTTCAACTTCTACTTCCCTCGTCTCCGTAGTCATTACTGGACCTTTGCCATCTATAGGTACACCTAATGCATTTACAACCCTCCCGAGTAATGCCTCTCCCACAGGAACCTCTACCACTTTACCAGTCCTTTTTACAATGTCGCCTTCTTTGATTCCCTTTTCCGGCCCCAAAAGCACACATCCTACATTGTCCTGTTCTAAATTTAGTGCCATCCCAAAAACTCCATTGGGGAACTCTAACATTTCATTTTCCATACATTCATCTAATCCATACACTCTGGCAATTCCATCACCTATTTGAATTATAGTACCTGAGTCAACAGTATCGATTTTCTTGTCATATCTTTCTATTTCCTTTTTTATTATAGATGTTATTTCTTCTGGTTTTATGTTCATAAACTCACCTCTATCCTATTTAGACATTAATTTTTTCATTTCCTCTAATTTGATTTTTAGTGTACCATCAATAACGTCGTCACCGACCCTAATATACACTCCACCTATGATTCTTTTGTCTATTTTTTCAACAAATATAATGTTCTTATCATAAATATCTATTAATTTTCTTCTGAGGTTTTCTCTTTCAGAATCATTAAGAGGTATTACTGTTTTAACTTCTACTAGCAATGTATTATTTCGCTCTAAGTGGATCTTTTCCATTTCTTTAAGTTTTTCTTCAGTAAAAAGTATCCTATCTTTTTCTATAAGAATAAGCAGAAAGGACAAAAGATCTTCGTCAATTTTCCCCTTGAAAATGTTAATAAATATCTTCTTCTTTACAGAAGTACTTACGAATGGCTGTTCGATTAATTTCATGAAATTAGCATCATTGTTCATAAGCGAAACAATTTCTCGTAGATCATTTAAATATTCTTCTACTTTCCCTTTTTCCTCAGCCACTGTATATAGTGCTAGTGCATATCTTTTATCTAAGTATTCATACATTTTAGCTACCTACCTTAAAAATAAAATCCTCAATTAATTTTCTGTGTTCACTTTCACCGATATGCCTGCCAAGAGCTTTTTCAGACAATACTAAAGATAAATCTATAACTTGCGTTTTGATTTCACTTTTTGCTTTTTCTTGTTCTCTTTCAACTTCAACCCTTGCTCTTTGAATAATAAGTTCGGCTTCTTGTTTTGCATTTTGAATTAATTCTGCAGATATCTTCTCTGCCTTTTGCTTATATTTTTCAACTATTCCCTTACCTGCTTGTTTTGCTAACTTTAATTTCTCTTCATTCTCTATTTTTAATCTATTAGCCTCTTCTTTATCACTATTTGCTTTTTCAAAAGAAGAATCTAATTCTTGTTTTCTTGTTTGTAAAATCTTACCTACTGGTATAAATAGAAAATGTTTAGCAATGAAAAGTAGTAAAATGAAATTTATCATTGCAGCTATAACTTTATCTAATACTATCGAAATATCCATCTATTAAAATCTCGGTTTATAAAGTTTTTTGCTCTTACTAACCGAGACTTTCACCTACCTTCCTTTTACTATTTCTTTTTATCCTTTTACACCAAATAAAATTAATAATAACGCTATTAAGAAACCATAGATAGCTGTTGCTTCTGATAGTGCACCACCTATAACTAATGCTCTTGTTATTTTATCACTTGCTTCTGGTTGTTTTGCAATACTCTCTACAGCCTTTGCTGTGGCATTCCCTGTTCCTATTCCACCACCTATAACCCCTAAAGCTGCTATTCCTGCTCCTATCGCACACATTCCTGCTACAAATCCTGCTGAATCCATAATATAATCCTCCTATTCATTTTTTATTCTTCTGAAATTATTACAATGTTAATCATTGTTAACATTATGAATATAACCATTTGTATAGTGCCATCAAATACATCAAAATACATATGTAATGGTATTGGTATTCCTATTTGAGCCACCCAAGCAATGCCCCCTAATGCTTCATAAACTAGATCCATAATTATAGTTGCAGCAAACATATTGCCAAATAATCTTAGACTTAAAGATACTGGAAGCATAATTCTCTCCATTATATTTACAGGAAGCAATATAGGTAATGGTTTTGCATATCCAGTAAAATATTTTTTAAGGCCCGTTTTTTTAATTGTATACCCCTGTATCACTATAAATGTAATTAGCCCCATCCCTAGAGTCACACTATAATCTGTAGTAGGCGGCTTTATTCCAAATAGCCCTACCAAGTTCATTGCTAAAAGATAAATTCCTAATGTACCTATAAACGGAACAAACCCTTTAAAACTTTTACCCATAGTCTCTTCTACTGTTTTTTCCACAAATTCAATAAAAATTTCAACTATCGCTTGTCTTTTGTCTGGTATTTTTTTGAGATTTTTGTTAATAACTGCTATTAGTAAGCACAGTCCCAAAACTATTACCCATTGCGTTATTAAACTAACTGTAATTTCAAAATTGTATCCAAAAATATTTACACTAGGTAATTGTGAAATATCTCCCACGTGCTCACTTCCCTTCACACTCTTTAATATTAATTCCGTAAAGTACTAGAGAAATAAGCTGTGCACTATATCCTAATATAAACGCAATTATACCAAAATTGTTATAATTAAAAATCATTAAGCCTATTACACACACTATAATCACCCTAAAGGCAAGTCCAAAAAAAGTAATTAATCCATATTGATTTTTAAATTTATTAAAGATAAAATCAATAGATATTAAATTTAACAACAAATTAATATCTGCTAATAAGAGTCCTAACAAAAAAAATACTGCATATTTTTTATCAAAAAGATAAATTACAGTAAATCCAAAGAGTGCTATGAAAAAATTAAAAAAGTTAATTTTTTTATACATCTGTGTCGACTTAATATTCAATTTTTAATTCCCCTTCACTATTTGTTTACATTTTTAATTATAGTCCTCTAATTTTCATAAACAAAAGTCCAAATAAGTCGTTTTTTTAAAGTATATTCTCAAATAAGTTTATTAAATCGTTTAAATCATATGTTTCTTCGGAATTACTCTGTTTTAAGAAGTATTGCTATTTAACAGATGATTTATAAAACCGTTATTCATTTATCATAATATTCTGATAACCAATGCTTAAAGTTTAACAAATTTGATTCCCATTGGGTCTGAGTACATTTTATTATAAATTGTATATAGTTATACATTTACAAAAATTTTAAAACGTATATATCGCCAGAACTTTTGTTTGTTTATTTAGAACAATTGCAATATTTTTTTTAAAAAATATCATTTTTTTTATAATTCTTTTCTAATTTAGATTATTTTTATCATAAAGTGATGAAATTATGCATATAATTCTAAATATTTTAGTTCATATAAGCTTTTAAATACCTCATATGAGGGTAATAAATACAATTAGGCGCCCCTTAGACTGTTAATTCACGTATGATTTTTACTTATAACAAAACCTTCTATTTTAGACTATTATACTTGTACCCCTACAAACAAAAGTGGGTTCAAAAATTTATAATTCTTGAACCCACTTAAAAGGTATCTAGCATATACAATAACCTTATTAACACAATATTATATATATTTATTAAGATTTCTTATTAAAATAATTCAATAGCGCATCTACTATTTTAGCAGAAGCATTACCATCACCATAAGGATTAATTGAGTTACTCATGCTATTATACTCATCTAAATTTCTAAGAAGTTTACTAGCCTCACGTACAATCTCTTGTTTATCTGTTCCAACTAGCTTTACAGTACCAGCCTCCTGAGCCTCTACCCTCTCAGTAACATCTCTAAGCACTAAAACTGGTTTACCTAAATGAGGTGCCTCTTCTTGAATACCACCTGAATCAGTCATAATTAGATAACATTTTTTCATTAAATTATGCATTTCACTAGTATCTAATGGATTAAGTAAATGTATTCTATTTATACCTTTTAATATTCTATGCACCATATCCTTCACTACTGGGTTTGGGTGAACTAGATATAATACTTCTACATCACTATTTTCTTTTACTATAACTTTTAAAGCATTACATATATTTTCAATTCCACTTCCCCAATTTTCTCTTCTATGAGCCGTGACTAATATTATTTTTTTGTTTTGATAGTCAAGTGCATTTAGGTCACAATCTTCAAAAACATAATCGTCTTTGATTGTATACTTCATAGCATCTATAACTGTATTCCCTGTAACAAAAATTTTGCTCTCATCTACACCCTCTCTTAATAAATTTTCTTTAGAGGTAGTAGTAGGTGAGAAATGCAAGTCTGTAAGGACTCCAGTTAACTTTCTATTAATTTCTTCTGGGTAAGGATAAAATTTATTATGACTTCTAAGCCCAGCTTCTACATGACCAATAGGTATTTTTCTATAAAAAGCTGCAAGAGATGCCGCAAAGCTTGTAGTAGTATCTCCATGTACAAGCACTATATCAGGTTTCTCACTCTCTAGAATGTCCTCTAGTCCTTGTAGTACAGCACAAGTTATCCCTGTTAAACTTTGTTTTGATTTCATTATATTTAAATCGTATTTAGGTACAATATTAAAAATTTCTAAGACTTGATCTAATATCTCTCTATGCTGAGCAGTAACACATACCGTGCATTGTATCTGAGGAACTTTTTCTAGTTCCTTCACTAAAGGTGCCATTTTTATAGCCTCAGGTCTTGTTCCAAATATTACTATAACCTTAATAGTTTCCACCAGATACCCTCCTAACTTAATCTTTAATTCTATGTAATTTATTCTCTACGCTTAAAAATGCCATATTTCCAAGCTGTCAAAACTGATATAAACATTACTAATCCTAATAAAAAATATGCCCTTTGATTACTTATTTGCATTGCTATAATTGCAATTGCGCCCAAAAGTGCACTTATTAAATACATAATAAAAACCGCTTGTTTTTGGCTCAGTCCCATATTTAAAAGCCTATGGTGTAAATGCCCTTTATCTGCTTGCATTATAGATTGCCCATTAACTTTTCTTCTAATCATTGCAAAAAGAGTGTCATAAATAGGCAATCCAAAAATTAAAATTGGTACTACAATTACAAAGACTGTTGCAGATTTGATTGCTCCTTCAATTGAAATAGCAGCTAAAAGAAAGCCCAATAATTGGGAACCCGTGTCTCCCATAAAAATAGAAGCTGGATTTGAATTATATGGTAAAAACCCTAAAATCGCCCCACTTAATACAGCAGTTAGAAATGCCGCTTCCAATCTTCCATTAATTAAAGAAACTATCATTAAAGTAACAGCGGATATAAATGCTATTCCTGCTGCTAAACCGTCTAACCCATCTATTAAATTAAAAGCATTCGTAACACCTACAATCCATATTATCGTTATGGGGATTGCAATCCATCCTACACTTAGGTAAGGATATATTTGTTTAAACGGATTAGTTACAATTGATATATTAATTCCTGATTGCAAAAGACATATAGCTGCTATAACCTGTATTAAAATCTTATATTTAGGCCTTAAATCTTTAACATCATCTATAACTCCTCCGATAACAATTATAGTTGCTCCTATAATTATACCTGTTTGTGAGGTGGTTAAAATACCATTATATAAAACGACTCCTAAAACAAAAGCTATATATATAGCAAGCCCTCCCATAACCGGGGTAGGCTTTTTATGAATTCGCCTTTCATCTTTAGGGCTATCAATGGCATTCACCTTAATTGCTATTTTTTTAACTATAGGAGTACTAATAAAAGAAATTAGCGCTGCAATTATTGCTATAATATAAATATTACTCATAAAAAACCCTTTCCTTCATAAAAGCATTGTCTTTATTTAATAATTAATATCCGCCATCACCTTGAAGTGAGTCGTCATTTTCTATCCACTCTTCTACATATACGATATTGTATTGTGTTTCGTTATCTCTAATTATTACCTTTTCTATACCTGAATTAATTATAAATCTTTTACATAAAGAGCATGGGGATGCATTTTGAACTAATTGTCCAGTTTTTACCTCCTTGCCGATTAAGTACAGAGTCGCACCTAACATGTCATTTCTGCGAGCTGATATAATTGCATTTTGTTCTGCATGCACCGATCTACAAAGCTCATACCTTGTACCTCTTGGAACTTTTAATTCTTCTCTCCTGCACACCCCTAAATCAGAGCAATTTTTTCTTCCTCTAGGTGCTCCTGTGTATCCTGTAGAAATAATCTCATCATTCTTCACTATTATAGCTGCAAAATTTCTACGTAAACAAGTTCCTCTATTAGATATAGTTTCACATATATCCAAATAATAATTATGTTTGTCAATTCTTGACATAATTATACCTCTTATTAATATATTTTAATTATTTAGATTAAAAACCGAAAACTACAAATATAATCTACATAATCAATCAATATTATTTTACACTAAAATAATACTAATTTAAAGTATTTAATAAATTATATACAAACAAAAAAACATATATTATACAAAACTAATGCGTTTTGTATAATATATGTTTTGTATCCTACTAAAACATTCTTAAATTATTGCTCCGTTTATACTAATTGTAACCTCTTTATACGGAACTATTATTCCAGCTTCTAGCATAGCTGCCTTTACAGAACTAACAATCCCTGCACAACATGGCACTTCCATTCTAACTACAGTAATACTCTTAATATCATTATTTTTTAATATTTCAGCAATTTTCTGTTTGTAATAATCATTATCATCAAGCTTTGGACACCCTATAAGTGTTACCTTTCCTTTAATAAACTCATTATGAAAATTTCCATAAGCATAAGCAGTACAATCTGCGGCAATCAATATATCTGCACCATTTAGAAATCCAGCCTTTGAATTAGCTAATTTCAACTGTACAGGCCACTGATTTAATTCTGAAGCTACAGATAAACCTGAATCGTTATTTGTTTTAGCAGGTGCTATTTTCGCCTTAAGATTTACATTTCTTTTTATAGACTTTTCCATAGTACCAGGACACCCACAAGGTAAATCTTGCTTCTTGTTACCTTGTTCCTTCTTTGTTTCAACTGCCACTACGTCATAATCTGCTGCATCTCTTTGAATTATCTTAATAGCATCTGTAGGGCACTGCGGGAGGCAATCTCCTAGGCCATCACAATACTCATCGCTTATTAATTTGGCCTTACCATTTATTAACTCTATGGCACCTTCATGACAACCACTTATGCACAATCCGCAACCATTACATTTATTTTCATCTATACTTATAATATCTCTTTTCATTTTAACTCCTCCTAAATTTATATATATATTTTTAAAAATTTAATATCTCATTGACTGTATGTACTAAGTATATTAAAATTATTTATGATGGTATGTAACTTATGTTACCAAATTTAAAGTTTAAGGGTGATTTTATGAATAATCTAATAGATAATTTAAAACATTGCATTTTATTTAAAGACTTAACTCCCGAGGAATTAAAAAATTTATTAGCGGATATAAACTACTCCATCTACGATAATTGTAAAAACTGCGATGAATGCCGTGGCTGTATAATTGCACTAGAAGGTGATATTTGTAATTCTTTAGGAATTGTAATTCGTGGCGAACTAGAAGTACAAAAACATTACGCTAGCGGGAAAGTTGTTACACTTGCCAAATTAAATAAGGGAAAGACCTTTGGTGAAGCAATAGCTTTTTCTGAGACAAATATATACCCAGCTACTATAGTAAAATCTAAAGGTTCAATTATTCTCTACATTTCAAAAAAAGATATCTTAACTATGTGTAGTGCCTATCCTAAAGTATTAAATAATTTTATGCAACTTCTATCAAGTAAAATCCTTTTACTTAATAAAAAAATTAAAGAACTCTCTTTTGAAACCTTAAGACAAAAGATATCTAATTACTTACTATCTCAATATGAAATTCAAAATACTTTGGCCCTTGTACTTCCTGTATCTAGAAAAGTTCTTGCTGAGCATCTAGGCGTACAAAGACCATCTCTTTCAAGAGAACTTATAAATATGAAGGATGACGGATTAATAGATTTCAATAAAAACTTAGTCCAAATAAAAGATCTAGAGGGCATAGAAGACATATTGATGTAAATAAATATTTACTATGCTGTGACTTTCTTTTAACAAATATTAAATTTTACTTGATAATTATTATCCATTCATGTATACTCTTTATTATAAGGAATATAAGTTTCCTACAAAATCAGTAAATTATATTACTTAATATAATAAACACGAAGTAAATAACAAGGGAGATAACAATTAATAATTATTATCTAGCCCAGAGAACTACGAGGGGGAAATAAATATGAAAAAATTTGTTTGTACAGTATGTGGATATATACATGAAGGAGACTTCGCACCTGATGTGTGCCCAGTTTGTGGTGCAAAATCCGATAAATTCATCGAAAAAACTGATGATGATATGACTTGGGCAGATGAACATGTAATTGGAGTTGCTAAAGAAGTAAGCGAAGAGGTTCTAGAGGGACTAAGAGCTAATTTTGCCGGAGAATGTACCGAAGTTGGTATGTATTTAGCAATGAGCCGCCAAGCTGATAGAGAAGGTTTCCCTGAAGTAGCAGAAGCTTACAAGCGAATAGCTTTTGAAGAAGCAGACCACGCTTCAAAATTTGCTGAATTGCTTGGAGATGTAGTAACAGCTGATACCAAAAAGAATCTTGAAATGAGAGTTGCAGCTGAACATGGAGCTTGCCAAGGTAAAAAAGATTTAGCTACTTTAGCTAAAAAACTTAACTACGATGCAATACACGATACAGTACATGAAATGTGTAAAGACGAAGCACGTCACGGTGCAGCATTTAAGGGATTACTCAATAGATATTTCAAGTAAAATAATATAGAGTAAAAAAGCAACTTACAGATAATTTCTGTAAGTTGCTTTTAAGTTTTCATATAATAATTAACTATTTAGTTCCGAATAACCTGTCGCCAGCATCTCCAAGACCTGGTACAATATATCCTTTTTCATTTAATCTTTCATCAATTGAAGCTACATATATATCCACATCTGAATGTGCCTCTGTAATAGCCTTAAGTCCCTCTGGTGCCGCTATAAGACACATGATTTTTATGTTTATAGCACCTCTTTTCTTAAGAGCTGCAATTGCATCTATTGCAGACCCTCCTGTAGCAATCATAGGATCTGTAATAATTACATCTCTTTCGTTAATGTCCTGAGGTAATTTGCAAAAATATTCAACTGGTTGAAGTGTTTCCTCATTTCTATACATACCTATATGTCCAACCTTAGCTGCTGGTATAAGTTTTAGCATACCGTCAACCATTCCTAGCCCTGCTCTAAGTATTGGAACTATTGCCATTTTCTTTCCCGCTAAAACTTTACATTTAGTAGTGCAAATAGGTGTTTTTATTTCTATTTCTTGTGTTTGTATATCACGTGTAACTTCATAAGCCATTAGCATTGCAACTTCAGAAACCAACTCTCTAAAATCCTTTGAACCTGTATTTTCGTCTCTTATGAATGATAATTTATGTTGTATAAGTGGATGTGTAATTTGTGTTACTTTACTCATATATATTTCCTCCTAGATTTTTTATTATTTATTTAATATATTTTTTCTCGATTTCTGTGATTTTGTCAATTCTCCTTTGATGTCTATCTCCTTGAAACTTGGCATTAATAAAGGCATCTACTATATCCAGTGCTAACCCCTTGCCAATAACTCTTTCACCCATTGTAAGTATGTTAGCGTTATTATGTTCTCTAGCAGCATGAGCGCTAAAGGTATCATTACATAGCGCCGCCCTTATTCCAGGTACTTTATTAGCAGCAATGCCTATCCCTATTCCTGTGCCACATATAAGTATACCTAATTCGTAATTATCTGCCACTACCTCTTGTGCTACTTTTAGTGCATAATCTGGATAATCACAAGATTCTTCAGTATAAGTTCCAAAATCTTTTATCTGTACGTTTTTACTCTCTAAATGCATAATTATCTCTTTTTTTAAGTTTAATCCACCATGGTCGCTACCTAATGCAATTTTCATTATAAAACACCTCCGAAATAAATTTCCTTATAGAAAGCTACATATTACAAAAAAAGAAGACATTGGTATTTAAATAATCATTTAAATACCATTATCTTCCTCGTTTTATGGATAATACGAATAAATTGTTATTTAATTCTTCAAATTCTTTTAAATAATGCGAAAAATCTTTATCATACAATATGTTCATAATCATCCTCCTTGTATTCTATAAAGTATAAATTGTCATCTACCTACACATAAGTTATATCAAAACCTGCGGATTTCTTAAGCCTATTCATTATAGCAACACCTATGCCTTTTTCTTCAAAGGCTTCTGATAGTATTAAATCTACCTCTGTAGCATCAAAGCCTCTTAAAACTTCGAAAAGGTTTCTGCCCACATTACCAAGCTGATTTCTACTACCTAAAGAAACAACCGTTCCATAAGGATATTTATCTTTAGTTTCATCCGTTGCCATGATGCCTATTTTTTTGTTGCCCATACTATTCTGCACTATTTCATTGATTTTTGCAACAGTTTTTTCTAAATCTCCACATATAATTTTCACTGGAGCTTTTGGAGCATAATGTCTATACTTCATACCAGGCGCCTTAGGAACATAATCACTCTTTGGTTTAGACATTATATTTTTATCAATATATATTTTATGGTCTATTTCTCTTAGCATCTCAATAGTTATAGCTCCTGGTCTTAATATGCATAATGGAGTACAGGTACAATCAACTATTGTTGACTCAAGCCCTACTTCACTTTTGCTCCCTCCTAAAATATACTCTATCTTTCCACTTAGATCCTCAATACAACTTTCTACATCAGTTGGACTAGGTTTACCAGATATATTAGCTGACGGAGCTGCAATAGGCGTTCCCGCTGCTTCAATAAGTTTCCTTGCAATAATGTTTGAGGGCATGCGTATACCTACAGTACGGAGTCCCGCACTTGTAGTTTCAGGAATTAAATCCGACTTATTAAAAATAAGTGTTATTGGCCCAGGCCAGTACCTATTCATTATTTGCTTAGCTAAATGCGGTATTTCTTTAACTAATGGACCTATATTAAAATCAGCCACATGAACGATAAGAGGGTTATCTTGCGGTCTACCCTTAGCCTTAAAAATCTTCTCAACAGCTATTTTATCTAAAGCATTAGCTCCAAGGCCATAAACCGTTTCAGTAGGAAACACAACTAACCCTCCTTCATTAATAACACGTCCTGCCTCATTAATTATATTTTGTTCAATATTATTTTCATCTAAAATTACAATCTTTGTATTCATCCTCACACCTCTTAATTAAATCGCATTAGTCATTATGAGCCCTAGTATTATGCCTAAAAGAATACCCAACGTACTTGTAGTTCCTGACCAAAGTTTTTTAGACTGTGGAACCATCTCTCCGTAAATCACATATAACATAACTCCAGACGCAAAAGCTAAAGCGTTTCCTAATATTTCCATAGATATACTGCCAATATGAATCCCCATCCAAGCACCAATTGCAGTAGGAAGTGCCGTTAAAAAAGCATAAAATAATATTTTTCTACTCTTTGCCCCGGTCAGCATTAAAGGTGCTGCAACTGCTAATCCTTCGGGTATATCATGTATTGCAATTATCACACTCATTTTAAGGCCTAAACTTTCTCCATTAACAAATCCAAATCCCATTATAAGCCCTTCCGGAAAATTATGAAGCATTATTCCTATAGCAACCATAAATGCAACCTTTGTATACTCAGAATTTACGTTTTGGCTTAAGCTGCCGATTCTATCTATTATCACAACAATAACAATACCTAGAACTAAAAAAAATAAAGTTCTTAAAAATCCTGTTTTATCCGTTGCCTCCGGAATAAGTTCAAAAACTACTATAGAAAGCATAAGTCCTGATGCAAATCCTATAGTATTTCCTAAAAATTTTCGGGAAGGTTTCTTCATAACTACACCTAAAAATGCACCGAGCATTGTTCCTATAAGTGCTATTATCCCAGTAAATAAGATTATTAAAATAATTGTACTTTCCAAATTTCTCCCCCCACTTCTATATGAAAATAAGCATAGAAGCATTTATGCACTATACTTATCTCTATATATATTAATCTTATTTATGCTCGCGAGGGTTTATGCTGTATTCTCTATATTCTTTAATTCTCTCTATAGCATCATCCGAAAAAAATGCTCCAACACATGATTTATATATTTCATCTAATAAATTATATTTCTTAAATCCGCCATTACTAATAGTAACATAGTAATATTCTTGATCTAGATCTGAAATTTTAATCTTATTATACATTTGAGCCACATAAGGATATTTTCGTAAAAATTTTAAATCTATAGGGATAATCTTTTTATTTCTAAATCTAGATTTTGTTATTATAATAATTTCTAAATTCCTATCTTGATTTATAGTGTGAACTAAAGCAACTTTATTACATATAATAATAAATTTAGCCTTTGCAATTCCACACCATATACTTATCTTGTAGCCCTCAAATTTAAATTCGATAAATTCTTCATTAAGCCTTAAAAGTATAACAAACGTAATCATAAGCTCGATGCAAACTAAATATATCACAAAGAAAATATTAATAATCTTTGATATTATTAATATGATCGGTAATAAAACAAAAATAAAGCACATTGATAGCATAAAACGTTTATAAGTTTTCCTTTGCTTTCTAATGGCTTTATTTATATTCATAACTTCACCCTTCATTTATATTAATGCATATTTATATAATGACTATTGATCATTATTACCCATAGATTTCATCTTTTCTGCTTGGTCAGCGGTTATTAGTGTATTTAGCATTTCATCTATATCTCCATCAAGAAAATCCTCTAATCTATATAGAGTTAGCCCTATTCTATGATCTGTTACTCTTCCTTGGGGGTAGTTGTAAGTTCTTATTCTCTCACTTCTATCTCCTGTACCTACTTGACTCTTTCGATCTTCAGCTATTCCTGCAGATCTTTCAGCCTCAGCTTTATTAAATAATCTAGATTTTAGTATGATCAAAGCCTTAGCCTTATTCTTTAACTGAGATTTTTCATCCTGGCAAGAAACTACAATCCCTGTAGGTAAATGTGTCATTCTAACAGCAGAATCCGTTGTGTTAACACACTGACCTCCATTTCCAGATGCTCTAAATACATCTATTTTTAGATCAATAGCATTAACTTCAATATCTACGTCATCAACCTCTGGTAAAACAGCTACCGTAGCCGTAGATGTATGAATTCTTCCACTTGACTCCGTGTCTGGAACTCTTTGGACTCTATGAACTCCGCTTTCATATTTAAATTTACTATAGGTAGATTCGCCTCTTATCATAAATACTATTTCTTTGAATCCGCCGATGTCAGTTTCATTAGCACTCATCACTTCAACTTTCCAATTATTACGCTCTGCATATCTTGTGTACATCCTAAATAGATTTGCTGCAAAAAGTGCTGCTTCATCTCCACCTGCACCTCCTCTAATTTCCACAAATACATTTCTTGCATCATTTGGGTCCTTAGGTAAAAGTAAAACTCGAATTTCTTCTTCTACAGTTTCTTTAATTTCATTTAATTCTTTAATTTCAGCTTGAATCATATCTTTCATTTCTCTATCAGTTTCTTCTCTAAGCATTTCTTTATTTGTATCTATATCTTCTTTAGCTTTTTTATATATTCTATATTTCATAACAAGTATTTCTACTTCAGCCTGCTCTTTAATTAGTTTTTGCCATTCCTTTTGATTAGCAATAACTAAAGGGTCGCTAATTTTCATATTAAGTTCATCATATTTATTTTCTGTAAACTCTAGTCTATCTAACATTTTTATCACTCCGTATATATATTTTCACATTATCTATTTTATCACATTTATTAGCAATATACAAATTGAAATTAAAGCGCCTTATTCAGGTAAAGTTGCACTAACAACTCTATCATTTCCCGATAAATCTTTGATACATTCTACTTCCTTAAATCCTGACTTTAATAGTATTCTCATAACCTGATCCTTTTGATCATATCCTATTTCAAAAGCTAAAAGCCCACCTTTTTCTAAGACCTGTAAACTTTGCTTTGTAATCCTTCTGTAAAAATCCAAACCGTCCTCCCCACCACTAAGGGCTAAATACGGTTCATAATCCTTTACATCTTCCATAAGAGAGGGTATAATCTCATCCCTTATGTAAGGAGGATTAGAGACTACGACTTGGAACTTCTTATTCTCATCTATAGCCACTTGCAATAAATCACTAAACTCCGCGTGGACTCTTTTAGACAAATCAAATCTTTCTATATTTGATTTTGAAAGAGCTACTGCTTCCTTGGATATATCATACAGCGTTACCTTAGCTCCTTTAACAAATTCAGCTATAGCTATACCAATAGCACCACTTCCGCTACAAACGTCGCAAACCTCAGTATAAGCCCTCTTATTTATGTGTTCAATAACACCTTCGACTAAAATTTCCGTATCAGGTCTTGGTATTAAAACTCCGGGCCTTACAATGAAATTCATACCCATAAATTCACAATCTCCAAGAATATATTTTACAGGCATCTTATTTTTTCTTAGATTAATTAACCTTATAAATTCATTTTCCTGATTTGGATTAAGTTCAAAACTTCTATTAATCATTATGAATAATTTATCCACATTTAAAACTTTGGAAAGTAAAAGCTGCGAATCTAATATATAACTTTCAATCCCAACTTTTTTTAATATTCCATAGGATTCAATGAGTATTTCTCCTATATTCATTATACTTCAATACCTTCCGCTACTTTAAGCGCTTTTATCGCCACCTCAAGTTGTGACAAATCCGGTTCTCTTGTAGTTAGATTTTGTAATTTGAGCCCTGGGTAAGAAAGGATTCCAGCTAAACTTCCACTGCTTTTTCCCATCCATTTAATAATTTCATAACTTACTCCTGAAATTACAGGAAGAAGTACAATCCTATATATTATTCTCTCCCCAATTGAATTCCAACCTGTTAAAGAAAACACTATTATACTAACTATCATTACTAAAAATAAAAAATTCGTACCGCATCTTGGATGTAACCTACCAAACTTAGCTGCATTCTCTGGTGTTAATTCCATATCACTTTCATAACAAAATATGGTTTTATGTTCAGCACCATGATACTCAAACACTCTTTTAATATCTTCCATTTTTCCTATTAGATACACATACGCAAGAAATATCGTGACTCTAATAATTCCTTCTACAATATTCAAAGTCATTACACTTGCACCAATTTTGCTGAAAACACTAGCTACGAAAGTTGGCAAAACAAAAAATAATCCTATTGATATAATAAGTGAAAGGGCAAGAGATATCCCCATAATCACATCATTACTTTTCTCTTTAAATATTTTTTTTAACCATTTATCTAGTTTTGAAGGTTCTTCTTCCTCTTCGAAAAAAGAGGCTGAATAGTTTAAAGTTTGTACACCTATAATTAGTGATTCAATTAACGAAATGAATCCTCTTATTATTGGGAGTCCCAAAACTTTATTCTTTTTAGTGTAAGATATATAATCCTTTTTTTCCACTACAATTTCTCCCCCTGCAGTTCTAACTGCAGTGGCAATTCCCTTACTCCCTCTCATCATAACTCCTTCAATTACTGCCTGACCTCCAACATTTACATTTCTAGCCATAATTACACCCCTTCCCTAGGAACAATGTGACACTTTCTACATCTAGCTTCATAGGATTCTGTAGCCCCAATTAACACAATCCGGTCCTCATACTTAGCTGGTTTTCCATTAATTAAACGCTGAGTTCTAGTAGCTGGATTACCACATACTACACAAATAGCTTGGATTTTATCAACAAATTCAGCTGTAGCTAAGAGGGCAGGTATCGGCCCAAAAGGTACTCCCCTAAAATCCATATCAAGTCCTGCACAAATAACTCGTTTATTATTATCAGCTAAAATAGTAATTATATCAATTATTCCTAAATCAAAAAATTGAACCTCATCAATGGCAACAACTTGTGTATCCTCATCTATAAGATTTAATATCTCTGCACTATCTTTAACCGGAACCGCTTCTTCCTTAACTCCACAATGAGAAACCACATCTTCCTTGCTAAATCTAATATCAATTTTCGGTTTAAAAACTTGTACCTTTTGTTTTGCAATTTTAGTTCTTCTTATCCTACGTATTAGTTCCTCAGATTTCCCACTATACATAGGTCCTACAATAACTTCCACCCAGCCATGATTTTTTGGTCCGTACATAACTTTACCTCCAATTTGTTAATCCTTCTTTTAAAAAGTTAAAAGTAAGACTTTAAATACGCATATAATTTTAAAAAAAATTTCCACACACCTTATTACCCAACAAAAAACTTGAGCATATACATTTTATCAAATATATACAATATATAAAAGTAAAAATTAATTTTATTATTGTTGACTTAATTATTCATTCTATGATAAAATTGAATAGTTGACAATACGGATATACATTTTTTTTAGAAAGAGGTGAAAAATATGCAAGAAGGAATACATCCAGAATACCATAATGATACAGTTGTTAAATGTGCATGTGGAAACACTTTTATTACAGGATCTACTAAACAAGAACTTAAAGTAGACGTATGTTCTAAATGTCATCCATTCTACACTGGAAAGCAAAAGAATATTGATGCTGGTGGAAGAGTTGATAGATTTATGAAAAAATTCAACCTTAAAAATGACGATATCGAATAATATATTAATGGAAAAGATTTAATTATCTTTTCCATTTTTTAATTTATAGAAGTAATTTTAAAATACCAATAAATAATTAACAATATGTACTTTAAATTATTTTATCTAGCTAATACTTCAAAATTCTTATTTATCATTTCAATAAATTCTTTATTACTTTTAGTTGTAGCTAATAAATTTAGGAGTTTCTCTGTTACACCCATAGCATTACCTTCTCTATACATAATCTTTCTTAAATTATATATTGTTTCCATTTCAATTTTAGTAAGCAATAGATCTTCTCTTCTTGTTCCTGATTTATAAATATCAACAGCAGGGAATATTCTTTTTTCTTGAAGTTTTCTATCTAAGTGAACTTCCATATTACCCGTCCCCTTAAATTCTTCAAAAATCATATCATCCATTCTACTTCCCGTATCTACCAAAGCAGTCGCAAGTATTGTTAAACTTCCACCTTCTTCAATATTTCTAGCAGCTCCAAAAAATTTCTTTGGCATTAAAATTGCACTAGGATCGAGTCCACCGGATAGTGTTCTTCCTGAAGGTGTTACCGTTAAATTATAGGCTCTAGAAAGTCTAGTTAAACTATCTAATAGAATAATTACATCCTGACCTTGTTCAACCATTCTTTTAGCTCTTTCAAGTACCATATAAGCTACTTTTGTATGATGATCTGGTTCTTCATCAAAAGTTGAATAGATAACTTCGCCTTTGATAGATCTTTGCATATCAGTAACTTCTTCTGGTCTCTCATCTATTAACACAACAATTAATTTTACTTCTGGGTGATTTACAGAGATACTATTAGCGATTTTTTTAAGAAGTGTTGTTTTTCCTGCCTTGGGCGGTGCCACAATTATGCCTCTTTGACCTTTACCTATAGGTGAAATAATGTCCATAATTCTTGTAGATAAATCACCGGGACCAGTTTCTAGTGCCAATCTTTGAGTTGGGTAAATAGGCGTTAGCCTTTCAAAAGGTCTTCTACCAACAGCTCTTTCTGGATTTTCACCATTTACTGCCTGTACATACAATAAGGCTTTGAATTTTTCGCCTTCCTTAGGTGTTCTAACTTTACCTTCTACTTCATCTCCAGTTTGCAAATTAAATCTTCTAATTTGAGATGGCGAAACATAAATATCATCCTGACCTGATAAATAGTTATTTCCTCTTAAAAACCCATAACTATTATTTTCAATTATTTCTAGAACCCCTCTTGCTGCCCCTGATTCATTTATCATTTCTTGCAGTTTCTCTTTTTTATTTTCATTTTGATTCTTAAAACCAGTATCTACGTCTGCACTAGGAGTTTTCACTTTTTGAATTTCTTCTTTTTGAATTGATTTATTCGGAATTTGTTCTTCTGAATTTTCCATGGTATTAGTTTGGACTGTAGAAGTGATTTTAGGGCTTATTTTTTCTCTTAGAAGAACTCCATCCCTTTGCAATGATATGGGAGTTATCTTCTTTATTTCCTGAATTAATTCTGTTTTTTTAAGCTTGGAAATGTTTTTAACGCCAAGCTCTTTACAATGTTCTCGTAGCTCAACTACTGTCATGGTATCAACATCTTTATTTATCAAAAATCTGCACCTCCGAAGGGTATTTTATATAATATCTATTTAATAAATATCATGGGAATTTAAAAACGTATTTACTATCCAATGAATTTTTTTGAAATGATATACTATTTTAATTATATCCTATTTCATAATTTTAATCCACTATATTAAAAATGCACATAAACCACTAAAAGTTTATGTGCATTTTATAACCTATTACATTTATTTTATATCATAGCATAAATTTTTTCTATAGTCTTTCTATGTTCATTTACTTTTTCTATAACCTTTCGGTTCTTTCCAATAAAGAATATAGGTAAGGCTAGTTGCTCGCATCCCCCTATGACCATATCTCTTTTAAGAAGCTCCTTAATATTATAATGATAAGAATGCTCTTCACCACATAGTGAGCACTTAACCTTAATTACTATTTCGTTACCTTTGTTAACCTTAAGGTTTAAAGATGGAAATCTAGTATTAATACTCTCTAATTCAAATATTGTAAGTTCACAAACCTTATATCGACCATTAGAATCCTTTAAAGCCATAGCAATATTAGTATCAAATATCAATTACCCCACCTCCATATTATTATAAATTAATAAAATCAAAAGTATTAATTTATTAAAGTGTTTTATATTTAATTCTATATATTTTATGAAATTCCTTCTAAATTAGACTTTAAATTTACGGAAATTTTATTTCTTATTTGTTATTTTTCAGTGATGCCTTAATAAACTCTTTAAATAATGCATGTGGTTTATTAGGTCTAGATTTAAGTTCAGGGTGAAACTGAACTCCAACAAACCAAGGATGATCTTTAATTTCAACTATTTCTACTAATCGTTCATCAGGGCTTGTTCCTGTAAAAGAAAGTCCTGCATCCGTTATTATTTTTCTATACTCATTATTAAATTCATATCTATGCCTATGTCTTTCATATATCACTTCATCACTGTATGCTTCATGAGCATTAGAATCACTTGCTAATTTACATGCATATAACCCTAGTCTCATAGTTCCACCTTTTTCATCTAAATCCCTTTGATCTGGCATTAAATCTATTACAGGATACTCGGTTTCAACTTCGAGTTCTGAACTATTAGCTCCACTTAGTCCTGCCACGTTTCTTGCATACTCTATAACAGCACACTGCATGCCAAGACATATGCCAAAGAATGGAACTTTATTTTCTCTAGCATACCTTGTAGCCTCTATTTTTCCTTCTATTCCTCTGTCACCAAATCCTCCTGGGACCAATATCCCATCTACATCACCCAATATTTCATTTGCATTTTCAGAAGTTACATCGCAAGCATTCACCCATTTAATTTCCACATTAGAATCATTATAAAGACCTCCATGACTTAATGCCTCGACTACAGAAATATACGCATCATGAAGCTCTACATATTTTCCCACTAATGCTATTTTTACATTCCCAGATAAATTCTTTAATCTATGCACCATAGAAGTCCATTCACTGTTATCTATTTCACCACAACTCAATTTTATTTTTTTACAAACAAGAGTATCTAAGCCTTCTTTGTGAAGCATAAGAGGCACTTCATATAAATTCTCAGCATCTAAATTTTGAATTACCGAGTCCGCTTCTAAGTTACAGAACAGACCAATTTTAGCCTTCATATCATCAGATATTTCCTTTTCAGAGCGGCATACTATGATGTCCGGTTGAATTCCTATACTCCTTAGCTCTTTTACAGAATGTTGAGTTGGCTTGGTTTTAAGTTCTCCTGCCTTACGTAAATAAGGTACTAATGTAACATGTATAAAGCAAGAATTCTCTATTCCTACTTCATATTTAACTTGTCTTATAGCCTCTAAAAACGGTAGCGACTCAATATCTCCAACAGTTCCACCAATTTCAGTTATAACCACATCTACATCTTTTTCTTTAGCCACTCTATACACTCTTTCTTTTATCTCATTAGTTATATGTGGTATTACTTGCACTGTACCACCTAAATAGTCTCCTCTTCTCTCTTTTGATATAACTGACCAATATATTTTTCCTGTAGTCACGTTGCTACTCTTGCTTAAATTTTCATCAATAAATCTCTCATAATGTCCTAAATCCAAATCCGTTTCTGCACCGTCATCCGTTACAAAAACTTCCCCGTGTTGATAAGGACTCATTGTGCCTGGGTCCACATTAATATACGGGTCAAATTTTTGAATAGATACTTTTAACCCTCTATTCTTTAAGAGCCTTCCAAGTGAAGCTGCTGTTATTCCTTTACCTAGTGATGAAACTACCCCGCCTGTGACAAATATGTACTTAGTACTCATAACTGTTCCTCCTATGTTGTTATTAATCATTTCAACTTGTATGTTATTATTCCAAATTGATTTTGATAATTGCATAACTATATAAATTTTAAAAAACATTTATACTATTTTTAAAAATAGCTTGACAGATGTTCTTAATGGTTCTATAATAGAAATTACCCTATAAAAACAATCGTATAGTAAACTGGCATATGTGTTTACAAAAACCATATCAATATCTTATCACACTTTTTTATCATACACCAGTGCTTTTTTTGTTTTTATTTTTTTTGAAAGTTTTATTAAATATTTTTTATAATAGCAAGGCTATGTTCTATATAGAACATAGCCTTTATTTTAGTTATATTTTAATACTATTGAGCTTTAATATTAATTTTAAGTGTGGTACTTAAAACTTGTTGATTTCCTATTATCATATCATAATCTATAAATACATCTCCTCCATTATTATCCACCTTCATTTTTAATTCCTTAGTATCCACTGTAAGATCTAAAGCTCCATGAGGTGTATTATATAACGTTAAATCCCTTTCATGTTTTTTAAATTTCATTTCAGTATTAGTAGTTCCAGTTCTTATAAGTGTGAAGTTTTCCTCATCGATCTTTAATGTAGTAGTAGTTCCCTTCATTCCTGAAATCTCCGTCTCTTCATATACTGCATAATAAGAATTATCTTGTTTGTAAAACTTACCAGGTGTCACCACTTCAATTATGTCATCCTCATCTTTGCTGTCAGCTTGACTACTAACAACTGAAATTATAGCATTCTTATTCATAAATTTACCCCTCGCTAAATTAAAATATGTTGACTTATTTCTTCATCTGTGGCAGGCACCGCTTCTATAGACTCGCTTAGTGGATCATCACATCTACCATATCTAATAGATATAATTTCCTCATCTTTGCCCTTAGAATACCGTCCTGTAACTTTAGCTGCAAATTCAATATCGACCTTGGTTTCTTTACCAATTATAACTACCGTAGATCCAATATAGTCCGCTGCTAAAAATTTCAAATCTTCCTGCGTTATTAATTGATTTAAAAGTTCTCCTTCTTCCTGCGTTCTTGTAGATATAATCTTTGCATCTTTAGATAGCCTAAAATGTCTTCCTATTTTTAATAATTCTAAATCTTTTGTAGATATATCTTGTTTATGATCTACAAGATCCCTAAGTCTTAAAGCGTAGTTAGGTTCAGTAAGTTTACATCCACCAGCTGGTGATGGATAGTCTAAAATCCCCCACTTCTGCGCTAGTTCCATTTGGACTTTTCTGTTTCTTCCTTTTATGTCCATAAGCGCTTCTCTATTTATTAATCCATCCAACTCCATTTCCGTTGGATTAAGGTTTTTAGCACTTAAAGGTCTCAATATTTTATGCCCTATCCCAGATTCATTTTTCACTATATCTAACGCTGACCTATTTTGAGACATAGGCCTTTGATTTAAAACTTCTCCTGTTATGATAAAATCCGCATGATATTTTTCCAGTAGCACTCCACAATGTGTCATCATCATAGCATGGCAATCAATACAAGGATTCATATTTTTACCATGTCCATGTTTTGGATCCTTAACCATTTCAAAATGTTCATCTGAAAAATCTATAACTTCTAAGGGTATATCTATTTGTTTAACCATTTTTAATGCATGCTCCTCATTAAAAAAATTCGATTTAAAACATATCCCGATAACTTCTATTCCCTGATCTTTTACAAGTTTTGCTGCGAGTATGCTATCTAGCCCTCCAGAAATCATAGCTAAAGCTGTTGTCATAAATTTTCTCCTTTCTACCTTGTATTTATTATTTATTACTTCTTTCTATAGCAAGTTTAATAAGCTCATCAATAAGCGTTCCAAAATTTTTACCTGTAGCAGCCCACATTTTAGGATACATACTTATTTTAGTAAAGCCCGGTATAGTGTTAACCTCATTTAAATAAACCTCTTCAGTTTGTTTATCAACTAGAAAATCCACCCTTGCCATGCCAGCACAATCTAATATTTTATAAATCTTTATAGCCTGTTCTCTTATGATTTCAAGCTTAGCTTCGCAGAGTGCCGCGGGTATTAAAAGCACAGACGCTTCACTTTTATATTTAGCTTCGTAATCATAAAATTCTTTTGCGGGAACTACTTCACCCGGAATAGATGCTTCAGGATAATCATTACCCAGTACAGACACTTCAATTTCCCTAGCATTTATAGCCTTTTCAACCAAAACTTTTCTATCATATTTTAGAGCCTCTTCAAGTCCAAGTGTTAATTCTTCTTTGTTATGAGCTTTTGTTATCCCTACAGAAGAACCCCCATTAGATGGTTTAATAAATACATCATAGCCTAATCTTTTCTCTATTTTCTCTACAAATACATCTTTATTTTCTGCATATTCATGAGCATTAATTACTACATAATCAGCTTGCACTATATTAAAGTTTTCTAATAAGTACTTCGTATAAATTTTATCCATGCAAATAGCAGAAGACATTACTCCAGGTCCTACACAAGGAATATTAAATATTTTACACATACCTTGAATCGTTCCATCTTCTCCAAATAGCCCGTGCATTACTGGAAATACTACATCTACCTCTTTATTAAAAATAACATTTTGGCCATCCGATGCTTTATTAGATTCATCTTTTTCCCATTCTCCACTCTCTATGTTATCTAAGTTCCCAGTGTACTTAAACCATAATCCTTCCTTTGTTATTCCTATAGGATATATATCATATTTTGTTCTATCAATATTTTTCAATACCGATGTTGCTGATGATCTTGAAACCTCATGTTCAGTAGACTGTCCACCAAATAAAACCGCTATTTTCTTTTTCATTAACTATCTCTCCTTATAACTATAATAATTATTTTATGAATAATGAAATCATTAGTTCATTAAATAAATTCATTATTATATCTTATTATAACATTTATATATATTACATTGCATCTATTTAAAAAATCAGGATTATAAATTAACTCAATACAAGAGAGGATATATGTGCACCTTATGCAATATATCCTCTCTTATTCATACTAAAGATAATAACCTAAATAGTTAGCTTACCATTAGGAGTATCTATTATTTCTATTATTCTTTGTTCATACCCAGTACTTGTGTCAATGTATACTATAAATTCTTTTTCCTTATATGAGCCTAAAAATTCATAACACAAAACTTCTATATTATTCTCAGTTGGTATAATAGCTAAACTAATTTTACTTATTTCTAGTCGCTTTCCAACCTTTTCCTGTGCTTTAGCAACAGTTATTTTGGGTTTTGCAATCTCCCTTTTTTCAACATGAGACACTAGAAATTTTTCTGATTCAATTCCTATAATGCTGCCATCATCTAGTGCAATCTTAAGTTTTACTTGATCTGGGTAAATTGCTACTTCTCCTTGGTTATACACATAGCTCACCACTGCTGTGTTTTCATAATTCAACGTATATGTAGGCTCCATATTTTCATAGCCTATTTTCCCGATAAAGGCGCTGCCACCTTTTATTGCATCTTTTATATCTATAGCTTTCTTTCCTATAGATCTATTATCCAATAAATATACTACTCTTCCTCCATTTTTACTTATTTCTATCACTGCAACCCCATCATTTTTGTCTCTTCCTTTAAATGTTATATTAAAGGTATATGACGGTATTCTAGTTTTTCCTTCTACTGGTTTATTCTCAATGCTTACAATTTTATCTTTTCCATATATATTTTCTATTATCTTAATAGCTTCATTTTCACTTACTTCTTTTTGAGTCATTATTTTAGGCTCTATTTCTAATATATTGTCAGAAAAAGGCCCATCATAAATTAATGCTGGATATTGAACTATTTGTTTTTGTATTCCCTTGAATTTTTTAGTCATAAGGTCATCCCCTGCTTTGGCAAATACCCCACTACTTTTTTTTCTAATCTCTCCCCATTTTACTTTTCCTTCATTTATTTCTGAAAGCACCCCATTTAATTGCTCCTGAAGAGTATATGATTGCCTTTCTAATTCGTCAATAAAATCATATTCTTTATCACTAAGATCCTTCCCTTGTGATGTTGCTTTTGCCAAGGTATAACAGAAATCTCCTACTTGAGCTAAAAATTCACTGGTGTCTCCAACCACCGATTGATCAATTGGTAAGGAATGTAACTTATCATTTGCAGTTGCCGAAAATCTAAAAATCTCTTCAAACACTACTATGCTTTGTTCTCTAGACCCTACAATAGCAGCTTTACCCAGATTCACTCTTATATTTTGTACAGAATCAACAAGCTCATACATATTTTTACTATATTGACCTTGAAGATAATTTCTATAATCTAATCTTTCCAAATACATTAGTATAGCAAAAGTAGTTGAAAACACAACTATTATAGTCACAGCACTTGTATACAACATTCTTTTCTTTATCATTTTCATTAGTTTTCCTCCTAGCATTTTCCTTGATAATTTATTTAAGAGAATAATCCACCTAATATTTCCATAATTTTGAATTTCACAATTATTTCTTTGTTATCTTTAGTATTATCTATTAATTCATACTCCGCATCTGACAATACGCTTTTCATATCACTTTCTGTTTCCTCAAAAGCTACCTCTCCCTTTGTAATATCCACAAAACATAATGGTGGAAACATAACACACCACCAATTTTGTCCTCTTCCACTCCCAATAAGTATCCTGTAAGCTTCATATTCACCCTGAGGAAGCGTTACATTCCCATAGGTTTTAACCGGAAAATATTCCTCTGAAAGAGTTGTATCTGCAGAATATTTAAATCCATTTTTATTTATAACCATTTGTGCTATTTTTTTTATATTTTTATCTTCACTATTTATAATTACTCTTGACTCTTCTATGCTCTTACTGTTTATAAGTTTTGGTGATACATATTCTAAAACAGCATCTCTTACTTTTAACTTTAACTCCTGATCCACCTTATCATCACTATTAGCTATTACATGAAACCTTATAAGTTTACCTGCAACATCACTTTGGCTTGCCTTTCCACTTATATTGTTTGTATTTAAAGCTATAGAAATTATAATAATTATGGTAACACTTGTTAATATAATTTTTTTCATAGTGATCCACCCCCGAATACAATGATTTATATTAAAATTATTACCAATTTTTGTAACTATATTCACTGAACTGCTCCAACTCTTCGTATTTTAGTATCAACAGTTACATTTATTAATGCATTTTTATATTTTTCATCCCATTCACCTTCTATTTTGTTCCAAAGTGAAGGTTTGAACTTTTCAATATATTCGCGTACTCCAAATGGATCTATCTCAAATTCTGTTTTGGATATCTCCATAATTTTTTCACATTCTACAGAAATCGACTTATTAAATATACTCTGTAAATTTTTCAGCTCATCCTTTTGGAGCATTGTTTTACCTACATAATATCCCCCTAATTGACCCTCAATATCTAAATCCATATTAATGACTAACTTATCTCCCTTTTCATCCACCGTGATTTTTCTTTTACATCCGTCTATTAAATAATCAACAGGATGTCCGTCCATATAAATAACTTTTTTCCCAATATTAAACTTACCACTTAACATCTGAATGCCCATTAGTTCTATGGCGGTAAAATGCCCCTTTAATTCATAATCTTTAATAATGGCAGCCCCAGTTAAAATCAATTCATTTTTATCCTTATCTAAAGTTATTCTAGGTAGTAACACATTCCCATTTTCACTTAAAAGAATAAGAAATTCATTCAAATTCATACTCAAAATCCTAGAATTCCTCTTACTATTAGCCATAAGTCCAGAAATGTAATTTTGAGTGCTTTTTTCTGTAATTGGTTTGAATTTTATACAGTCCTCAGCTGTACCTTCTGAGACAACTATATCCAACATCCTATTTATGTTAGGATCCCTTTGCAAATAATCCACTATTTCCTTAACTATTTCTTTATATTCTAATAAATTGCTACTTAATATAAGTAACTTAGCATGCCCCATATATATATCTCTACTACTTTTAGCCATAGCTTCTGAAATAGCATCCTCCATAGAGGAAGCCTCAGTATTAATATATTTCTCCTCTGCACTTCCACCTTTTTCCGCACCTAGCATACTCATATCTGGAAATCCATAAGTTACATTGATTTTTTTTATTTTTCCCTCTGCAAAAGGATCTTCCGGATTGATTTTTTTTAATTCTCCCTCTTTGTCAATATCCTCTCCTGTGTCAACCGCTATAGTGGATATGAAATTAAGCCTATCTATTTCTATTTTATCCCAACACCCACTAAGTAATATGCAACTGAGTATAACCGGTAAAACCTTTTTAAATTTCATTGGCAGATTTCCTCCTCTCTTTACCTTTCCCTACTAGCAAGATAAGTATCGGTAAAATTACAAAAACAAATATAGCCGTTAATAGTACCGGGGTTGTTTCAAACTCTAAAGTATAAAGGTCTGCTATATTTTCCGGATATAATGCTACCACATAAACAAGAGGAATAATTAAAAGTGAGGATAGTTTAATATCTTTCAATTTAAATACAGTTTTTATAATTTCGCCAGAAAAGAAATAAGCGTTAACAAATGTAGTGAAATAAAAAAATACCCAAAATGCCATTACAACGCCATCCCAACGTTCTATAAATGCGCCTGGTATCTTTAAAGACCTTACCATAGAAATAGTTGGCCATAATAAAATCCGACTCTGTTCTTTTGAAAATACCGCTAAAACAAGTATCATTACAATTTCATAAAATATTGTTACAAATACAATGCTCCTCCTTAACACCCGGGACAAATTTTTCTTATTCTTGACATAAGGAAGAATAAGATATGCTATTTCAATTCCTCCAAAACAGAATAAGATATATTTGGAAGTCCTAAAATATTCAGAAGGCTTATTATTAAGCACTGGTAACAAATTTGTGAAATCAGCATTCACTGCAATAAGTATAAAAACTATAAGTACCGGAATGAACATAATCCAAAATACAATTTCATTAAATTTAACTAGATCGCCAATCTCACCTCTAACTAAGTAGGTTGCGGTTAAAATAGTAACTATCAAAATAAATTCTGTAGGGGTCTTCCTTAATAAATATAGTTTAATTACTTCAGCAAATTCCCTCATTCCTAGAGAAACAATAAATATACTATAAAGTGCAAAGATAATAGCAAATACCCCTCCTAGCATCTTACCAAAATTGTTCTGCAATATATTTGTAAACTGTTCAAAATTGTTCTTCTTCATAACCATGTATATAAGATACAGTAATAAGAAAATTACTGCCCCGCCAATTAAAGCAACTATCCATGAATCACTCCCTACTTTATCTATAACGTCTCTAGGAGAGGAAAATATTCCTATTCCTACTATAGCTACCACTATGGTACTAAATAAACCAAAGTCTCCGATTATTTCTTTATGCCGCATAATATGATTTTTCGCCTCCACTTGCAAAGATGATGATTCAAATTATTTTTGTCTTATCTTATCTCCCGTTTTCATGTATTTAGGTCTTTCTTTTAGCTTAGATATAGGTACTCTGATATACATATCTTTTAAATCTTTTATATTAACATTAACCGCCGGTGCTAAATACGGTATTCCAAAACTTTTCAGTCTAACTAGATGAACAAGAAGCACAATGAGCCCCATTATTATTCCATAAAGACCTGCAATTGCCGACGCAATAATAAGTAAAAATCTCGTAAGTCTAAATGCCGAAGTAACTTCATAATTAGGGGTTACAAATGTAGTAATAGCTGTAATCGCCACAATAATTATCATAATAGGACTAACTATTCCTGCACTTACTGCAGATTGCCCTATAACAAGTCCTCCTACAATACCAATAGTAGCTCCAATGGGTCTTGGCAACCTAACCACAGCTTCCATAAGGAGGGCTAAAAACAGTTCCATGATTATAGCCTCTATAAATGCAGGAAATGGGACCCCTTCCCTTGAAGCTGCTATAGAATAGGCTAATTTAGTGGGTATTATAGACGTATTAAAAGATGTAATTGCTACATAAAGAGCCGGAGCAGTAAGGGAAATAAATATAGAAATCATCCTAATAAGTCTAACTATAGAAGCATGCATCCATCTTTGATAGTAATCATCAGGCGATTGAAATAAATTAGGCAAAGTACACGGAACAATAATTGCGAAAGGAGAATTATCTACAAGTAATGCTACTCTGCCCTCATATAAAGCCGCTGCTACTACATCAGGCCTCTCAGTACTTTGTATTTGAGGAAAAGGAGAATATTTATTATCCTCTATTAACTGTTCAATGTATGCAGAATCAAAAACTGCATCAATGTTTATTTTTTCTATTCTATCTTGAAGTTCCTCAAGCACCTCTTTATTTACAATATCGTCAATATACATAATAGCCACATCGGTTTTTGATCTAGTTCCTATGGATTTAGATTTAATTCTTAGCCTAGTATCCCTTATTCGCCTTCTAACCAATACGGTATTAAACCTTACAGTTTCTGTAAAGCCGTCTCTTGCTCCCCTAATTACTGTTTCACCAGATGGATCTCCTATACCTCTAGCTGGCCAAAAACGTGTAGCAATAACATAGGCGCAATCTAACCCATCTATAAACATTAACGTCTCACCAGAAAGGGCAGCATTAACCCCTTCACTTAATTTTTTAACTTCCCTCATGTCACTTACCGCAAGCAGATTATCTTTTATTTCTTTTACGTCTTCTATGCCTTTTGAGCACAACATTAGTGGCTCTAATACATAATGATCTAATAACAATTTGTCTGCCATTCCATCAACATAAACTAAAGCTGCTTTCCAATCTCCCACATTAAAAGTTCTAAAAACAACGTCTGAATTATCTTTCAAAAGTTCTTTTATATACGCTATATTTTTTTCTACGGACAACTCAATTTTATCTTCGATTTTTTCTTTCATAATGCTTCACTTCCTTACATATGTATAGGTGTGCTATATCCTTAATATTTTATATTTATTTAAAACATCCACCTAAGTATAAATAGAATTATAGATATGATAATTGCTGCCCATCCTAAAATACCCGCTTTCTTACTAGTACTGTCCATATGATTTTTTTTAAAATTCCTTGAATCCACAGTAAGTACAACAGTGCCTTGAATCATCATCATCGTTAAAAAATATACATCAAACAAATCTAATATTTTCATTACTTTACTCCTTATATTAATTTCGCTTTGGTATAACTAGTTTCTACGACAGGGATAAAAAATATTCACTAGTCTCATGAAAATAAAAAAAACCTGCAAAAACCAACAAAGGCTTTTACACGTTTTTATTTATCATATAGAATTGAATCTAAATTGTCCTTGTAATATATACTTCTTTATATTGAGTTTTGAACTTATCATAACATCTTTGTGCTTTTAACATATCTTCAAAAAAGGCAAATATCGTTGGTCCACTCCCACTCATCATTGCCCCCATTGCGCCCATTTTAATCATATCCTCTTTTATCCTTTTAAGAACTGGGTATTTTCTTAGCGTAACGTTTTCAAGTAAATTTTTCATGCCGTTACATACATCCTGTAATTTTTCTTCTTCCATAGCCTTTATTAAGCCTTCTGTATCTGGATGCTTATAGATTTTACTAGTATCTAAACCTTTATAAACTTCCCTTGTGGATACGCCAAAATTAGGTTTAACCAATACTAAAATATAATTTTTAAAAGACGCCAGCGGAGTAATAACTTCTCCTATACCTTCGCATAAGGCAGTCCCTCCAACTATACAGTAGGGAACGTCTGCACCTGTTTTCAAGGCTAACTCCATAATTTCATTGTCATCCGCTTCTACTTTGAATACTTTTCTAAGTGTTTTAAATACCGCTGCTGCGTCTGTGCTTCCACCTGCCATCCCTGCTGCTACAGGAATATTTTTCTTTAGATATATGTTTATACCTCCAGTAACATTATAAGTATCCATAAAGAGTTTCGCAGCTCTATACATTAAATTTTTCTCGTCTATAGGTATGTAGGGTTTATTACAGCTTATATTAATACCCTTACTACATTTTTCAAAGGAAATAGAATCATATAGGTCTACACTTTGCATAATCATTTTTAATAAATGATATCCGTCTTCTCTTTTACCTACTATATCTAAAGATATATTTATTTTTCCATAAGCTTTTACTAACATTATCTTCCTCCAACTCTATTAAATATCCCTAAAGTGGCACCATCCACTAAAACGGGTGAAATATTACTAATAAAGTTAGTATATTACAACAAATATAATATTGCTACATATAATTTAAATAAGACAATAACAAACCCCCATGTGTAAAAACATCATGAGGGTTTAAATTAAATAATTACTCTACCAGGTATTATAAGCTTTTGTGAAATTTTTATAACATTAGGGTCATCTATTCCATTCACTCTTGCAATTTCTTGCATTGTAGTATTATATTTTTTAGCAATTTTCCACAAGGTATCTCCAGATTGGACTACATAAATAGTAATACTAGCTTTTTTCATAGGTATTTCGCCATCCATCGGGTAAACATCAACTAAAAATTTCTTTTGTACCATATAATTTACTCTTACATATACTTTCACTACAGCTCTAACTGAAATTTTTCCTGCATCAATATCTGCATTTATATTTTCAAGTGTTACCTTACACATACTACTCATGTTTATCTTAGTACCTAATATCTCAGCCCCACAGGTAAAAGGAATCTCATCTGATACAGCCGATAAATAATTTTCCTCATCATTACTTCTGTATAATGCTGTTACATTCATTACACCTTCAATTATAACCTTATCCTCTATGACTTTTTTATCTGTTACACAAACGCTAGCATTACACATAATTATCTTACTAAGCCTTGCCACATCACTATTTATTTCTATATCGCCCTTAACTAAGGTCTCAGTAAATAATTGTCCTTGCATTACATTAAGGCCAAAATCTTTTTTATCCATCTCTAAATTAGTAGTCGGCGAATATACATCTTCAATTACGTCCACTTCTTCTTTGTGCATAGCTCTAGTGCTAGTTTTTATCATGAACTCTACATCTATAATTCTTTTTTCACCTAAATCATCTTCTTTAATGTCAAATTCAATAGCCTCTACATTGAAGTCTGTATAATTTTCCATATATGGGTTTACCTCTTTAAACTCTAATTCTTTACTTAGCATAACATCATTCTCAATATAAGTTAATTCTCTACTGTCTCTTCCTTTATAAATAATACTTACACTAGCATAAGCATTAATTAGAATTTTTTCTTCGTACAGTTTTACTTCTTTCTTATGGATATTAATATCACATTTTATAATCTTAGCAATTTCTGGTTTATCCATTGGAATTTTTATATTAGCATTGCCAATAAGCTCTCCATTAAAATTCCTTATAACTTTATCTATGCTAATAGGATTTTTTAAATATTGAACATCTTTAACAACTTCAACATCTTTAACTATTTGAAAATTAAAATTTTTATACACTTCAGATTTTAATCTTAAAATACCTTCTAAACATATTTTCCTCTCATTTACTATTTTACATTCCATATGTTCTACAAAACACTCAGCATCACATAGCATTTCAGATTTAGCACCCATTATATCTATTGTATTTGAGAATTTGGAACTATATTCAACGTTTTCCACATCAGTGCGTTCTTGATCTTTAGTAATATAAAGTACATTATACTTAATCTGCCCCTCTAAATATACCTTATCTTGAATTATCTCTTTAGAGTTTATAAAAGCTTTAACATCTAGCATAAGGATTTCCCTAACGTCCGGGTGGGTATCGGGTATTACATATTCTTCTTTCACTACCGTATCAGCAGTATTTTCTCCTAACAGTTGTTCATATTCTATATCTTCTCTTATTAAACTTATCTCCATATTATACCTCCTTGTATTTCTATTGGTAGGTAACGTTATGGGTTGTTATCTACCTAAAATACCTACTGTTAATATATATAGAAATAGTAAAGAAAATATGATATTCTACACTTTTATTCGTATTACAATTTTCTTTATAATTCCTTACAAAGCGATTTATATAAGTCATATTATATATTTTTTTATCTATAATATAAATATTTTAACGGTTAAATATATTTTAAAGACTGGTATATCATTTTTTTACTTTAAAAAAAGGCATATATTAAATAGATTGCATTGTTATTAAAACTAATGCATTCTATTTAATATATGCCCTGTTAATCTTATATAAGCTAAGTCCAAACCAACAACAAATCAGTATATTAGTTTATGTGCTTGAGATTAATTTATAAAAACAAAAAACGATACCGAAATAAAGTATCGCTTTATCCTGCAAAAACTATTTGAACTGTTTTTGTCAAAACATCAGAATAACTATATGTCACTGTCCTGTGGGTGTCATTATCTAGTCTTATAACAAAAATACTTGTATACGTCTTTTCAATAACTCCATTATCCACAAGAATTTTTCTTCTTCCACCATTAGCTTTTAATGTTACTCTTTCACCAACATGACTTTCTATTTCATCTTTTATCGAAGTCAATACATTAATTTTTTCCATAGCAAGCACCTTCTCTCCACATTATACATTATACACTGTATATATATTATTGTCAAGCAACTTATTATTTTATCACTACTTTAACAATTTTGTCAATGTTAAATTTATGTTAACAAAAACGAATTTATATATATTTTTACACTCACAATTGATTTTTCTCCGTTTTTTACCCATTTAAATGCATACCTAATAGTATCTCCATTACTTAAATACATATTCATAGGTTCTACATATACTGAGACTTTGGGAACCCCTCTCTATATTTACCTCTAGTTTGAAGTCCACCTACACCTTTGATTCCTGTTATAGTGTTTTGTATGACATCTTCTATAGCTACAACATTTTCTACATTTGTATAGGCTATTTTCTCAGCAACTAGAACTGGATCCAAACAATGTATTAAAACCCGATTGGGAGAAGACGCAAAATTAGCACCAGCATCTAACAGTGCCTCATAACAAGATTGGCATGCTCCTGCGAATATAACTAAATCGTCATAATTGCTATTATAAGCTCTAAGGGCTATAACCGACTCTACAAAGTATTTTGAATTTCTATAATTATTTAAATTTATATAATCAGTTATTCCTTTTAGCATACCATCATGTCCCGTTATTACCACTATATCTGGCTTAATTTCTTTTACTAAATTTACTATTTGATTTGGTTGGTCTTTTTCATCTATTACCCTGCCTACAGCCTCTAAAGATAATTGTTTATAGGTTTTCAAACAAACCTCTAGATATTCTGCATCCCCGTCAACATGTAGTATTTTACCTGGTCTTCCGAAAACCATATCTTTATTTTTGTATTCTTTGTATCTTTCTTCCCTTAATTGTGAATCTTTAATTTTTCCAGTAATATCTATAGCTGTCCCTCTGTAGCCTCTGGTTCCCTTAATCCTATTCATTAGTACTCTTTTAATAGACGCGTTTACTTTTTTATTAAAGACCTTATCTATTTCACTAATTCTATTCTCTGATACTAATTGTAAATCTTCACTTAGAGAGTCTGCTTCTATTCTTAAGTTTATCCCCTTAAGTAAATACAAATCATCATTCCCATCAGTTATAATATCTATTATTTTAAAGGTAATGTCTCCGCCGTAAGATTTCCTTACCACAATGTCTCCTACTTTCACAATATCATCTCCATACTTAAACTCATATTATATAGTATGAAAATATATTTAATAGGTGAGAGCAAAAAAAATCATGTAAACATTATATTTACATAATTTTTTTATATAGCACACTTTATATTACTTCTGGTTAAAAGCCTTCTTATATTCTTCAATGAATACCATAAACTTTTCTTTTTCAGAAATCAACTCCTCCATCTTCTTGTTAAAGGAATTTTGAATCCAGGTGACTTCATTATAATAGTATCTATTACAAAGTCTCCAGTACCTTTGTGGAAACATTAAGAATGCATATATGAGTCTATATTCTTCTTCTAGCAAAGGATTTACACTGCTATATGCTTCTAATATCATTTCAACGTGTTTTATATCCCAATCTTGCTTTTTAAGTACCTTTATTAGGAAATTTGATAAATCATATGCTTTTACTTCCCTTTTACAGTAATCGAAATCAATTATGTTAACATCATTATTTTTATCAATAATAATATTATGATAAGTATAATCATGGTGGCAAAACCCTTTTTCTTCTTCTGTTTGCCTACACATATCAAAGTACCTAGAATCATCAAGTATAGCCATAGCTCTTTTACCTAGTTCCTTTTGATCATCCACACTCTTAATATAATTCATATCAAAATCCGTTTTAAAATTCTTCTTTTTCCTAATCATTCCCTTCATCTTCTCAAAGGACTTTATTCTTTTTTCCATTAAGTGAGGCCATCTTCCAAGATCTGTTTTCAGCTTACTATTTTCTGGTGGTTCATACCCCTTAGATGCGATATGCATATAAGCTAAATTTTTTGCTGCAGCAATTAATTCTTCTTCAATATGAAAATCACATTCTCTACCATCTATCCAAGTCGATAGCGTATAAATATCTTCATTAACTAACGCGTAAGGGTTTCCTTCAGTATTCAAAAAATATCTATCCACCTTGTCAAATCCATTCTTTGCAAGATGTTCTTTGGCGCCGTATACAAACAAAAGTTTTTGTGTCCCATAATTAATTTTCTTTAGACATTTAGTCCCATCATCCGTCTTCAAAAAATACACTCCTTTATTAGGACGTATACTTTCTATTTTAATACCATATTGTCTCTCAATTTCAAATTCCCTCATCATGTTACTCACCCCCCTCTATAATTTATATTACTAATATTTTTTTTTAGAATAAATTCTTATAGGTTTTAATAACATTTATGCTTTCTTTTAATATAATGAAGTATATTGATATAATAATCAGTACTTAAGGAGTCTTAAAATGAAAATAGGAATTGATGCTAGGGCTGCAAAATGGTATAGAGGAACCGGTATAGGAACTTATTGTTACCAACTAATTCACTCTTTAAATAAAATAGACAATTATAATGATTATTTACTTTTCGTACCAGAAGACTGTAAACTCAACATACCTTTTCAAAAAAATTTTCACATAAAAAATATTGCAAAGTATAATCAGAATAATTTCTGGAATGAAGTAACTGTCTGTAACAAGATACTAGACAAGTCTATGGACATATATCATGTTCCTCAAAATGGAATAGGCCTTCCTAAAGACAAAAACTGTCCCTTTGTTATTACATTACACGATGTTATCCCCTATAAAATGCCAGAAACCGTTGGTGAACAATATCTAAAGATTTTCAACGAAAAATTACCAGATATCATTCCCTTATGTGATGGGATAATTACAGTATCTGAATATTCCAAAGAAGATATTATTAAAGCTTTCAACTTTCCTCGCGAAAAAATATATGTTACTTATTTAGCCAGCGAGGACATTTATAAACCTTACGATAAAGCACTCAGTAAATCTATTATCCAAAAAAACTACTCCATTACAGGAGACTATATCCTCTATGTTGGGGGCTTTAGCCCTAGAAAAAATATCCTTGGACTACTTAATTCTTTTAGCTTACTCCTGCCAAAGCTAAAAAAAGATATGAAACTCGTAATTGCGGGTAGCAAAGGTAAATCCTATGATATATATAAAAAAAGAGCAGAAGAGTTGCATATTGAAGGCAGTGTAATTTTCCCCGGCTTTATATCTATGGACCATATGCCCTTCCTGTATAATGCCTGTGAGCTTTTTGTATATCCTTCTTTTTATGAAGGTTTTGGACTTCCACCAATTGAAGCAATGGCTTGTGGAGTCCCCGTGATTGCTTCTAATTTAACATCTATTCCCGAAATAGTTAAAGATTCAACTTTACTTGTAAACCCCTATGATGTTAATGACTTAAGCGAAAAAATGTATAACGTGCTCCATGATAATTCCTTAAGACAATCTCTTATAACTAAAGGATTAAAAAGAGCCTCTGAGCTAACTTTTGAACATACAGCTGCAGATACTCTAGCTGCTTATAAAAATATATTACTAAATAAATAATTTAAATCCCCACATCGTGCATCTAACACCATGTGGGGATTTAAACTAGCAATTATAATAATTCTTAAAGCCATTTAAAAACTCTTCTCTATCTTCTCTATACTCCACTTTTTTCTTTAATCTGTTTAAAAACATTTCTTCACTCCACTGTTTTTTCCTTGTGTAATAATCTTTAGATATACTGTAAAAATCTTCAGGGAAGCTAAGCATACCGTATAATACGGTTAGTTCCCTTTGATCTAATGAGTTTACTTTGGTATATTCACTTAAAATACTATGACATTTTTCTATATCATAGCCAGAATTTTTAATTACTTTATTTGCAAAATTACAAATGTCGTGCACCTTTAAATCTACAATCGAATAATCAAAGTCTAAAAAATATACCTCCTCATTATGGATAAGTATATTATGGTGTGCCAAATCGTGATGACAAAATACTACTTTTTCTTTCTCCTTACATAAATTAAAATACTCAGAGTTTTCTAGAATTTCTATACTACGCAGAATATTTTTCTCGTAATATTTTTCATGCTCTAAAAAAATGTTATCAAATTCATTTTTATTTTCATATAAGGTTACTAACCTTTTAAAAAATTTAAGTTCCCTTAATTTCTTATTAAAATTCTCTATCCCTTTACCGCATAAGTACCTCTTCTGATTCTTTTTAAGTAACTTCTGAAATTCCTCTTCATCTATAATGCCATTTGATGCACTATGGAACTCTGCTAGCGCTGAAGAGGCAAGCGTTACATCCACTGGGCTACTATACTCACACTCTCTACCTTCTAATAAATTCATAATACAATATATATCATCTTTCCAAGGCACATATATAAGTTTGTTTTTTGTCCTTTCAAACTCTATTATTCTATTAAAATTATTGTTTCTTATATACTCAATCCCATAATTAATAAATTCAAGTTCCCCCGTATTATAGCTGATTTTTTTTAAAACCTTATCACCTTTATCAGTATCGAGTATAAATACTTTCCTTACTGGAATAACATCATGGACCAATAAATCAAATTCACTAAATAAATTTACATCTAAATCATATTTACTTAAATAAGCCTTATCTTTATATCTTACGTCTAACATATTTTCACCTCATATCTAAACCTCTAATTTTTTTATAATATTAATAATTTAAATTAAAGAATCTCCATCTTGAATTAAAGCTTTTATAAGCTTCTCAGAAAATTTTTCACTAGGCCACTGTTTTTTACCTTCTCTATACCTATTACAACACCTCATAAATTCATGAGGGTAAGAAATTAAAGCTAATATAAATTTTGAACTCGTAGCGCCAAGTCCTTCAATATAACAGAATTCATTAGAAAGCTTCTTAAAATCAAGATTCACACCTTTTCTCTTTAATCTACTAAGTAAAAGAAAACAATCCATTTCCACCATGTTATAACTACAATCTTCAAAACTAACTACGGAAGTAAATTTATTTTTTTGGAGATTATTAAAATCTGTATTACCCAGGCATACTTCAACTCGGCTCATGCTTCTTTTTATAATTCCTATATAGTCTGAATAGTATGCTGCTCTTATGCACTCTTCCCCTCTATTTATAACTTCACTTCCATGTTTAATAATTAATTCTTCAAAAAAATTTTTAGGTCCATCCCTTTTAATTTTATTTATGTCCTTATTCAGCCTTTTGATATATAATTTATATTCCTCTATGATCTTCCCTGTATTATTATTTAATCTATTCCTTAGGTATCCATTAAAACCCAAAGATTTTTCATGAAAAGCATAAATAGCACGAAACTGCTCTATTACTAAATCTTCAGTTATATCAATATCTATATTGGAAGGTTCAAAGTTCATTACATCTACATTTTTAATGCCTTTGAAAATCATGTAATCAGAAAATTCATTATAGATGCATATTGCCATTGGCACCACCTCTAATCAAATCTATTAGTTAAATGCTATAGTAAGGCCTATCTATTCTTTTTATTAGTTTTTTCCATCTTCCTTAATATCTCTCTTTGTTCAAACTCTAGCTCTTTAATCTTTTTTTGTCTTTTTTTTATTTTTTTTAGTCTTTTAACTTCCTCTTCCATCCTATCAAGTTCCATATCATATTCTTCTACAGTAGCATCGCGTGGCTCTATTATGTCAATTTCACTCTCATCCATGTATATATCCTCTTTGTTTTTCCCCACAATATTACCTCCCATATTTTATTTTTCTAAATTCATCAATGAAAATTTGCCTCTCCACTCTATCCTCATCTATCTTTTGAAGCTTCTTTAAGAAAAATTCTTCTCCCCAATTCTTTTTTTCCCAATAGTATTGAATTCCTATTTGCCAATATTCCTGAGGAAATTCCATAAACCCAGCCATTACCTCTATATCACTTTTATATATTGGATTTGTATTATGGTAGACGTCCAATATAAAAAGTGCATTTTCAAGGCTCCATTTACCGTTCTTCATTCTTCTTATTAAAAGACTACTTAAATCATGTAAATGAGTGTCTAAGATGCAATAATCAAAATCAATAATACTTACGCCTCCATCTTTTTCTATTAATACATTATGGTGAGCATAATCATGATGACATAATCCCCTATGTTTAATTTCTTCTTTCATCTTGCTTACATATTCACTTTTGCATAAATTGCATATGGATCTATCACATCTTAATAATTCCTCCTCCATCATCTCTTGGTAATTTATATCAAATTCTGTTTTAAGCTGTTTTTCGCCTATTCTTCTTTTGAAATCTAGTATTTCACTCCTTCTGGTTTTAAAAGTTTCGATCCACTTAAGCCATGCAATCCTTGGTTTCATATCAGGTGTAACTTTGAAATTCAAACTTTTTATATGAAGCTGTGCAAGCTTTGAAGTACATAATTTTATTTCTACAGGATTATCATAATTACACTCCCTTGCGCTGAGCCACGGTGTTAAATAAGCATATTTATTATGGACAGCTATATACTCTTTGTTATCAATAGTTTCAATAATTCGCGGTATATTTTCGAAACCACTCTTCTGCAAATGTTTTATTGCACCAATAATAAATAAAAAATGCTTAAAGTCATAATTAATGATTTTAAGGCAAAACATCCCGTTATCAGTCTCTATTCTGTAGACATTTTTTATTTTCTCAATATCAACAATACAAACAGAATATTTATCCTCTACTAATTCCTTTAATTCCTGGGTATCCAAATGCATGCCTCCGAAGTATTCTTCTATTTCATTATATGAACTTAGTGAATAATTTGTTCTCATTTATATTTATACAAATAGCACACTTTTTAAGTTGAAATAGTATATTAATATATATTATCTTTTTTTATTGTTTTATAAGATATGGGTTTAGGATTTTTATAATAATATTAAGGAGTGTACCACATGAGGATCGCGCTTGATGCTAGAGGTATCAATTTTTATAGTGGCACCGGTATAGGAACATATACAGAAAATGTACTTAAAAATTTAATTAACATAGGTACTACAAACAACTACCATATTTTTTGGTCCGGTAGTAATTACGAGAGCATAAAAAAAGAAAATTGCAAAATAGTAATGACCTCCAAAAGACACCAACGTTTTTTTGAGGACCACTATTTTCCTGAAAACATAGGTATGGAAAACATAGACATATATCATATGCCACAAAACGGTATAGGCTTTTCCGGAGAAATTTCTTGCAAAAAAATAGTCACTATACATGATTTAATTCCATACATTATGCCCGAAACTGTAGGAAAGGGATATTTACTGAAATTTTTAAAAGAAATGCCTTTAATTATAGAAGGTTCCAATGGAATAATAACTGTCTCTGAATTTTCAAAACGGGATATTTTGAAATTTTTCCCTATAGATGAGAATAAAGTTTTTGTAACTCCACTGGCTGCCGATAGAAAATATGCCCCCTTAGATAAACTTTTCTGTAAGACTTTCCTAAAAGATGTGTATAATTTAGAAAAGCCATTTATACTCTACTTAGGTGGATTTAGTGAGAGAAAGAATGTAGCTTCTGCGATAACCGCTTTTTCCAATATATATAAAGATTTAAACAAAGAATATAATTTAGTTATTGTAGGTGGCTATAAAGATTCTAGTCAAACGCTCATAAAACTTACAAATAAGCTCAAAATAGACTCTCAAGTTATTTTTACTGGGTTTGTCCCAGAAGAACATTTACCTATTTTCTATAACGGTTGTGATACTTTTGTATACCCCTCTTTTTACGAAGGCTTTGGACTTCCTCCTCTAGAGGCAATGAGCTGTGGCACCCCTGTGATAGCTTCTAACCTCACCTCTATTCCGGAAGTAGTGGGTGATGCCGGGATTTTAATAAATCCTTATAATATATCAGAGATATCTTTTGCCATAGGAGATCTCCTAAGTAACGAAAAACTAAAAGAAGAGCTTAGCATTAAGGGTCTTAAAAGAGCCAGTGAATTTTCTTGGCAAAATACAGCACGTAATACTCTTAGAGTCTACACGGAGATATACAATCGTGAATCTCTTTGATAACAAAAAAACTCGCTATACAGCGAGTTTTTTTGTAGGTATGATTTTTTTCTTTACTAATAAATTTCAATTCCGTCTCTATCTATTTGTTTTTTTATATTTTCATTTAATGAATCTTGAAAAACAATATCACAAGAATATACTCCTATTATATCATTTATTTCTTCTACAATGGTTCCTTTGCTTTTCCCCTTATACCATATACATAAATCTATATCAGAATTTATATTTTCAGTACCTTTTGCTCTTGAACCAAAAATTATTACTTTTTCTATATTACTAGTATGATCGAAATAATCCATTAATTTCTTATAAACTTTTTCATTAATTCCATACATTTCATATTACCTCTTTTGCAACATTATTTAATAGACTTTCTATTGCGTGAATATATTCACTGACTATTTTATTTTTGATCCTCTCATAATCTTGCTCATCATAAATATGTGATGTAGAGTTTCTTGATAATAAAATATCATTCCAAATTTCTATATCTTTAATTAGCCCTTCTTTGAATGCTTGCTTATAACACTCTCTTGGATTATTTATTTCTAAACCAGAAGCCTTAAATATCTTGGATAATAACTTCCAAACTAAATCTTCTAACGTTTCATACTTTTTTATAATAGAATCTCTATATACTTCAATTGTTATATCATCTGGTTTTTGTAAATTATTAAAGTTATCTGTGATATTTTTTAAATGAACTAACATTCTATATGCATAATTATATGTTAATTTTATTGATTCATCGTATTTACCTAATATCCCACTCATGCTTAGTCTCCCCTTCTAAATTATATATATTTATTATTATTAATTTTCAGGAATGAGTTATATAACCACACTTATTATTTTACCATATATAATGTTATTTAAACCCAAACTACTAATAAATATATTTTTAGATTGAAAATAATCCTATAAATTAAAAAGGACTCACTATACAGCGAATCCTTTTGGTGGAGATAATGGGACTCGAACCCACGACCCCTTGAATGCCATCCAAGTACTCTCCCAGCTGAGCTACATCCCCATATACCGTATATTATATACTAAAAAAAATAAATAATCAATATCTTTTTTCTACACAAAAGCCTTGAAGTATAACGCTTCAAGGCTTTTATATTAATATTTTAAGTTAATGATGTTAATCTCCATAATACTATTTTATACTACACATTTTTGTATCTTGCAGCCAATTGCGTAGCCAGCTAAATCATTTAACCTAAGCCAAGTCTTTCTTCTAAACTTTTCCCTAATCGTTCTCTGTTACTTTCAGCAATCTTTTTAGATGCTCTATCTATATACTTCATTGTTGTTTTTGCCTGAGTATGCCCCAATAACTGCATTAGTTCAAATAAGCTCGCTCCATCTTCAGCTAATATTGTCGCCACCGTATGCCGTATCCGATGTAAACAAAGTCCATTTATATCCTTAGTATTACTTTTAATATACCTGTTTACAGTTGTTCTAAATCCACTGTATGTCCACCTATCATTTTTGGAATTACCGAATACATAATCGTCTTCTTCAACCCCTGTTTTGCTTATTTTAAGCGCTTCTTTCTTCCATTTTATCAATATATTAACCATACCTTCTGTAACACTAATATCTCTGTCGCAAGAACCCTTTTTAGTAGAGCCTAACTTAGTTTCCCTATTAATCTTCTTCCCATCAGTATCATAATTCACTTGAAGAGTAATTGCTTTTCTTATCTGAATTATCCCATTATCTAAATCAACATTTTGCCATTTTAGTCCAAGTGCTTCTTGAGTTCTCATAGCCGTATTTAACATTAACTGAATGATAGGATAAACAAGCAGATTAGTTTTTAAAACATTTAAAATTACTATTAATTCCTCTTTTGTAAGTGCAAGTATTTCCTTTTTATCTTGTTTTGACTTTGGATTGCTAAGATCCTCGTCATCAAATACATTAACTGCAATATATTTTTTTCTATAGCCTCTTTTAAACATTAGTTCAACAATATATTTAACCCTGTCTAATGTTACTTGTGAATATTTAAATTCACCGTCAATCTTTGTCTCTATCATACATTCAAAAAAATCCTTAATCTTTACAGTATCAATTGAACCAATTGATTTACCTTTAAAATATCTTTCAAAATGGTTAAGACTATATTCATAATTTTCATATGTCCTTGTTGAAATTTTCGGGTTCCCCCAAAGTCTATTTTTTTGAATTCCTTAATAAAGTCTTCCACTAGTGTTTTACTATCAAAAGTAATTATAGAAATTTCTTCCTCATCTATAAGTTCCATTTTCATCAACAAGACTCTCATCTTTTCCTTTGCTTCTTCTTCAGTTTTGCCAGTAACATTAGGTCTAATCCTTTTACCATTTTCATCTTTTCCAAGACTGACAGCTGCACCGTAGCGTCCGTCTTTCCTTAGGAATATAGTACCTTTCCCGCTTGAGTTTCTTACTTTATTCTTCACCATTTTCATACATCTCCTTTAATAAATTTCGGTATAATTAGAACGCTAATACAGCCAACAATCAATAATTAATTTACTTTTCAATATTGATTCCTAACATTAAATAATTAGCCAACGCCATAACAGTAACCACTTTACGCCTTCCTATTGTTCTAAAAGGTAATTTCTCCTGTTTAAGCATTGTATAAATATTGGTTTCTCCTACATTTAATACTTCCTGTAACTGTTTGACATTCAAACAGTCTGAATTGTATTTATTCTTTAATAACTCATATTGCATCTTTATCAGCTTTTCAATATCGACCGTTAGTTCTCTAATATCATTGATGCTTTTCGTTTTGTTACTGCTAGTATTAAAAATTGTTCCAGTTAATTTTTTTTGCTTATTGTTAACACTCATTTTTCATTCTCCTATCTTATTTTTATAAAAAAAATAAAATAGAGCTTTAAAACAATGCTGGGTATCAAAAAAATACAAGCAATCATCTATTAAAGATGATTGCTTGTATTTCTTAAATAATTATTTGTTTAATTATGTATTTTGATTAAAAAGGTATTTATTTACCTTAATAAATATTTATATAGTATTTATTAGCCTATCCTTGTATTTTTACAAACTGTAAAGCACTTATTTTTCCATATGCCATATCCGACAGTTGCAGAAAACTTTAAAAAAATAATATATAACCTCCATTTTAAGTGGGAACTATTTGACGTTTACGTATAAATATTAATAACAATATTCTTAAAATGTGTAATGAAAAATACCATGAAACTCATATCTAATTAATACCATGTTTTTACATAAGCAACAGTGATTTATATTGAACTGTTTTTACCTTAATAATTCTTTTAGAGAATCACTCTTCCTTAAGTTACAATCGCTACATAATACTCTTAAATTTTCAACTGTTGTTGGACCACCTTTTGAGAAAGGTATTATATGATCAAATTGAACCTTATCATCTGGAACATTTTTCTGACAAACTTGACACACTTGTCCATCTCTACGAATAACCTTAAGCATAATGTTTCTTGGAATATGCCTGCTCTTAGTCCATCTTCTATTTTGAAGTGTCTCAGAAAACTCCTCAGCATGAAAAAAAACTGGACATACATGCCCAAACACATTACACCTTAAGTCGGAATAATCATATTCTTCTAGTTCAGTCCACATATAGGGAGAGTTAAAACTCAAACAATTATATGCACTTAATATATCATTTTCCGTTTTATAAACACCATTTCTGATATTCTGAAGTATTTCATTATAGTTGTTTTTCACTTCTTCTATATCAATTTTGTCACCTGGTGCTGGAAAGTCTTCTACTAAACACCCGTATGGACAATATTTCAATTCCCAACAAGGTTTACATACAACATACTCGAACTTCTGTTTTTTCATTTCCTATTCCCCTTTAACTTAATGATTATAATTGATATTTAGGATTCTCATAACTATAATTTTTGTGTCCGCGTACTTGTTTTTTTGTTTATTAGTATTTAGGACTTTAATCTAAGTTTATAATAATTATATCATATTTACCATATTATAACTGGTTTATATTCAATCACAACGAAATTGAAAAAGTCAAAAATATTAACAATTAAATTAAAAAGGAAAGTATTTTAAATACCTCCCCAAAATTGTTTAGCTAGTTTATATTTCTATAAAATGTTCACCATTCCATTTATATTCTTGTCTATAGTCACATATATCCCTTCTTACAACTTTATATGCCTTTTGCAATCTACTCAATGTATCTCTCAAAGCTGCGTCTTCTGTATCCCTAAATACATTAAACCCGCTTATTATATTACCCTCCTCTGTATAAGTTGGATCTCCAGTATAATTCACATAAAACTTGTTTGAATCTATTTCAGAAGTTTTTATTTCAAAATCGCCAATTTCCTTTAAAGTTGCTATTATCATGATTCTTTCTTCTTCAACCATACTAATGCTCCCTCCCTTTTTATATTTAATAAAAAATACATTTCTAGACACTCACCCAAACAGGTAATGTCAGTATCTTTTTCAGCTAGTCATTTCATGTATGAATTTAATCCATTATTACTTTTAAAGTTTATAGTTTTCCTTAGTATCTATTTGAGGTATACCTCAAACAAATGCCAATATTTCTTAATTACGTATTTTTTAAAAAATCAGGTTATATAAATCAACCCAAACATCAAACATTAGTTGAGCATTCATACTTATTATGTCATCTTGAGTTCTGGTATTTAACCCTAATGAACTATATTTAGCTCCTGTGTCCAATTTAATCCATTTATTGGTATTTTTTTTATTTAATAAATTAATTATATTATTTCTTAGTCCTTCATCTTTTGATTCATATCTGAATTGAACTACAGCAAGATTATCAGTTAAAGAAATTCTAAAACGTCCTTGTTTTCCCAATCTTTCAATATATCCAGAATGTAATTCACAATTGCCCTCATTAGAATAATAGATATCTAGTATTGGTTTTATTCTATTATTGCTTTGGCTTACAAATACCTCGAATTTTTTTTTCAATTCAATTACAATTTCTTCATTTGTTTTTACTCCAAGAGCAACTCCAACTAATTGATTAATGTTTGAAGATAAGCTTCTGCTAGATTTGCCCATCTTTAATTTCAAAGCATCTTTAACCTTTTTTTCTAAATTGGTAGTAACTATATTCATATTAAAATCTCCCTCTAATTTTTAGTGAAAGGAAGCAAGGATTATTGCTTCCCCTCCTCCTTACAATATATGAGATCACTTTTAGAAATGTTCATTAAATATAAAAATTATTTTATACATTATCAAACCATTAATAAACAAGAATAAACAAGAATAAACGGACAATCACATGCTCAACATGAATTACCCGTTTATTTTTTAACTAGTTATTTAATTATATAAATTTCACTGTATTAATTTCATTTTTTAGTTTCTATAGTTACTTATCCATATTCCAAACTATACGCACATATAAATGAAGGTATCTAAATACCTTCGCCATACTTTTTAGCTAACTTATAGAATGTATTTTTCTTTAATCCTAATATCTCCATTGACTTTACCGCAGTTATTTCTTTTGATTTCCATTGTTTATGTATCTGTTCAAAATCCTTTGGGTATTCAGCTTTAGGCCTTCCAACCCCATGACCATTATTCTTCGCTTTCATAATTGCTATACCCTCTGCTTGTCTCGACCTTATATTGTTTCTTTCCTGTTCAGCCATTGTACTTAGAACCTCTAGCAGTAGATTATTAATCATATCCATCAACCATCCTTGCCCTTCTTGCAACTCCATCATAGTGGTTGGTATATCTAAAATCTTTACTCTTACACCTTCAGTCTTAAAATATTCCAACTCTTGTTTTATCTGTATCTTATTTCTCCCGAGTCTATCCAGTGACTTAATGTATATAGTATCTTGCTGTTGTGCAATCTTCCTAAGTAATTGGTACTGAGGTCTGTCCATATCTTTACCACTTAATTTATCAGTAAAAATATATCTTGCATCAACATATTTTTCTAGCTCAACTAGCTGTCTATCAAGATTCTGCTCCTTACTGCTAACCCTGCCATAAGCGTATATTCTCATTAAAAAACCCCCAATATTAATTTATTGAGGTGATACTACCAGAATTGTTTCTAATGGTCAAGTATAATTTACAAACATTTATAAACTATTCTTTTAACCTTTATAAACACAAATACACTCTGTTTTTATATGTCTCTAAAGCTACACCTTTAAGGTCAGATTTAATCTACACTAGCCACGAAATAGCTCAAACAATATCTTAATCTACAAAATAAACATATAAATCACTCTTATTAATAATTGCCTTCATAAAAATTCACTAGTAAATAAAATGCCTAATTAATACTTGATAAATAAAAAGAAACCAACAAATCACTTTTAACAGCAACTGCCCGTTTCTTTTTATCCGATATCTCTTTAATTTTTAATTGAGCATAGCACTTATAATTTTGTACCTATCTTTGTTTTTACCTGATAACTGTCCTTCATTACTTGACATTAAAAATTGCAAGTAGCCTACAGCTTTTGTCTCAAGATTTTCCTCTAGATATTTTATGTGTTTTTTGAAGAATGGAGCTATAATATCCAAAAATGCTAAGAAATCATCATCACTTAAGTCCTCTTGTATCTCAATCCTAGCAGGTAACTTCAACATCAGATTGTCTAACAGTTTGTTCTTTGAACCGTTAGCTATTGCAAAGTTAAGCTTCTTATTGTAGAGGTCTAAATTACATTTGCTGCTTTTACTTAATATATTACTTAACATGTCCTCAGGAAACATGCCTAATAGCTTTTTTGTGTCGTTGTATACTTTATTTGTTGCAGCTTTAATATTAATCTGATTTTCTTGTGGTAGTATCTGATTATAACTTTTAATTACGGATGCAACAGATGAACCTGTTCCCTTTAAATAAATTTTCATTATATTAGATATAGCTTTTGTATTAATTACGAAGTCTATATACCTCTTTAAAAAATCTTGTTCTTTTTTACCAAGATTACGTTTTGCAGTAATGCCTTTTGCCTCTTCATACATATTGTTGTCTTCGTCGATGTAGTCCTTACATATTTGTTTCGTACACTCAGTTAGTATATTCATAGTATTACCCCCACTAATTTTATTTTTTTTAAAGTACTTTCCTATAGTATTTTTAAATTTTAAATGTTTGAGTTCTATTTTTTCATTTAAATTTAAGAAATATTCCTTATTTCATCTTTCTACATGTTTCACAATAGTATTATTTTTTAAAACCCATTAATACAACCTCTTTTCAATAAAATTTTAAAATACTTTCAACTTAATTACTTAATATAGTAATTTCTCACTAAGTAGCTTTTCTGTAAGTAAAAAATCTATTTTTCTCCTTATCTTTAGGAATTTAAATGCTTGATCTACAACGCTCATAAATCAAATGAACCAAAGTCCAATATATAATTTACTCATGTTTTTATTTCAACTAAAACTTTACTCTTGCAGAATAACACTTTATATTTTTAGTTCTTAACCCTAATGAGCAATTACAAATTAAATTATTAAATGCCTATTTAATAATTGCTTATACTAATTGTTTTTTACGTAAAATCATTTCTATAAAAGACTTATCTCCTTATCACTAGCAATATTTAAGTAGAAATTTTCACTATAAATTCCTAAATTTCCAACATTAAAAGTATACCCACCAATATTGCTAGTCAACAAAGTGAACGAAATATCCTTTAAATTTTTAAACATCGTTTTATACACAAAATAACTTGCTATGATTTTCATTATTACACTAGCCATTTTTATGCCTACTTATTAAAAAATAATTTACAAAATGTAATTATTCTTAGTTTTTTAACTAGCCCCTTTACAGTCTAGAAAATAATACTTAATATTTATTAATATAAATTTAAATAAAATAAAAGAATATGCTTATACACAAATTACAAGCACATTCTTAGTATTCAAGATATTCAACTTACACTCTATTTTTAGAACTTGTGAAGCCTACTGTAATGCTATACTATAACTTACATATCCCTTTCTTTAAGCTTACCTAAACTTGCATTACACTATTTACGTCAAAGTAACCATTGTTACTACTAATGCATTTACCTACTTTCGCTTTTCTATATCTTAATTTCACATGTATTAGAACTTCCGAAGCCTATGGTACTGCACTAGTAGCACTTACATATCATCCTCTTTAAGCTAAACTAAGCCCATCATATATGTATCTAACTATGGTATAGCCTTTCAGTAATTCTATTTTATACTGTATTGAGGTAAATATAAATCAAATTATGTAATTTTCAAATATTCCCCTTTAACTCACATAAACTAGCCCTTTCAATGTTACACTTTAGAAAATTCCAATATTTTAAAATACATTGAAAATCCACATTAATTTTTTTCACCCAAATTTATCTAACTGTATCCACTAATTTTCACCCAATGTCTTATTCAATGCACTACCATTTTTTCATTTGTAATAATTCTAAATTTATTCGCAAATAATTTAATCACAACAACTATAAATCATTTGGTAATGCTGGTCTACTAAATCTCTAATAATGTATCATCCAGTAAACTACAAACTGCTATTTTTCTCTTATGTTGATAATAAATTAATTTTGGCTTCTAATCCATTAGAAAGATATAAATATATCTCTCCACGATTATTTTCCATATCAATTCTTATCCAAAATTCCTGTGGAAGCGAATCACTTCTATGGTCTTGATCTTGATATAGCTTGTACCATGTCAAACCTCCCGTTTTTTTAGTATCATTGATATACCTAATTCTTTTGCAGAATTCTATGTCTCCACAGTGTAAACCATTCAATAAATTTTTAAAGCTAGCATATCTATCCATTGATACTTTGTTGTTTTCGAGACTCAAATGAATATCTAAATATTTTATTTTTTCCCCCTTCAATGCATGTTTATCTAATTTAAAAGATTTGTTAATTTTGAATGTAATAATTATACCATCCTTCCTCGTTTTCCATTTTGTTACAATTAATTCACCATTCCAAGTATGCTTGTATCCTCCTAAGCATTCTGTTAGCTTAATTGTTTTAGCTATTCCATTTCTATTATAATAATATGAAGGTGGAGCTCCTAATTCTTCAATGTCTAGTAAACCAACACAGTATCCGTTTCTATCTACCATACGTCTGTAGTCTTCATTTTTTATGATTTTGATTAATTTTTCATGACCAAATGTTTCTATATTTATCATATTAATATCCCCCAATTATTATTTTAAATTTATATATTCCTACACCTTTCACTTAGTTAACATTGAATTAACGGTTTAAGGTGAAATTGAATCATTGATGAAATATTGTCAATGGTGAGCTTTCTGTTGTACAACTATCAATATTATAAAGACCATACAATGTTTCAGGTTAGAATTTTAAATGCTTATGCAGTAATTATAGACATAAACTGCATAAACCTCAATGTCTTTAACATCTTTTCCTACTTATCTATATTTTTTACATTCCATTAAAGCATCACTCATAACTGCAGTTAATATAATTCCAAAATTTCTACAACGCCTACTCCTTTCAACCATTATTATCTCTTCCACATTTTTAATCTTTTCTCTATAATCTCTAGTATCTAATATGTGAAGCTTTCCCGTTATCTAACTCTATGGATACCTCGTTCTATCAACAATGCCCAATCTAAATTGCAAAGTCCCTCAAATAAACTTAAATTATACAGTTTCTATAAACACCATAAAATCCTCATAATAAAATAGTACCCTCAATTTTATTGAAGATACTATTTTAAAATCTTATAGCTTCTTTATTTTATTTATTGTTTGCATCAACCATTTTAAGTTTCCTTCTAGCCTATTATATTTTAATATCTAAGTTTAATATGTTACTTAAATGTCTATATTTTTATCTTATGAAACAATAAATTAATCACATCATATCCAGTTTATCTTTAAATGCTGGGAACTTATATCTTATCCATTTTAACTTTTATAACTCCATCACATTCAATTTTATAGGTCTTACTATTAACATCATTTGAGTATATCCTATATCACTAAATTTTATTATCCCACCAATACTTATAGTTCGCATTGTTATAATTAGGGATAATTACATATTTAATTCCCATTTATATATGTAAATATAATTATACAATTTAGTTAAATTTAACTGAATTCTTACTCCTTAATTTTATATTCTGCCATGTTAATTATTTTACTATTATGGTCAAAAGTTTTAATTGTCGTATTAAGGTAGTATTCAGTGAATATAATCTTCAAGATAGTCTATAATCTAAATACCAATCCTTTTTAAATAATAACAACTAAAACAATACTGCACTAGGTTCACCCCATGTGCAGTATTGTTGTTTTTTATCAATAATCTAATATCTATATCTTAAATAATATCCATCCACTTGCATAACTTATATTTAATATCATATATCCTTTGATTTCCGATATAGGAAACATTACATTGTAATTCCAAAGAATGATGCGATACTTGCGAATGAACTTAAAACTCCAATGACTTTAAAAGCTTTAACCCCTGCACCAGCAACAAAACCCTTATAATCTAACTTAGCTGATTCCTGTTTTTCTTTATTTTTATTCTCGATAGCTTCATTTGCTTCTTTTAATAAATTAACAATATATTCTTTAATGTCTTGATCAACACCTTCGAGTTTATCAATTGTAATACTAGCTCCTTTACTTTCTTTATTAAAATCAATTAGATAATGATTAACAAAATTCATGTGCCCATTGTTAATTCCTGATACTATGTTTTTATCCCCTGTTATATGCTGGTTAATGCTATTATTTGTAATAGGTGGTAATGTACTAATATAGTCTACTAATCTACTTGAAGCATTTGAAGCATCTTGTAATGAAACAAAATAGTCCCTTCCATCAGCATACAATTCTTCTACAATTCTAAAGTCTGGATCCCCGTATTCTTTCCATCTATCATCTTCATTCCAATTTCGACCATATTCATGGTTAAAATCTATTGCTGTTTTACCAATTTTCCTTAATAATGAAGCTTCTTTTTGCGTTATTTTATCCCCTTCAATTGATTTCACTATGATGCAAAAGTCTTCTAAATAAGTATTTTGACAACCAATAGTTGATACTAATGTCATTTTAAAATTGTAAGAAACTTTACCCCAAAATTTACACTTTTTAAAATGCTCTATACCTTTTTTAATAGAAGTTTGTACTGATTGTGTATATTCTATCCATGATTTGATATCTGATAAAATATCCCCAATTGATTGTTCTTCATAGCTCGTTGCTCCACCGAATATTCCTTGTGCCATTTATTTTCCTCCCATAATTATTAGTTTGACTGAGTTTTATTATACAGTTAGTCATGAAAAGAGCTCTGCTGTAATTGAGTACATAAATATTCTGTTAGGCGACTGCGTAATGCCAACCACCTAAATATATTAATAAAACATCTCATACTTTGATCTTTCTTCCCAACTAACACTAGTAAATAGTAGCGCCTTATTCATTGTATCTGACTTACTTATTAAAGCTCTAAATAATTTCAGATTATCTTCCTGTAGCCCAACTAAATTACTCAGAATTTTTTGAATCTCTTCTACCGTATTTGAGTTAATGAACATAGTAAATTTGCCAAATAGACCAATAAAAACGTCTGATATTTGTATATATTTGCTACTTTGTGAATTAACAAAGTCATAATTTTTTAAGGGGTCGTCATAGTAGCTCAAACCCGTTTCTTTTATCAAAAGCTTTATACTATCTTCATTATCAAATATATGTATCGAGTTTTTAAACATATAAACTGGACGCAAATAAAAATGCATAAAATTTTCTATTAATATTTTTTCTTTCTCATTCATGATAAATACTAACTCTTCAGTTATCAATGACTCTTTTAATATTTGCCTTAATGATACAAGACCTATATGTAGATTTGGTATGTCTTCATATTGCCTTATTATGTTAATTAATTCATTAATAAAAGCTCTTATATCCTCTTTCTGTATATCAGGATATTTATATTTGTAAAACAATTTTACAAATAATGCTTCTTTCATTTTCACTAATGTATACAAATTATTTTTGAGCAAATCTGAAAATTCTCTTCCCAACGATTTTGAAACATCCGAGTTTTCAATTGCTGAATCAACTATGTCAATAAGTGAAAAATATAATAGATTCAATGCTGAATAATGTATATATAAATCACTATCTAATAGCCACTTTAAATAGTAGTTAAGTTTTGTTGAATCCAAACACTTAATAAAATCACCTTTCGCTAGATGTATCAACTTTATTTCTTTAATATTCCTTTGAAGCTTTAAATTTCGCCATAACTCCTCAGTATTAGCCGTAGACGACAACCCCCTATGCATAACTCCACCAAGAACAAAAGTTGTACATACTGATGAATTATAGCCATCTTCTTTTAAACAAAACTTCCTTACATTGTTTGTTTCATCATAATAGAAGGTGTATACTTCATTCATACCTTTAAGCCCACTATATTCTATTCCTAAATCTCTTAATTCACCTATTTCAAGTATAGTCTTCATTACCCTACTTCCTCAGCAGTAATTTTAATACTAGATACAATTCCCATAAGCTTTCTTGCATCATCCATATTTTCTTTAAACAACTCAATAATGCTTCCTACAGTTCTAAAGGGGTCTTCTTGAAGAACTCTATTGTCATCTATAAATCCATTAGTTACTATATAATCTACTATAAGATTAACAAAGTGAAGCTGCTTTGTATTTAAAGATTTATTGTTTAAAAACTCTGAGAAAGCTTCGTTTGTTGCTTGTCTATCTAGTCCTACTATTTTCCTAACTAATTTATTAACCGGCATTTCACCAAATTCTTTATCATAATCAGCATGTGTACCTAGTTCTTCCCACATCAAATTTTCTAATACATTTAAATCTTGCTTAGTAATCATCTTGTTGTATCTAAGCTTATATATAGCTATTTCATCCTTATGCTGTTTAAGATAAAACTCAACTTTCTTCCTATAATTTTTAAGATCATTGGAGTTATAAAAAGCACCCCCACTATCTTCTCTAACAAGCAAATCATCAAAGTGAGTCGTATATATTATTTGTATTTCTTTTTCAAGGTACTTCAATAATTCTCTTAGTGCTTCTCTAACAGAATCTAGTTCAAAAATATCTGCCGACTCCCAAAACTCTGCTGTCATAACTTTTTCTATGACATACCGTTGAGCGTATACCTCTGGTATTGTTCCAAGTTTTGAAAGTGCTTCAGCCGTTTGAATTACAGCTTTAATAGGTTTTGTTGCATTTCCATTTTGAAGCTTTGCAAGTTGTATTGTATACAGTGCTGCATCAAATCTCTTTGCAAATTCATCATCATTTAAAGGAATAACTAGAGAAGAAATGTGTTCTTTAATATCATTTACGCTTAGAGTTCCAAGTGCTATCCACTCATTAGACAATTTATATTTATGAACATATTTCAATTCCATTCTCACTCTAAAGTTATCTTCATTCAATGCATTTATACTTGAATTTGCTTGCTCTACTAAATTATCTCTAAAATCTATATATTCTTCTTCTTGATATTTAATTTCTTGAAGTTCTTTAATTATATCTATCTTTAAATTAAACGTTTTTTCAGTTAAACTCTCAACTACGCCTCCATCAAAACCTTTAGGGTTTGCTCTAAAGAAATCAAAGTTGTTACAGAAATCAAAGACTAAGAATTTTTCTTTATCCAATCCTAGTCCTAATAAGTCAGGACAAAGTCTCGTGCCTCTACCTATCATCTGCCAAAACTTAGATTTAGATCGTATCTTTTTAAATAGTACTAAGTTCAATATTTCTGGTATATCTATTCCTGTATCTAGCATATCTACCGATACTGCTATTTGAGGCATTTTTATTGCATCTGAAAAATCTTCTATTAAAATATCCACGTAATTAATTGAGTAATCAATTTCCTTACAGAAATGACTGCCTACTTCAGGAAAAATCTTGTTAAATCGCTCTACAATAACTTTTGCATGTCTATTACTTTTAGCAAATATTATCGTCTTACCTAATTTATCTCCACCCTCAATTTTCAAGCCTTTTTCCATTAGCCTATTTAATACTAAATCTATTGTATTATCATTATAGAGCCATTCGTTAATCGCAGAACTTGAAATCTCTTCTCCTATGTTTTCATCATCGTCAAAAGTATCTTCATATTCTTCTTTATCCTCATCAGATAAACTATCATATCTTATACCATCCTTCATTAGCTTAGACTCATATTCTAAAGTTTCATAGCTTACTAAAAAGCCATCTTCAACTGCTTTATCTAATTCATAGGCGTATGTTGGAACACCACTTTCTAGATCAAATATGCCATAGGTGTTTTTATCTATTTCATCTTTTGGTGTTGCAGTTAAACCTAATAGGCAGGCATCAAAATAATCAAATATAGCTTTAAATTTTTTATAAATACTTCGATGTGACTCGTCTATAATTATTAAATCAAAGTGTCCAGGAGTAAGTATCCTTTTTCCATTTTTAGACTTTGTATCGTCTATAGCATTCATCATAGTAGGATAAGTCGAAAATATCATTCTTGCCTCTTCTGGATTATCTTTGTTGTCTAGTAAATTACACAATGCTAAATCTGGTAAAAGCTTTGAAAAATTCTTTTTTGCCTGTTTTACTAATGCTTTTCTATCTGCTAGAAATAATATGTTCTTAACCCAATTATACCTCGTTAAAACATCAACTATAGATATTGCTGTTCGTGTTTTACCACTGCCTGTTGCCATAACGAGTAGCATTTTCCTTTGCTTTTTATCCAAAGATTCACATACTGCAATTATTGCTTCCTTTTGATAGTATCTGTTTGCTATACTATCTTTCATTTCAAGATTATTAAATGATTTCTTACTAGTTCTTCTATCAATTAATAATTGCAGCTCTTCTTTTTTAAAGAAACCATAAACTCTTCGCTCTGAATATCCATTAAAATCATCCCATAAGAAGGTTTCAAAACCATTGGTATAAAATATTATAGGTCTTTGATTGAACTGTTTTTCTAAACAATCAGCATAAAGCTTTGCCTGTTGCTGTCCTACCTTTGGCTCCTTGCTACTTCTCTTAGCTTCCACTATGGCAATAGGTTTTCCATTTGATCCATACAATACATAGTCGACGTATCCTAGTCCTGAATCAGTTGGCATACCAGTAACTTCAATTTCTTCACCAATGTCTTTACCAAAATCCCAGCCTGCTAACTTAAGCTCAACATCTATATATCGCTTTCTTGTTTCAAATTCACTGATCTCATCTATGTTAAAGTCATAATTCTCATAACTAGTATTAATCTTTCTTTTTTCTGTTAACTCTTTCCTTAGATCCTCATTATGTTTTATTGTTTCCTCAAGCTTTTTATCCTTTGAACTCAGTTTCTCATAAAGGTCTTTAAGCTCCTCTGGTCTAGTTCTCTTGTCATCCCCTTGTAATAAAATATCCTCATTAAACTCACCAGCAGTATATTCATCTGCATAGCAATAATCAATCCAAGAAATGAATTGGTGAAGATTATGTAGACCCAGAATTGCCTCTTCACGCTTAATATTGGAATTAGTATGCACAGCCACATTTCCAAGACTAATTATGTATTTTAACATTCTCAACATCTTAGAATCTACAAGCACAATAAAGCTATTATCATGAATTAAGCTTGACAGCTTATCTTGATATGGTAATTTCAGATCTTGGTCAAAGCTATATAGCCACTTAACAGATAGCTCTAAAGCTCTTCTTGTGAGTATTGCACAAGTAGCTGGACTTACTAATATACTCTTCTCCGCCTCAATACATGATGCTGTGAAGCTTGCAAAAATCTCTTTGTCACTTAAAAAATTAAAATTCCCCCACATTTTTATCCCCCCAAAGATATCTTTTAATATTTGCTAATTAAGTTTCCATAAAGCTATAAAACAATTACTTTTCAGTTAAATAATTCCCCTTTAAATGACTTCTGCATTATGACATTTAAGTTGTTTTCTAGTTGTGTTAGGCTTTGCTTTAGTAGCTCCTTTTGTATTTCTATATTTTCTACTATTCTTGAAAATTTGTTTTGAAGTTCTATTGGTGGAACTATAACTTTTAATTCACTAAGTATCTTTAAGTTAATATTCTTCTGCGCTGACTCAGGCGCTGAGTCCTCTAATATTCTTTGTAGAAAAGACATCCATAACTGAATAAACATATTATTTGTCTCTATTTTAGGTATAAATGCTACTACACTATCTGGAAAACAAGCATCAAATGTTAATATCGATGTCTTTGCTATATTTGCCGCTATTGTAATGCATAAAGTTCCAGCACACCACATCTTGCTTTGTTTCAAACCAAATTCAGAATAAGTTTGATGATATTCTTTTAGATATAACCCTGCTTTTGATATGTCACCAGTCTGAATTAGTGGATAGGACCCGTTTAGCAGCTCTGGAGCATTCCTTGGTCTATGTTTAGATTTTCCTCTACTTAATTCTCCGAGCTCACTTAACTCTTTCTTTTGCCAACTCATAGAATTGGTTACAGGTTCACCAAACATATCATAAAATACACTTTTTATTAATTCATCTAAACCTTCTAATTGAGCTCTTCTTTTATCTATTAAGGATTGAACTATCTCAACTGATTCTACTATCTTATTTTGTATTTCTATGTCAAGCCATGGTATTTCTATTTCTTCCAATGCTGTCTTTGATATATGTGGTATAGTTGCTCCAGTGCATTTTTCCCTTAAATATCTGGATTTACTTCTCAAGAATAACCCCGCAAATCCTGATGTAGTACCCTTCCTTTTGCACTTTAGAACTGCTAATGTACTTCCTATAGCTCCCTCGATACCAAAACCAATAGTACCAGCATTAGCACCATCCCAAGCTATGATAACATCTTCTTTTTTTGCTAATACATAATTCCTATTTTTATCACAATATTTAAGATAATTATTATTTCTTAAATCATCTATTTGTATACATCTAATTGTACTATCTTTTTCATATTTAACTTGTTCTACTTTTTTGCCTTTTGATATTTTAAAAATATCTTTAACTTTAACGTATTCTATGCCCATTTTATTCACCTATCATTCTTTCTAATTCTTCTAACCCTGCTGATATCTCTTCTTCTAGTCTCTTAATTCTCTTTAAAATAATACTAGGAGCCTCATAAACTACATCCTCATATTCTATTTCCTTATATTTATTAATAGATAAGTCATATCCATTATCCCTTATTTCTTCCACTGGTACAAGAAATGACTGCTCTGTTCTTTTTCTGTCTGCTTCTTTATCTAAATTACTAAATCTTTCTATAATATCAGCTATATCATTGTCCTCAATAGGACTTCTCTTATCATCTAAGCTATAGCCATCAGCTTTCATGTCATAGAACCATACTTTATCAGTTCCACCAGCACCTGTTTTAGTGAATATCATTATAGCTGTAGATACCCCTGCATATGGTTTGAATACTCCACTTGGCATTGATATAATAGCCTCAAGCTTATGGTTATCAATTATTTCTTGTCTTATAGATTTATGTCCTCCTGTTGATCCGAAAAGTACACCGTCTGGAACAATGGAAGCACCACGACCACCCTTTTTTAATGTTCTTAAAAATAAAGCTAAGAATAAAAGTTCTGTTTTCTTTGTTTTAGTTAGCTTTAATATATCTGCTGATACTGCTTCATAATCTAAACTTCCCTTAAAAGGAGGATTTGCTAGTACTAATGTAAACTTCTCTTTATCTGTGTTTACTTCTGAAAGAGAATCCTTATATTCAATGTTTGGATTATCAACTCCATGTAACATCATATTCATAGCACCAATTCTAAGCATAGTTCTATCCATGTCAAATCCATAGAACATGTTGTTATTAAAGTGTTCCTTTAAGCCCTGCACTAAAAATAAATCAGCATGATTATCTCGTAAATATTGTTGTGCAGATACTAAAAATCCTGCTGTACCAGCTGCTGGGTCTACTATGATATCTTCTGGTGTTGGCTTCATAAGTTTTACCATCATATTAATTATATGTCTAGGTGTTCTAAACTGCCCGTTAGTACCTGCTGTAGAAACCTTTGAAAGTAGGTATTCATAAAGGTCTCCCTTTGTATCCTTTCCTTCCATATCTATATTACTTATTCCATCTACTATCTTAGAAAGCATTAATGGAGTAGGTATTTTAAATATTGCATCGCCCATATACTTTGAATATGCAGAAGCATCGTCTCCATGAAGTGTCTTTATAAATGGAAATACCTCTTCTTGCATTACCCTATACATTTCAGTAGCTTCAAAGTCTTTAAATTTGCTCCATCTTAAATGCTGTTTATCACTTGGAAACATACCGTTAAACTCTAAACTTAAAAATGATGCTTCGCTTTCACTTGTTGTTTCATTATCATCTAAGTTTTTTATAAATAAAAAATATGTAAACTGCTCTATAACCTCTAATGGATTACTTATTCCACCAGTCCAAAATGTTTCCCATATTTTATCTACTTTACTCCTTAATTCACCTGTAATCATTAGTTTTCCTCCAAATAAAAATAATTGCACTAGTTTAAACCAATGCAATTATATTATACACTTTATTATTCTATTTTCCCATATTTTTCAACATGTTTCGTAAATTTCAGTTTAAATGTCCTTAAACAAAAGGGCTGTCACAAATAACTTGTAACAGTCACTTAATAACATAGCTATAGTTTTATTTTCTCTTGGTTTTTCGGTGAGCAACTAATTTCTTTTCTACTACAGGTTCTTCTATTAGCATATCATCTTTATCTCCTGGTGTATTGAGATAATTTAAATATTTGCCATCAGGTTTAGTCACAATTTCAGCAGTTACTTTAATAGTTTCAAGAGTATCAAATACATTCTCTAAACTGTCTGTTTTTTCTGATCCATTGCCTATATCAGTCACCCCTTGTTCCTTCTGCAAATTTACCTCGTCAATTTTAGGTGAAGCAGAATCAATTATTACACTTGTAGCATCCAAAAGCTCCTTAACCTCAATATCTTTTTTTGTTTGGTCTAAAATGCTCACACCTTTACATACCTCAATTTTACCTTCAACCAATCGTACACCTGCTACATATCCCCCTATATCAATGAGTCCCTTTAGCTGTTCATTCTTAAATTTGAATCTAGCACACTTATTTGATATGAGTATATATAGTTTTTCCTTGTCTGTTTTAATCACTCTTGTTACTGCATAAGTACGACTTATCATGCTAGTAGTAGGATATAATGGTCTATATCTGCCTACGGATGATTTCACCATCAGGTTACATATGTTGAATCCCTCCTCATCAAGTTGAATTTCTCCATCGTTCAGTTTCAGTCCATTTACTTGTCCTCGAATAATTAGATCTTTAACTACTTTAGGCGTTGTTTCCTCAAACTCATGTGTATTCTCATCATATAGTGTATATCCAGCCGTCCTTGTTTGTCCAAGTTTTAACATGCATGCCACTGTTTTCATATAAACCATTCTCCTTCTTTATTTAAACTTCTATTGTTTTACAACTTTGAGGAGAATTGTAACGCAAGTACTTCGATTATTCAACTATTTGCACTCAATATTTGTTCAATAAAAAAACACCTTCAAAATCAATTCAAAATGCTCTTATTATGCTTTAATTCATTGCAACTTGTCTATTTATTGAACGGATAGGTCTGACCTTCAAATAAACCACCATAATTGTAATTACCAAGTCTTACTTCTTCAACTTCTTTGTCACATGCTTCTTTATATAAAGGGTGCTTTTTTTCTTCATCATTGCATTCAATACATATTACATCAGTGTTGAATCTTGACATCATGCGCATAATTAAATATTTATTACAACGTTGGCAGTTCTCTTCTTTAAAAAAATTAGCTATTATAATCCACTTCCTCTCTAATCATTTATATATATACTGTCTTCACCTGAACGCATGCCTCCCCACTCTGATGCCCAAATATTGACCGTCTTTCCGTTTATAAACTTCACTACCAAAATGACACTGTCAGTTATATTAATCTCTTTGTCACTGAAATTAATTATTTCTTTGTAATCATCATCAGTATGTTTATTATATACATCGGAAATGTAGGCTGACTCTACCAACTCGTTACCAAACATTTCCTTAGCGTATGTAGTTAAATCTATATCCATTAATTCACCCACATTTCACATATTATTATTTATATCTATTAAGCCGCAATATCTTCTTTACTTCTGTACTTTCTAAAAAACCACTTATAGCAATTAAATTATACCGACCAGTTTCCTTAATTTGAAACCATTTGCCATTTAGTACATCCGTCTTCGATACATTGAAAGAACCATGAATTGATGCTACATGTCCATCACTTTTTACAAATAACCCTACAACTGATATTCCCTTCAGTAATTTGCTATAAATATTCTCCTTAGTATACAGTCCTGTCTTTTTGCTATCATTTAATGGTCTTTATCATTTTATTAGCTGCCTTAATTTATTATATTTAGAGTTCTTTTGTATTCTCTGCTTTTACTTTTTTCTTAGATGTTATCCTTACTTTAATATATTCTAAGTCCGGCTCAAAAGCATCTTTGTCTTGCAAATAGTCTACTGCTAAACATATATCCTTTAAACTTAGTGTTGATCCTACATTAAATCCTATTACCGCCATGGTCTCACCGCCTCTTTTAATCTTCTTTCTATTAAACAAAAATATGCCTTGTTTTCAGATTTTACTTTTTTATAATTAGCTCTTAAAGTCTAATTCTATAAATCTATGTAAAATTGCAAATTAAAAAGTATAACAGCTTATAAACTACTAGACCTTTTAACTTAAAGCCTTATCTTATTATTATACTTTTATCAAATTCTTCAATCTCTATAAACCCAAACAAACTTAAGAAATGAAAGGTACTTAACCCTTCTTTATCTTGAATCTCCACAACATCTGTTGTTGACAACTCTTTATTGTAATTGTCAAATATCTTATCAAGATTATTCATTTCTTTATTCTCTAGTAGTAACATATAAATTTCAGGTATAATCTCATCTGTATTTAATTCTATAGAATCTTGAATTTCATCCATAGGTAGTGTTTGGTCTATTGTATAAATTCTAAAGGTTATTTTAGCTCTGCTTTTTCTTTTTCTAACTTTGGTGCTATTCTTAGTTTTAATGCTATTCATTTCTTTTCAACTTCCTTGTTTGCATCGTAACATGCATCACAGAGGGTTTCGACCCAATTTCCATCCCTGAAACTCCCAGGCCCTCCGCATTCCTCACAGATGCTTTCTGATTTATTTTCGTACACACTTATTAGCTCATGAACTTCCATTAAACTTGATCTTGCATCAACTCTTAATCCACCGTACTTCTCTTTAGTTCCGTCTATACAAAAATCATAAATATCTACGTTATTATTCTTTTCATATATTTCTTCAATTTCTTTAACTAATTCAATTATTAGGTCATTCCAGCCCACTGCGTAACCATGATGTTCAATTAGCTGTCGCCATATGTATTTTGTTGTATCAATATTCGGGTATTTATCAGCTAGCGTGACCTTTATCAAATGTGGATACTTCATATTTAAAGCCTCCATTCCTTTATACTATGGACCTTATAAACTTTAATACTCATTAGCAATAAGCATTGTACTATAGTCATCTTCTACAATGATATAAACTTTAGCCTCCACAGGTCCATCTGTAAAGTATTTGTAAGTTTTACTATATTGTGGTTCTTCCTGCGTATGTTCTATCTCTTGCACTATACCTTTCATATTAATCTTTGTTCTCAATTCAAAAACCTGTAGATAGTCTTTTTCGCTAATGTCCATTTCATCATATAAATCCCAGAGCTTCAAATACATCAAAGGATTCTTTTTATTCATTTCACGTATGCCACGTGTTATGTACCTGTCTTTTTTATCCATTCGTTACCCCACCTTTTCTTCAATTTTAAAATTATATTTTCGTAAAAGCTGGGGCAATTGTAATACATAAACAAATTAAATTCAATAGAAAACTAAAATTTATTTTTCACCTATAAACTCAACAATTTCAACACTTTGCCTCGCTTCTTAATCATTAATTATAAGACTAAAAGCCACCTGATTTAAGGTAGCTTTTAGTCCTATAACGTTATAACCACACTAAGGTCTGAATTTCACCATCTATAACTGTTACCTTATTATATATAGATTGTCCATTTGCTATCCTTTGCTCTTTTTCCACTTTATACTTGGAACTTACAAACTGCTCATTCCATAATCTTTGTGATATCCTTAAAATCCTAATGTCCTTATAAAATGATTCGTCCCCACAGTTTTTGATTGTCATATTAATGAAATAATAGATGTTGTTAAAATTTTTACAGTCAAAGTATGTAGCTGGATCATCTTCAAGTATCCCTATAAACTCTTGTTTAGTCTTACCTGTTATAACGTTATCAACTATTAGATCCATTGGAATTTCGTCAATAAGCTGCTCCAACACATCACAGCGTTCTGCACACTCGTTCCACTCTACCTCAAAGCCCACTTTAGCTTTCTCGTTAAACCCATCTTCTGATAGTTCAAAACTTCTACGACTCTCTTGCTCGAAGGAATATACTGTATACTCATCTCTATTCACTTTAAAGGGCCTCCTTATTTATTCTAAATTTACACTGTACGTTTTTTACTGCTATATAAACTTTAAACTTTAACCTTAAACACTTAAATTTTAAAACTCAAATTTTAACTCCTGTACATACCATTTTCCCTTTTGTTTACCTCCCTCTTTTGGCCCTGTTAGCCCTCATTATTCATAAGACAATTTGTTTGAATTAGTATTGTATAATTCAATCATATACATTATTTACTTTTACTTATTGATGGCTTATTCCTAGGTTATGATACTAAATAAAGAATACTTTTTAAATCTTCATGTATCCCACAATATATTTCACCAATATTATTTTCTAAATCAATCCTGATCCAAATATCATCTGCCCATTTGTTTTCTTCCCAACCACTAGTATTTAACCTATGCCAAAATATCTTTCCTGCAGTTATATCCACACCTGAGGACTGAAAACTAACGCCTATTGGTAGATCTTTATGTTTTTTACTTACGGCAGATATTGTTATAATTTCTACTTCATTTATTGATATGTCTATGTATACAATAACTCTCAAATGGTGTATTAACCTATTTCTTCTTGTATGTCTATCTAAAATTAAAGATTCATTTAGTCTAAATGCCATACTAATTGTTCTTGCTCCAAATAAATCTACTATTATTCTTTCCTCTACTACACAATCTACAAGTAAACCAACACAGTAGCCATTTTTTAATATCTCTTTTTTATATTCTTCATCTCTTATGCTGTTAATAAGTTTTGTATTATCTTGCTCTTTATTTCTACCACCCATTTTACAATGCCCCTTCCAAATATTTTTTTACTTATTAATTGCATAACTTCTTCACAAGTTACCCCTTTATCTTTATTTAATATGTTGCTTAAATTATTTCTTAGTTGCTCATTCTCTATTAAATCTAAATCATTACTTATATCAGTTATACCCTTGTTTTTTCTTATTGTTAAAGACACTTTCTATTCTATTCTTTTATATGCTATAAAATAGGATTATTAATTTTTATAAACTTTTTTTGAGAAACCTCTCACCAACGTATAACCTTTAGGTAAATCTATGCCTAGCTTCTTAGCTACTTCTACCGCCTCTTCTCCAACATTTGCCCCTATGGGTAGTCTACGTAAGAAAGGCTGTATGTTCATTAGCTCTGCTATGTACTTTGACCTGTCAAAATGTCTAGTTATTACCTCCCCTCTAACCCTTGCATTATGCTCTTTTATTTCATAGTAAACCATAGGATTTAAGCCATGACTTTCATTTAATTTGACTATATCCTTAACTTCGTTGAACCAAACTAGTTCTTGTCGCTCTTCCATTGTTAATGTGCATGTTATGTTTATATAATTCTGCAATATCACATTTTCCATTGGAATGTGAGTTGTTTCCCATGCTGAGCTTTCTTTATACATGTCATAGAAAGTCTCATTCTTTGTATCATAGAACCCAGAAGTGTATGTATTGTTAGAAAATTTCATCTTCCATAACAGAATTACAGTGTCGTCTTCAATAACCTCCATAAGATAAATTTCTATAACCTCGCCACAATTTTTAAACTTAGCTGTAATACCTTCAGGTGGTAGCATAATTTGTCTCTGAGTTAGTTTTTCTTTTATTAATACCTGAGTGTTGAACGTCAAATTATAACTAATTGAAAAGTCATTTTATTTCTATTATTAGTAGGTGATTTACGTCAGATTACCTCTAAGAAATCAATTTATAAATAAGAAAACATCATTTTATTAGTATAATTTGTTTTAGCCAGC
>NZ_JAENWM010000065.1 GCF_016650035.1 Clostridium sp.
GAAGTGTAGAGGGTGAATTTTGTACCACTAAGCTTTTAGGATGTAGAGAGGATCATTTAATTGGAGAAATTTAAGAACTAAAATATATTAATCAATAATTAATATATATAGCAGGAGAATAAAATTTTATGTTGAATAGTATAATAATATAAGATGGTTAGGAGGTGATTATGTGGAGGACTGTATTTTTTGTAAAATCGTAAAAAAGCAAATTCCTTGTGAGATAATTTACGAGGATGACAGCGTAATAGGATTTAAGGACATAAGTCCCCAGGCACCGGTACACGTTATAATTATTCCTAAGGTGCATATTTCTAACATCAACGATATAAGTGAAGATGAATCAGGTGTAATAGGTCATATATTTATTGCTGCAAAAAAAATTGCGAAAGACCTAGGGATTTCTGAAACTGGTTATAGAATTGTTTCTAATTGTGGAGAAAACGGGGGTCAAACTGTTCAACATATACATTTTCATTTATTGGGAGGCAGGATGCTTAAGTGGCCACCTGGCTAAGCAAGGATCAATTTTGAGAATGTTATGTTTCTAGCAATGATTTATGTGCAAATACATTTTATATGTTCAAAAATCAATGAAATTGTTGACATACTGTAAAATAGTGTTGTATAATAAAAAATGTGCTATTTAGGCCCCGCATTGGCTACTTTTAATGTAAATTGAATTGAGCTAGCGGAGGGAGGGATAATGATGTCAGAAATTAAAGTCGGAGACGATGAGACAATAGAGAACGCTTTAAGAAGGTTTAAGAAAAAATGTGCAAGAAGTGGAGTGCTTGGAGAAGTAAGGAAAAGAGAGCACTATGAAAAACCAAGTGTTAAAAAGAAATTAAAATCAGAAGCTGCGAGAAAGAGGAAATTCAAATAAAATTTTAAGAAATTGTAATTTTGTTAAAATACCTTCCTCAGCAGTTAACTAAATCAGAAATTTTAGAGTTAGTCAGAGAAATAGTGGTAAAATTGGGAACCAATAGCATGAAACGATGGGGAAAATTTTGTTTATCACATTGCCTTAAGTTATGGGCAGATCAATGGGTAAACTCTTTAGTTAAAAATATTATAATAAATAAGAGGCTCAGCTTTTGCTGGGTCTTTTTTGATTTCAAAAAATTATAAAATAAAAAAATGTAATTTCTTATGATTTTATTTCATAAATTTAATATGAAGTATTTTATGAGGTGATTAGATGGAAAATAAATTTTATAGGACAAAAGAGACCATAGCTAACAAGTTGGAATTACCAAGAGATGTTATATTAGATTTACCCAAAATAACTATTTTGGCTAATAGCGAAATAAATATAGAAAATCATAGGGGTATAGTAATTTTTGAAGAAGATGTAGTGAAAATAAATTCCAATGTTGGTCCCATTTCAATATATGGTAAAAATTTTAAAATATTATTTATAGGGGGGAACACAATAACTTTAAGTGGTAACTTTAAGTCTATTGTGTATGAAAGCCATGAATGATTTTAAAAAATATAAAAAAGGTATAATCACAATGGAAATTGGATCATTAATCCCAGAAAAATTTATAAATTTGTTATGGAGAAATGGTATTGTAGTTAAAAATATAAAGAAGATTAATATTACAACTATAGTTTTACAAGTGAAATTAAGTGACTATAGTGAAATTAGCAGAGTGGCAAAACTGACAGACACAAGGATTAGAATTATAGGAAGAAGTGGATTGTCATTTTTTTTAATGAAAGTAAAAAATCGATCTGCACTTTTAATTGGAGGAATTCTTTTTGGGAGCATAATATATTATTTGTCTACATTTGTGTGGAACATAGAAATAAATACAGAACGATATATAAGTCCATATGAATTGCGTAATCAAATTAAAGGGCTTGGAGTAATACCTGGGCTTAGAAAGAAAAATATAGATATCTACGAAATTGAAAATAAACTTACAAAAATTAATGATGAAATAATGTGGATAAAAGTCAGGATTGAAGGCGCTAAACTAGTTGTTAATGTAATAGAAAGACAATCACCACCTGAAATAATTATAGATAATGCTCCTGCTAATTTAATAGCTAGTAAAGATGGTGAGATAGTTAGAGTTTTTACTACTGAAGGTACAGCCATTGTAATTAAAGGGGATATGGTACAAAAGGGTGATGTATTAGTTAAGGGTGAACAAGGTAAAGAAGGAAGTGTTTATTCTGTACATTCAGAGGGTGAGGTTATGGCAAAAACCTTCTACGAGGGGAAAAAAGAAGTACCAATAAACAATAAATCTAGGGTGAAAACAGGTAACAGTATAAGTAATTTATACTTTAATTTAGCAAATAAAAAAGTTTATCTTAAAAATAGCTTAATTCCTTATGCGAATTATGATAAAATAGACAATAGTGATAAATTTATAAAGAGCGAAATATATTATGAAGTCGAGGAAAAAAATATACCTGCGAATGTTATTGAATTAGTAGATGAAATGTATTCTGATATCCTAAGGGATTTAGACAAAAATGTTCAGATTAAAGATAAAATTTCAGATGTGAAAAAGGTAGAAGATAAGTATATTATAAGAGTAGTTGTAGTTGCAGAGGAGAACATTGGAGTAACTGAAGAAAATATTGGAGTAGAACAAAAATTACCTTAGAACAAAAACTGTTTGTTTTATAATTTACGGGAGAGAAAAAGGCGGGGACTTATTATGAAAAATATAAGAGGATTTGTTAACATTAAAAAGGCAAAACCATATTTGATTTTTATATTTACAGCAGTGGTGATGTTTTCAATTTTAGTAACAGCACTGGTTCCTAAAAAATACACTTTGTATGTAGGGGATATTGCAAATATAGATATAAAAGCACCTAGAGAAGTTGAAAATGAAATATCTACAGAAAGTAATAGAGCTAAGGCTATATCGCTTATAGATAAAAAAACAATTAAAATCCCAGCAAATAAGACGGCTATAGCAAATATTGCTAAATTATTTGAAGCAGTGCGCGAGCTAAATAATGTTGATATTACTGAATCAAGCAAAAAAAACAATGAGACTTTAGCTGTGAACCCGTTATCAGAAGAAGAAAAAATATCAATACTTAAAGAAAAGAAATTAATTCAGGATTTACCCTATGAAAGCTATCAAATTCTAGTGAATTTAGATGCTAAAGGGGCAGAAGATTTACAAGAATTCCTTAAAAAAACAATGACAACTGTATATAATATTACTACAATAAATGAAAATAAGCCTGAAGAAATTAAAGTGGCTCAAGGTATTGTTGCTACAGAATTTAATAACTCCAATTTTATTAAGGAGATAAGAGAAGTAGGAATGTCAATTGCAAATGTACAGGTGTTTCCTAATACAACATACGATCAGGAGACAACAGAGGCATTAATACAAGAGGCGAGTGAAAGTGTTAAACCAGTAATGATTAAAAAAGATCAAATCATTGTAAAGGAGGGAGAACCAATAACCTCTGAACAAAAGGCGCTGTTAGAGTCACTCGGACTTCTAAACAATGCGGGTAATTTTGAATGGCCCTTGTATTTAAGCTTAGCGGGGCTTGTTTGCGTAGTACTATTACTTCAATGGTTTTATTTATATAAGTATCATCCACAAGTTTTTAATGATATAAAGAAGTTAATCATGCTTAATACTCTTAGTATAATCGCTATACTACTGGCTCGAATATTAGGCATAATCTCATTGTATGTAATTCCATTGGCTTGTATACCGATGCTTATGACTATTTTAATTAATGATGAAGTAGCAATTGCGGTAAATATTCTTAACTGCATTTTAATTAGTGTTGCAGTTAAATTTAATCCTGAAATTACAATACTTGCTGTACTAAATTCTATTGCTGCTGTTATGCTACTCAAAAAAATGCAACAAAGAAATGATATATTATATTCATCTATATATATTGGAATGATAAACCTAGCTATGTATCTTTCTATGGGATTTCTTTTAAGTAATAGTATTGTTGAGGTTTTTAAAAAGGCAGGCATGGTGTGTCTTGCAAGCGTTTTATCTGGAATTCTTGCTATAGGGTTTTTACCGTTTTTCGAAAGTTTGTTTGATGTAGTGACTACAGTAAAACTTTTAGAACTATCAAACCCTAATCACCCACTCCTGAAAAGATTACTTCTAGAAGCTCCTGGCACTTATCACCATTCTGTACTTGTAGGTAACCTCTCAGAGGTTGCAGCAGAAACGGTTGGAGCTAATGCTGTTATTGCAAGGGTGTCCTCCTACTATCACGATATTGGAAAGATAAAGAGACCTTATTTTTTTAAGGAAAATCAATTAGGAAATGATAATCCACATGATAAAATAACTCCAAATCTAAGTACACTTATAATTATTTCTCATGTGAAGGATGGAATAGAACTTGCGAAAGAATTTAAAATACCTAAGGTTATTCAAGATGTTATTAGTCAGCACCATGCAACGACCACAGTCAAGTACTTTTACGTAACTATGAAAAATTCTAGTGATAAACCAGATGAAATTAAAGAAGAAGATTTTAGATACCCTGGGCCAAAGCCTGAAAGCAAGGAAGCAGCAATTATAATGCTAGCAGATGCAGTAGAGGCCGCAGTGAGATCTCTCTCAAATCATACACCGGGTAAAATTGAGGAAATGGTAAATAACATAATAAAAAATAGGCTTAATGATGGCCAAATGGATAATTGCGATTTAACACTTAAAGATTTAGATAAAATAAGGAAAGCCTTCTTAAAAGTGCTTTCAGGAATATACCACGAGCGAATAGAGTATCCTTCAGATAAATGGGAAAAGGAAAAGGCGCGCGAGATTAAATAGGGAGTGGAAATTAATATGATTTTTATGGATAATAGGCAAAATAATATAGAAGTAACAAAGGAACTCAAAATCGCCATAAAGAATGTTATTGAATATACGTTGAGTGAGGAGAAACTACTTGTGGACAATGAAGTGAGTGTTATCTTTATTAATAATGAAGAAATTAGGGAGATAAATTTAAAACATCGTGGTATAGATGAAGTTACTGATGTGTTATCATTTCCTATGTTACATTATCCTGAAAACAAGGTATTTAAAGAGGTGTATACAAATTACAAATTTGATCAAAATGATTTATATGATGGGAAATTAGTTGTAGGAGATGTTGCACTATCACTAGAAAAAGCAAAGCAGCAAAGTGAAGAATTCGGACATTCATTTATTCGTGAATGCGCTTATCTTACAGTGCATTCAATGCTTCATCTTTTAGGTTACGATCACATAGAGGAAGCACAGAAAAATATTATGAGAAAAAGAGAAGAAGAAATACTCGGTACTTTTAAAATATATAGATAAAAGATTTGAAGGTGGTTAGGCATGAAAGTTAAAAAATTAATTGATAGTTTGAATTATGCTATAGAAGGAATAATATACTCAATTCGTACGCAAAGAAATATGAAGATACATATGCTAGTCACAATATTAGTCCTTACTGCTACATTTTTTTATGATTTGTCAAGAATAGAGCTTTTGATTATAACAATGACTATAACACTAGTTATCGTGGCTGAAATGATAAATACTGCAGTAGAATGTGCCATAGATGCCACAACAAATTTTTATCACCCATTAGCAAAAATCGCTAAAAATGTGGCTGCTGGTGCAGTACTGGTAACTGCTATAAATTCACTACTGGTGGGTTATGTAATATTTTGGGAAAGATTGACTCCATTTAATAAGTCTGTAATGTCAAAGATTAAAAAATCTGACACTGACACGACCTTTTTTATTCTAGTTATAGTTTGTATTGCAGTTGTAGTAGTTAAAGCAATTTATGGTGAAGGAACTCCACTTAAAGGTGGTATGCCAAGCGGTCATTCTACCATAGCTTTTTCAGTAGCAACAGCGATAACATTATTAACCCCTGAGCCTTTAATTATGGTTTTATCTTATTTTATAGCTGTAATTGTTGCACAAAGTAGGGTTGATTCAGAAATCCATTCTATCCTAGAAGTAATTTTTGGCGGTATTTTTGGGACGTTATTAACATTACTCTTGTTTAAAGCTTTAGGATAATAATTTTTTAATTTAATTGAAATACTGATAATTAGTGATATAATTGATATACGTGATTTTTCACTGTTATTTATTTTAACGTGATTTAAATTAAATATATAGGGGTGCTCTAATGAATTATAAAAAGCTTGCTAAGATTGCAATAGATGCTAGAGAAAATGCATATGTGCCATACTCGAAATTCAAAGTAGGCGCTGCAGTTATAACTGAAGATGGCTCAATATATACAGGGTGTAATATAGAAAATGCTTCTTATGGTGCTACTAATTGTGCTGAAAGAACTGCGATTTTTAAAGCTGTGTCTGAGGGACACAGAAAAATTAAAGCGATAGCAGTAGTAGGGGATATGTCAACGAATACTTATCCATGTGGTATTTGCAGACAAGTCATAGTAGAATTTGCCACAAGTGATATCCAAATCATATTAGTAAAAGATGAAGATAACTATATAATAAAGACTATGGAAGAAATATTACCAGGTGCTTTTACTAAAGAAAGCTTACTGAAGTAAGAATTTACTAAAGTAAAAACAAATTACAAATGATAACCACAAGGAGGATATATGTTTAAATCAGGATTCGTATCTATTATCGGAAGGCCTAATGTAGGAAAGTCTACATTAATGAATTATATTATGGGGGAAAAATTATCAATTGTGTCTAATAGGCCCCAAACTACAAGAAACAACATACAAACTATTTTAACTACTAAAGAATCTCAAATAATATTTGTGGATACTCCAGGAATGCATAAACCTAGACATAAACTAGGAGAATATATGGTTAAAGTAGCCAAACAATCCACAGATGCAGTAGACGTTATATTATTTATAACTACACCAGGTGATGAAATTGAACCAGGGGATATGCATATTCTTGAAGATTTAAAAGACACTAAGATACCGGTTTTTTTATTAGTCAATAAGATTGATGAAAATACACAGGAGAGGGTAGCTAAAACTATTAAGTCTTATTCTGAATATTTTAACTTTAAAGAAATAATACCAATAGCTGCCATTAAAGGTAAAAATGTTGATATAGTTACCAAACTTTTAGCAGAGCTTATGCCAGAAGGACCGCTATATTATCCAGAAGATATGATTACAGATCAGCAAGAGAGGTTTATTATAACCGAGATAATAAGAGAGAAAGCTCTTAAATTATTATCTCAAGAGGTACCTCATGGAATAGCAATAGAAATTATTTCTATGAAAAGAGACAAAAATAATTTGTACAATATTGAAGTTAATTTATTATGTGAAAAGGATTCACATAAGGGCATTATAATTGGGAAAGGTGGAAAGACCCTTAAGCAAATTTCCACTTATTCAAGACAAGATATAATGAAATTCTTAGGTGAAAAAGTATACTTAAGATTATGGGTAAAGGTAAAGAAAGAATGGAGAGACACTTCAAGTATTCTCAAAGAACTTGGATATAAATAGGGGATGATGTTCTGTCTATTTTAAAAACTAGAGCTATTGTTATAAAAACACAAGAGTTTAAAGAATCTGATAAGCTTGTTTGGCTTTTTACTGAAGAGTTTGGAAAAATAACAGCCATAGCAAAGGGAGCAAGAAAAAACAAAAGCAAATATATATCATCCACATTACCTTGCTCATATGGAGAATTTGTACTTTTTAAAGGCAAAAATTTATATACAATAAATGAAATTACAATAATAGATTCTTTTCAACAATTATTAAGGGACTTAGATACAATTACCTATGCCTCTTATTTTGTTGAATTAATTGATATTGCAATGGAAAACGAGGACGTTAATAAGGAACTTTTTAAAGAGCTAGTCACTGCTTTTTATTTTATAAAAAATGACGTTATGGATATAGAGGTTTTAGCCAGAGCTTTCGAAACAAAACTGCTGAGAGCAACAGGTTACGGACTAAATTTTAGTAAGTGTGTTAGATGTAGAAAAGAAATAACCATATCTAATAATATTGATTTGCAATCTTATGGACCTATATGCAAAAATTGTGAAAAGTCAAACAGTATATATATATCAAACCCTACATATAATACATTAAAATTCTTAAATAATTTTGGGATGGATAAAATTAATAGAATAGTTGTATCGAAAACATCAAAGCTTGAGTTATACAAATTTTTATCTTTTGTTATTTCTCAAAATTATACTAGAAAGCCAAGGAGTTTAGAAATGTTCGATTATTTAAATGCATACAAAAATTAATAATTATTTTAAACAGAGTACAAATTATTAGGAGGAGGATTTTAATGGAAGAAATTACACTAGAAAAGATTGACATAATCAAAGAGCGTACAGGGGTTTCATATACTGAGGCTAAAGAAGCGCTACAAGAATGTGATAGCAATGTAGTTGATGCACTAATTTACATCGAAGCAAAACAAAAGAAATATCCTATATTTAATATGGATGAAGTATATACTACCAAAGAAGATTTTATTGTATGGATAAAGGATACTGTAAAAAAAGGCAATGTAACTAGGATAAAAATTAAAAAAGATGAAACAGTAGTTATAGATATACCTGTTAATGCTGGTATTGCTGCAGGAATGTTTGCACTAATATACCCAGCACTTATTGGTATTGGGATATTAACAGCAGTACTTACAAAGGTTACTATTGAGATAACTAAAGCAGACGGATCTGTTGAAGTAGTTAATACTATTATCAAAAACACAGTAGAAGACTTAAAGTGCAAAATGAATGATATAAGTGAAGATGTAAAAGAAAAATATACCGATACAAAAGGTAGTTTTAGTAAAGGTGATAAAAGCAGTAAGGGTAGCGATGATGAAAATGTATACCAATATACTGTAAAATTTGATAAAAAAGCAGAAAAAGAATCAGAAATAGAAGAAGAAAAGGAAAAAGAGGAAGAATAAATTTCCCTATAAAACAGCTAGCAACTAATGTTGCTGGCTTTTTAAAAGGAGAATTATTCGTAGTACATAAGCATACGAATAATTTTCATGAGATATTCTAAAACGTTAAAAGAATCTACATTTTATTGTAATAATGTGGTATAATGTTTCAAATGGTATGTAAGATTTTTCTATAAAATAAATTATGAAATCGTTTTTATTTAAAATATATACCATATTCAAAGCATTAAAATAGGAAGAAGGTGGAAGCAATAAAATTAACACCAAGACAAGATGAGATAATTAGATTAGTTAAAGAGAATCCACCTATAACAAGTGAAAAACTAGCTAATAAACTAGGGGTTACAAGAGCTGCACTAAGGCCAGATTTGGCCATACTAACAATGACTGGTATATTAGATGCAAGACCTAAGGTTGGATATGTCTATTCTAAGAAACCTTCTTATAGTTTAGTTTATGACTATATAAGAAATATTAAAGTTAATGAAGTAATGTCTAAACATGTAACGGCAACAGAAGAAACTATGGTTTATGATGCAATAGTACATTTGTTTTTAAATGATGCAGGTACACTATTTGTAAATAATAATGGCAATTTAGTGGGAGCTGTTTCAAGAAAAGACTTCCTTAAAATGTCGATGGGTGGAACAGATATCCACAAGGTACCTTTAGGAATTATAATGACTAGAATGCCAAACATAGTGTTTGTTGAAAAAGAAGATAGTGTTTATTTGGCCGCACAAAAAATTATAGAACATGAAGTAGACAGTCTGCCTGTTATAGAGAGAAAATTTGAAAATGGCAGAGAAGTTTTAAAAATTGTGGGCAAAGTGTCTAAAACTAATATTACAAGATTGTTTGTGAAAATGGGTGAAAATGGTTAATAACCATTATCATATATAATTTAGAATCGAAGGAGTTGTATACAAATGGATTACAAAAAGTATGTTTATCTTTTTAGTGAAGGCAATGCTTCAATGAAAAACCTTCTAGGCGGAAAAGGTGCAAACCTTGCCGAGATGACTAACCTTAAAATCCCAGTACCACAGGGATTTACAGTTACTACTGAAGCATGTAATAAATACTATGAAGATGGTCAATTAATTGCATCTGAAATTATTAGTGAAATTAATTCGAAAATGGCTGAACTTGAAAAAATCACAGGAAAGAAGTTTGGTAGTTTAGAAAATCCATTACTCGTATCAGTTAGATCTGGCGCAAGAGCTTCAATGCCTGGTATGATGGATACAATTTTAAATCTAGGGTTAAATGATGAAACAGTAGAGGTTATGGCAAATTTAACAAATAACCCGAGATTTGCTTATGATTCTTACAGAAGATTTATCCAAATGTTTGCTGACGTTGTTATGGACGTTGAAAAAAGAAACTTTGAAAACATAATGGATAAGATGAAAGAAGAAAAAGGTGTAAAATTTGATACAGAACTTGACGCTAATGATTTGAAAATATTAGTTAAAGAGTTTAAAGCATTTTATAAAAAAGATAAGGGCGAAGAATTTCCAAGTGATCCAGCAAAGCAACTAATAGATGCTATTTCAGCAGTATTTAGATCATGGGATAATCCTCGTGCTAATGTATATAGAAGACTTAATGATATTCCAGGTAATTGGGGAACTGCAGTAAGTGTTCAAGAAATGGTATTTGGTAATAAAGGAGAAACGTCAGGAACTGGTGTTGCTTTTTCAAGAAATCCATCTACTGGAGAAAAAGGAATATATGCTGAGTACTTAATGAATGCACAAGGTGAAGACGTTGTTGCAGGAATAAGAACGCCAAATGATATATCACAACTTCACGAAGATATGCCAAAAGTTTATGCTGAATTCATGAGTATTGTTAATACTCTTGAAAATCACTATAAAGATATGCAAGACATGGAGTTTACAATTGAAGATGGCAAATTATACTTCTTACAAACAAGAAATGGTAAGAGAACTGTACAAGCTGCACTTAAAATCGCAGTAGAACTTGTTGAAGAAGGGATGTTAACACAAAAGGAAGCTGTTATGAAGGTTGAACCTAAACAATTAGATACATTACTTCATCCTAATTTTGATACAGAAGAATTAAGAAAATCGAAAGTAATAGCTAAAGGACTTCCAGCATCTCCAGGAGCTGCTTGTGGTAAAGTATATTTTACAGCAGAAGATGCTAAAACTAAACATGAAGCAGGAGAAAAAGTTATTCTTGTAAGGCTTGAGACTTCACCAGAAGATATAGAAGGCATGATAGCTGCAGAAGGTATCTTAACAGTAAGAGGAGGAATGACATCTCATGCTGCAGTTGTTGCAAGAGGAATGGGAAGATGTTGTGTTGCTGGCTGCGGAGATATAAAAGTTAATGAAGATGCTAGAAATTTTCAAATAGGAAAAACTATTTATAATGAAGGTGACTATATTTCTATGGATGGAAGTACAGGAAATATATATGCTGGAGCAATTAAAACAGTTGAACCTGAAATAAGTGGTTACTTTGAAATACTCATGGGCTGGGCTGATGGTATAAGAAGTTTAAAAGTTAGAACCAATGCTGATACTCCAAGAGATACAGCTCAAGCGGTTAAATATGGAGCAGAAGGTATAGGATTATGCAGAACAGAGCATATGTTCTTTGATGCTGATAGAATAATGGGCATAAGAGAAATGATAGTTGCTAAAGATGAAGCTAAAAGAAGGGTTGCACTAGATAAATTGTTACCAATGCAAAGAGAAGATTTTGTAGGAATCTATGAAGAGCTTGTGGAAAGACCTGCTACAATCAGATTCTTAGATCCACCACTACATGAATTTTTACCACATGATGATGGAGATATAAAAGAATTAGCAATTGAGATGGGAATAACTTTTGAAGATCTTAAAGCTACTGTTGAATCATTGCATGAATTTAATCCAATGATGGGCCATAGAGGATGTAGACTTGCAGTATCATATCCAGAAATAGCTGAAATGCAAACTAGAGCGGTTATTGAAGCTGCTATAGATGTTAAAACTAGAAAAGGATATAATATTGTTCCAGAAATAATGATTCCACTAGTTGGAGAAGTTAAAGAATTAAAATATGTTAAAGATATAGTGGTAAGGATAGCTGATAAAATTATAGCTGAGAGTGGCACCGATATGAAATATATGGTTGGCACAATGATAGAAATTCCAAGAGCTGCACTTACTGCTGATTTAATAGCAAAAGAAGCAGAATTCTTCTCATTTGGGACAAATGATTTAACACAAATGACTTTTGGATTTTCAAGAGACGATGCTGCAACTTTCTTAAAACATTATTATGAAAAGAAAGTTTATGAATTTGATCCATTCCAAAAACTAGATCAAATAGGAGTAGGCAAACTTGTTCAAATGGCTGCTGATCTTGGACGCAAAACTAGACCAAATATAAAACTTGGAATATGCGGGGAACATGGTGGAGAACCATCTTCTATTGAATTCTGTCACAATGTGGGACTTGATTATGTATCATGTTCACCATTTAGAGTTCCAGTTGCAAGACTTGCAGCTGCACAAGCAGAGATAAACAATCCAAGAAAAAAATAAAAAAAATAGTATATGCATAGCTTAAAAAGACTTATACAATGAGCTCTTGAGACTATCAGAACTTTAAAAACTATAAAAAGAATAGGGTATTGTAACTTAATTTCATTTTTGATTTTAAGTACAATGCCTTATTTTTTTAAAGTGAACAATATGAGAATTAGACGACGTAACTATTGAACTTAAAAGCACCATAGCCATCACAATTTAAGCCATTCAATCATATAATAAATTGGTTAACAATAATTTAGGAGAGATATATTTTGTATAATAATATGGATATTTATTATTCCCAACTATTCAGGCTAAGCTCGCTAGAGGATAAGGTAGTGGAAGCTATGAAGGCTGAAAGGCATGATAGAGTAAAATATCAGAGGATGATGGAAATGACTACTGACCCTGTGGTGATTAAACAGATTAAATTTGCTTATGATGATGAGATTAAGCATTATGGAATGTTTCAACAAATGTATTATCAACTTACAGGTGAAAAATTAGACATTCCTATACCAACCAATATAGAAAAATACAATGCTCTTATGGAAGCTGTACAAAGTAGTATTGAAGGAGAAAGTGAAGCTGTAGACCTTTATAGAGAAATTTATGCACTCATGACAAATAAGCAGATGAGAGATAAAATCTTTGAAATTATTACTGATGAACAGGAACACTTTGGAAGATTTATTTATCTGTACTCGATGCTAAAATAATATTAAATGCTAACATACTTAGAGAAATAATAAAAATACCATATTATTTAGTGAATTTTACGGTGTTTTACGTCGCAATACAAATAAATGACCTTAGATTGTAAGGCCATAGGTAAGAGAACTATTGCTTTTCCTTAACATCACAAGTCGAAATCCCTAAGATGTCACTAATAGGGCAATAATGAATCGAGCCGGTTATTATCGGTACGATGCCAATAATACCCCACCAGCTTCTGAAGTATAAACCTATAAGGGCGATTAATATGCCAATTACAATTCTAATAATTTGCTCGGTTCTACCAACATTACATTTCACTTGAATCACCTCAAAGTTATTTTGTCCAATATCTTTGAATTTAATGTAAATCATGAAGCGTAAACAAGAAATTACGTAATGTAATCTTAGCCTCTGTGTCTATTGTATTTTTAATATTACTTACTATTAATTTTATAGTTTCTCCTATTGTAAGTAGTTTCTACTATAACCCATCTCAGAAGACAGTAGGTGAATATACAAAAAAAATATATTTTGACTTAAAAGTTTTAACTGAATTAAGTTTACCAGTTTCTTATATTTATGCGTACCGAGAGTGAAGGCAAGCCTGTTGATTATTTGTCTGTCTTTAACCCTAATTTAAATGATGGGTCTATTAGTGGAGATAAAAATAAATACCCCTATTTACAATTGGTAGATTTTATGACAGTTGAAAATAATAGCACTTTAGAAGGGTTCCATAATGGTAAAAAAATAGAAAGTCGCTGAAATTCAGTGGCTTTCTATTTTATGTTAATTTAATTCTACGTTGAATTTATTTCCAATGTAATCTTTAAATTTGCATGCAAAATCTAATTGATAGTCATTTTTATTAGTTCCGTTATCTAAGAGGTGTATAAAGGCTTTTTTATTACATTTATTAACATTACCATAATAATCCCTTGATATTTTCCAATACCTTTGGGGAAAAGCTAAATAAACAAGGATATATTTATAATCATCCAAGGTTAAAGGTAAGATTTTATTGTAATTTTCTAAAAAACTTATTGCAATTTCCAAATCCCATTTTGTATTGTCTCTTTTTAATAGTCTTCGCAAACAATAGGAGATATCGTGGGCGCAATAATCATATCTACATTTATCAAAATCAATTACCCATATTTCATTAGTATTATCAAATATAATATTTTTATTAACATAGTCAAGGTGACACAAGGATTTAGTAAGGTTATTTGTGTCCATGGTGCAGGCAATATCTGTAGAGTACTTGGCTAGTTTAATGCTTGAATCAAAATGCCTAAGGTATAGATTTGAAAATGAATCATTATATTTATAAGCTAAATTAGAAAATTTAAGGAGACCTATATAATGTTTATATATGGAAGTACTAAGGGAACCGTAATCTTCTTTTATAGAACTGCCGCATATAGGTTTGAAGTTTATACTTGTTTTGTGCATATTTGCAAGGTTGCTTCCACAAGCTAATATATGATTAATATTATCATAATCACATTTGATGCCATTAACCCAAGGGGTAAGTATAAATAGCATATTACTATAGTTTACAAATCTACTATTAGTGTTTGTGGGAAGTATACGAGGTACATTAATATTATTTCTATATAGCCATTCTATAGCCGAATATACAAATAATAAATCTTTCACTGGGTAATAAACTTTCTTTAAACAGTAGCATTCGTCAAAGTATTGTACTTTATATACAGCTCTTTGTTTGTCAGTATCTTTAAATTTAATTTGTGTTATATCAGCATTAGCTAAGTTATATTGTGGGAGGATGTATTTTTTTACGTTTGCTTCGGATAATAAAGCTATGTTATTAAAGTTTTTAACTGTGGAGGGCATATCAACGCTCCTAAAAAATTATTACATTATTAGAATATTAATAAACTATTAATATTATTCGTTTAATATAAAAAAAAGGGAAATTAATTTAATTTGTAGAATACTAACTAAGACGATTAAAATAAATAAGGAGCGTGAATACTATTAATTTTCATTAGCCCTAAAATAAAAACAATATAGTAACTTTATATATAGTCTTAAATTCAGGAGGTAATTATGAATATTCGTCAAAGAATAGAAGCGAGTGAAGATAAGAACATTATACGTTATGGGGCATTATCTTTAAACTCAAAGGGCCGGAGTGTATTAGAAGATGAGGATGAGGTAAGAACCTGCTATATGGTGGATAGGGATAGGATAATACATAGCAAGTCATTTAGGAGACTGCAACATAAAACTCAAGTATTCATAAAAACCAGCAGTGATCACTATAGAACAAGATTAACACATACTTTAGAAGTTGCACAGATAGCTAAAACTATAGGCCGAGGTATAGGATTAAATGAAGACTTGATAGAAGCTATTGCTATAGGGCATGATATAGGGCATGTAGCCTTTGCTCATAATGGAGAAGAGGTTCTGAATAATGTTTTGCCAGGTGGATTCAAACATAACGAAAATAGCATCAGGGTGCTGACAAAGATCGAAAAATCTGGAAAGGGGCTTAATCTAAGTGCGGAAGTACTAGATGGAATTCTTCATCATAGTGGTTTTTCTAAGGGATATGGAAAAGCTTTTACTTTAGAAGGTCAGGTTGTAAGATATAGTGACAAGATTGCATATGTTAATCATGATATTGATGATTCTATAAGGGCGGGGCTATTAGTGGACTCAATGCTACCTAAAAGGTCTATTGAAATTTTAGGAGCAAGTCATAGCAAACGCATAAACACTTTAGTTGTGGACTGCATTTACAATACATTAGATAACTTAGATAGAGGGTCTATAGGCGTTTCACTTAGTGAAGATATTGGATGGGCATTGGGTGATTTACGTAACTTTATGTTTAATAATATATATAAAGGTGAAATGTTAAAAGAAGAAAGGAAAAAGGCACAATTCGTGTTAACTCAAGTTTACACATATTACTATAATAATCCACAGACTATGCCAGAAGTTTATAAAAACATAGTCAAGAATGAAGGATTAAATATAGGAGTAGCAGATTATATTTCAGGTATGAGTGATGATTATTGTTTAATGCTGTTTAATAATTTGTTTGTGCCTAAGGTTGGTATTTATTAATTTTAATTTATAAATAAAAAAATAAAAATTATCTTTATTGAAGGAAATTTTTGTTTTATAAAGAATATATTACATGAAAAAAATATTTTTTTAAAAAATATTGGATTTTAAAGAGGACAAAACAGTTTTTTGTCGAATAAAAATATATTGTGAATTTAAATAAGTAAGGTGGTAATAAACTATTGATTGCTGAAGATGTCATCCGGAAAATAAAAGAGCAAAATGATATTGTGGATGTTATATCTGAAAGAGTTAAGCTTAAAAGAACAGGAAGAAACTATATTGGTCTTTGTCCTTTTCATAATGAGAAGAGTCCTTCGTTTACAGTATCGCCTGAAAAACAAATATATAAATGCTTTGGGTGTGGAGAAGCTGGAAATGTAATTAGTTATATTATGAAGGATAGGAACACAACTTTTCCTGAGGCTGCAAGGATACTCGCTGAAAGAGCTAACATTACTATAGATTTAGAAAGTGAACAAAGTAATGTGCAAAAAGACACCTATAATAAAATGTACAATATTAATGTAGAAGCAGCTAGGTATTTTTATAATAATTTAAGAAAGGATAAAGAGGCTGGATTATATTTCACCAAAAGAGGTATAACAGAGACTACTATGAAAAAGTTTGGTTTGGGGTTTTCCTTCGATGAATGGCATGGCCTTTTATCATACTTGAAAAATAAAGGTTATTCTGAATTAGATTTGTACAGTGTAGGATTAATTATAAAAAGTCCTAAAGGTTCCTATTATGATAGATTTAGAAATAGAATAATGTTTCCAGTGTTTGATTATAGGGGTAAAGTCATCGGATTTGGAGGAAGAGTTTTAGATGATTCAAAACCTAAGTATTTAAATTCACCTGAGACTCCATTGTTTTATAAAGGGCTAAACCTTTATGGACTTAATTTTGTAATCAAAAACAATAAATCTAGAACAATAATAATAGTAGAGGGATATATGGATTGTATTTCACTTCATCAGTATGGATTTTCAAATGTTGTTGCATCCCTTGGTACCGCACTTACTATTAATCAATCAAAATTATTAAAAAAGTATGTAGATACGGTAATTATTTCATTTGATGCTGATATTGCAGGTGAGGCAGCAACACTAAGAGGACTTGAGTTATTAAGAAATGAAGGTTTTGACTTAAGAGTGCTTATAGTACCAAAAGGTAAGGACCCTGATGAATATATAAAAATGAGTGGGAAAGAGGCTTTTCAAAAATTAATTGATGAAGCGCTTCCTCTAATAGATTATAGGATTAAAAGAGCCGGTGATGGAATAATTTTTTCGAATAGTGAAATGATAATACAGTATGCGAAAAAGATCACTGAAATTATTATAGATTTAGATCCTGTTGAAAAAGATGTCTACATAAAAAAGATTTCTGAGCAAACGGGGATCAAAGAACAAGCAATATATGACTTATTAAGAGAAGAAATCAACAAAAACACAAATAAAATGAAAAAAATGAATACACATCAGGATTTTGGACAAAAATTATATTTAGAACTAGCTTATATTAAGGCTGAAAGAAATTTATTGAAATTTATGTTTATAGACCAAGAAAATTGTGATTATATTACAAATAATATGTCAATTGAACAATTAGTACTTCAAAGTCATAAAATCATATATTCATTAATTGTTGAGTTTAAAAGCTTATCAAAAGATGAAAAAATTAAAAATATAGAATTTAGATGTACTGATATAGAGTGCACAAAAGAATGGATAAACATTATTGAAATTGAGTTTGATGGGGAAGAAGAGGACTATAAAAAATTTATAAATGACTGTATTAAGGAGTTAAAAAAATTCAAGTTAGAGGAGTCGAAAAAAGAAATTATGAATAAAATCAAAGAATATGAATCAAACGGTTTGCTAGAAGAATCTATAGTGCTTGCACAAAAACTTTTAGATCTTCAAAAAGATATAAAGAAGTTACGTTAATTAGAAAGGAGGTAATAAGATGAAGGATAAAGCTGCAAAAATGTCTATAACCAAAAAACTTATTGAAAAAGGTAAGAAAAAGGGATCCTTAACTTATAAAGAAGTAATGGATGAACTTTATGAAATAGATTTAACGCCAGAACAAATAGAAAAGGTTTATGAAGTTTTAGAATCAATGGAAATAGATGTTGTTGGGAATATGCATAATGTTCCAGCAGGTGTAGGAGATAAGTCCCAGACTGAACCAGAAACTGAAGAATTAGATGTTAGTATACCAGAGGGTATATCTATAGATGACCCTGTTAGAATGTATTTAAAAGAAATTGGTAAAGTTCCACTTTTAACATCCGCTGAGGAAGTTGATCTTGCCAAAAGAAACGAAGAGGGAGATCTGGCTGCCAAGAAGAAGCTTGCAGAGGCTAATTTAAGACTGGTGGTAAGTATAGCTAAGAGATATGTTGGGAGAGGAATGCTGTTCCTAGATCTTATTCAAGAAGGTAATTTAGGACTAATAAAAGCTGTAGAAAAATTTGACTACAGAAAAGGATATAAATTTAGTACTTATGCTACTTGGTGGATTAGGCAAGCTATAACTAGAGCTATAGCTGACCAAGCAAGAACCATAAGAATACCTGTTCATATGGTTGAAACTATAAATAAGCTTATTAGAGTTTCAAGACAATTACTCCAGGAACTTGGACGGGAACCTCAACCGGAGGAAGTTGCTGAAATTATGGAAATGCCTGTAGGAAAAGTTCGTGAAATTATGAAAATAGCACAAGAACCAGTATCTCTTGAAACTCCTATAGGAGAAGAAGAAGATAGTCATTTAGGTGATTTCATTCCTGATGATGATGCTCTTGCACCAGCAGAAGCTGCTGCATTTACAATGCTCAAGGAGCAATTAATAAACGTTCTAGATACACTTACTCCAAGAGAAGAGAAAGTTTTAAGATTAAGATTTGGACTAGATGATGGACGCGCAAGGACACTTGAGGAAGTTGGAAAAGAATTTAACGTAACTAGGGAAAGAATTAGACAAATTGAAGCTAAAGCACTACGTAAATTAAGACATCCAAGTAGAAGTAAGAAGTTAAAGGATTATTTAGATTAAACACCTTATATAAGGTGTTTTTCTTTAATCGGTGCCAGTATATGGAAAAACATTTACAAGAGAGATTCCAATATGCTATAATATGCATTGAGAAGGTGATTAAATGGATAGTTTTGTATCAAAGCATGGACGTGGACTGGGGTTTATACTGTTGATGACGGCATTATATAATATATTAATAATTATATTGCTTCAAATTAATAACTCATATATAGTGGCTAGCATATTAGGAATAATACTGTGGGCATTCAATATATATGGAGTATATTACATCATACTTTATTCGACAACTAAATGCATTATTGATGACCAAAATCTCACGATTTGTGCCATTTGGTCATTAAAGAAAATAACAGTGCCATTAAATGAAGTTGAAGGATATGCTAAATCAACTGGTGAAATTAAAGGAGTTAAGATTTATGGGATGGCCTCTAGTAGCTTTGCAATGGGGAAATTCGTAATTGATAAAATAGGTATTTCTAGAATGTTCGTTACAGATAATAAAAAAATATTTTATATAAAAACTAAATATATGAATTATGGAGTGTCACCTCTAGATTATAAAAAATTTGAGGAACAGTTGGTAGGTCATGATATACAGGTAGTAGAGTGGAAATGTAAAGTTAATAACAGTTATAATCTACATAAAGATAAGCATTTTATTTTACCTTTAATAGGAGTAAGTATAGTAATACTGATTTTGACTCTAAATCCATTTATATTATATTTAAAAGATAATATACCTAGTGTTATGCCCTTAAGTTTTGATGCGAAATTTAACCCAGTAAAATTGGGTACAGGAAAGCAATTTGCGTTTACCCAAATGATTTATGGTGTATTAAATATGGTCTTACTATTCTGTATGTATTATGCAAGTTATTTTTGCGCGAAATATGATAGAAAATCAGCATATAAGTATATTTATGTGTCATTAATTGTGGCAATGATATTTTTATTTATGCAGTTTAAAATATTAATTAATTTTAGATAAGGATGTAATTTATGGAACTCAGTATAAGATTAAAAGCAATTGTAAATATGATGGAGAAATCTGATAATATCATAGATGTAGGCACGGATCATGGGTATGTACCTATTTATTTAGTTCGAAATGGTGTTATAAAGGGTGCCATTGCTTCAGATATAAATAGTGGACCCGTTGAGAAGGCTAAAAAAAATATTCTTAAAAATAATGTGAGCCTTCAAATTAGTTGTAGACAGGGCAGTGGATTATCTACAGTTAAAGAGGGAGAAGTACAGGTAGCTATCATCGCTGGTATGGGTGGAAATTTAATAAGAGATATATTAGAGGCAGACCTTGCTGTTGTTAAAAAATTAAAATATGTAATACTTCAACCAGTTCAAAATGCTGAAGTTTTGAGAGAGTATTTGTATACCACCGGATATGATATTCAAAAAGAAGATATTTGTCTTGAGGATGGAAAGTTTTATGAAATTATTAAGGCTAAATATAATACTGTACCAGTAGTATTAGATAGCATATATTATGAGATAAGTAAAACATTATTGGATAAAAAACAACCAGTAATGCAAGAGTTTATAGAATATAAATTAAAAAAATACTCAAAAATATATAATACATTAAATGAGAGTACAAAGACAGCTAAAAATAGAAAGATGCAACTGTATCATGTAATAAAGACACTTAAGGAGTTCTTAAAATGATTTTAAAAGTAGAAACTATTCACAATATTATGGAAGAATATGCTCCAGCTATCCTAAGTGAAGATTATGATAATGTTGGACTAATGGTTGGGGATAGAGATGCAGAGGTTACAAAAATTTTAATTGCATTAGATTGTACAATAGATGTAATTCGTGAGGCAGTGGACACGGGATGTAATTTTATATTGACTCATCATCCTCTTCTTTTTAATAAACCTAAGTCAATAACTAGTGATACATTAATAGGTAAGAAAATAATAGAACTTATTAAAAATAATATTGCTCTTTATGCAAGTCACACAAATTTAGATTCAGTTAAAGGTGGCCTTAATGATATAGCCACAGAAATGTTAGGATTTAATGAAAGCAAGGTAATGGAGTCATCAATAATTCCAGGTTATGATAATGGATATAATGGATATAATGGTATTGGACGTCTAGTTACTTTAGATAATCCTATTTTATTAATTGACTTGTGTGAAAAGGTTAAAAAAATCTTTAATGCCAAGCAAATTAGGTATGTAGGAGAGGATAATAGGGTAATTAAAACTATTGCTATCATAAATGGTAGTGGGGAAGATTTTTTTGAGATGGCGAGAAAGTTTAAAGCAGATTGCATAATTACAGGGGATACAAAATATCATGGTGCTTGTGATCTTAAAGAGCAAGGCACATCATTAATTGATGCTGGTCATTTTATAACAGAGTGGATTCCTTTTCAAATTTTCGGAAAAATTTTTCGGAAAAAGCTACGAGATAATGGTTATTGCAATGAGGTGCTAATTTCAAAAGGTACTGTGGATACTTATAAGTTTATATAATCAATGGATTAAAATACTATTTGATTTTTAGTCTATAGTATGTTATTATAACTCTTGTGAGTAAGCCAGACAATCACTGCTGAATGCTGTTTTACAGTAAGTCAGGAGAGGAAAGTCCGAGCTCCATAGGGCAGGGTGCTGGGTAACCCCCAGTGAAGGTAACTTTAAGGAAAGTGCAACAGAGATATACCGCTAAAGGTATTCTTATAGTTTAGCTTGCTAAGCTATTTGGATATACTAGCAAGGATGGAAAGGCGAGGTAAGAGCTCACCAGCGCAATGGCGACTTTGCGGCTATGTAAACCCCACTTGGAGCAAGATCGAATAGGAGAACATTTTGGGACGGCCCGTCTCGTTCTCGGGTGTATCGCTGGAGCCTATTGGTAACAATAGGCCTAGATAGATGATTGTCTAATACAGAACTCGGCTTATAGGTTTAGTCACACTATGGAAAACACTATGTTAACGCATGGTGTTTTTTTTATAGTTTGTAATTTTATATAAGTCTTTGGTGAACAAATGATTTAGATCTTCAAAAGAAAGATTTTTAAATAAATTAATGTTAAATTATGATTTAGGTGTAAATCCACAATAACCTATCTCATCACATCTTCTTTTCATATCATTCCAGATGTCTTTTCCTTGTATAGATTCTATTGCTGTAGGATATAGAATATA
>NZ_JAENWM010000159.1 GCF_016650035.1 Clostridium sp.
AAGTTGTTACTCAAGCTCATTACATACTATTTAGTCTTACGACTAAAAATTTACTTCTTTTTACTAAAGTAATTAACTGGTTTAGCAAAATATTATTTTGCTATTCTTTACCTATTTCTCTGTTTAATTTTCAAAGACCAAATTGTTTTTTTGTATCCGTCATTTACTGACGACTTCTATAATATTACTAGATGTTTCTTATTTTGTCAACAACTTTTAAATTTTTTTTCTAAAAAGTAGTTAACCTTTAATTTACTTCGCCATCAATTCGCGACGACAAAGAGTATTTTATCATACCAATAAACTTTCATGTTTTTGTTTTTTACCATATACCGTTATTATCACTTATTTACTAAGTATATCTACATATTGCTTTGTTTTTATTATGTTGACACACATGGTTAGATATTGAATTATTCATCTATATTTGAACATATTATACATTTAATCTTAAATAAAGACTAACAAACAACTTTTAATATTTTAACCCAACTGCTAAATGATAAAATAAATCTTAAACAGTCATTTAAGATAGGTTGTTTTCAATGCCTTGCATTAGCGGTGAAATTATTACTTTGGTTATTGGATTTGTAACAGCCTTTTTAGTTGCATTAATCGTGGTTGAAAAATTTGTTTCTTATTTAATTCAGAAACCTATGAAAGTTTTTGCTATTTATAGAATAGTAGTAGGTATAGCCTTGCTATTATTAATTCAATTTGGCAACAATATTAAGTAAATTCTTAGTGATTCTTACGAGTCTACTTATACTTTCTATATAAAGAGTATTTCCATCCCGAACCTACTCAATTTTGGGGAAGCAAAGTGCACCGAGAATCCCACCCAATATCATAAATCCTCCTAACCAAAACAACCAAATAAATGGTCTGGTTGTATATTTTAAACTTTCAGTAATGATGGTATCCCCTAAAAATTTATGAATAATCGTAGTTTTTCCTGAAGGGAATTTTAATAAATTTGACTGTATTAAAATTCCCTCTTCACTAAATACTGAAGAAGTAATAGTACCAGTTATAAGCATCAAAACTCCAATATGAGAAATATGTGCCCATATGTTTTTAAAAGCACTGAAAAATACTATCTTAGGGATAAGTGGAAGCATCACTATCCAAAGTATAATTAACCATAGGAAGGATGAAAAAGCTGTGGTAGCAGAAATAATAATAATTATGATGGTATTTATAATTATTATTTTCAGAAAATTCTTTTCAAATAAATTACGCATGTAAACTGTAAAAAGTATTGAAGAAAAAATTGCAAAACTAAGTGCTGCTGGAGTATAAAAACTAATTTCTGTTGAACCCCCTAAAAAAACAGGTAAGACAGTTCCAAACAATATATAAACTGCAAAAATATAAATAATATAACGGAACGCTGATAAAGTCTTCACTTTATTAAAATTAACTCTAATACCACTCCTCATCCTGTCCTTTAATAGAGTAACTATCAATATTAAAACCGAAAGAATGAATACTATTAAGAGTGGTAATGTTATTGAAGATGAAGTATAAGAATGTACTGATGTCCCCTGTATAATTCCACTTCTTGCTAAGAAAGTACCAAAGACAGCTAAAATAAAAGGAATCATAGCAAGACTAGGAGGTATTTTTTTCTTATGCACAATTGCAGTTAATATAAGAAAGGGAATTAAAGCTGCATTCTCAATATGGTCCCACGCCCAGTAACCACCCCATCCTAGTGCCCGGTAAGCCCACAGACTCCCAGAAAATATTCCAGCCCCAAGAAATAGTAAGGAAGCAATTACCCATCTTCTATTAATTTTGCTAAAGCTTTGAGAAAATAACACCCCCATTGCAGAGTATCCTATAAATACAAGAGGTGGATGAATTACCATCCATGGATCCTGTAGAGCTTTATTAAGTCCATTTCCTTCCGTTGGTATATAATTCATGAGAGAAAATGGAGCAGTTGAAAAAGCCAAAACCAAAATAACTGTACTTATTAAGGTATAGATAATATAAGATTTACGCTCTCCACGTGCCAATAAATTAATCCACATTGCAATCATTGCCCACAGAAGAAAAGAACCTTCCTGTCCTGCCCAAAGAGCTGAAATGAGATAAATTGGATTTAACGCCCTTGAAATATGGTTAAATACGTAAGCATATTGAAAATTGAAAGTGAATTGATAATAAATAAGAAGCATCGTAGAGGCCGTTATGCAAAATATAGAACTAAATAAAAATAGATTCACCCAAAAAGTTGCAAATTTATTTTTATGAAAGAATAAACTTACAATTAAATTTCCTAAACTCATCATTAAAGCAATAAATAGCAATAATTCACCCAGGTTCATTTTTAATCTACTCCTTTATATCCATGTATTTTTCCTTCACCCTTTTGCTGATGGCATGCCGAACATTTTCTAATAAAATCAGGTACACCATAAATTTTTATAGGTATTTGATTGTCTAACTCTAATGTAGATGGCCATTCCGCATGCGGGCTATTGTGACAAGTTTCACAGGTAATATAACCACTCATAGCCTCAGGGCCATTCTGAAGGTATGACTTACTGTATAATGTATTAGTATTAGAAGCATAATTTTCTCCATGACAATCACCACAATCTGGTTCATTAAGCCATGATTGTCTACCTTGTTTTTGAGAACTGGCCACAGTCTCCATATCTCCATGACATTTGCTACTGCTGCATGTAAACCCTGCTGTTGCCATAACTCCTCTATTACATTTAGTTTCAACACCTGGATGACAATTATAGCAAGTATTCTGGAGGCTTGACATTGTCATTTTAGATGCATGAAAATCATGCATTGCAAGTGAAAGACTTTTAATACCTTCTTTACCCTTAGCATTTAATGCATTATCTTGATGACATTCATTACAACTGTAAGGGGTGCTGTTTATTGAATCATCATAAAGTTTTGTTCCTTGATTTTTATCGTGAGCTTTTAATATATTAGCATCTGTATTAGTTTTTCCATGACAATTGCTACAGAGCATCTCAGTTGAAACTGGTGCAACAACTGCATCTTCTACAGCAATAATCTCTTTATTTATTGCACTTTTCACTGTAATTGTCACGGTTTGATATGGATTTATAATTTTGCTTCCGTCATTGTAAGGTGTTATAGGAATATATTCTGCCTCATAATATTTTTTATCAATAGATAGTTTGCATGTTCCGCTTAAGTAATTGCCTGTAATACCTTCATTAGGTTTTAAATTATAACCATAAGATTTTGCATATTCCCAAAAATTAACCTTATCAATAGAAGAAGTATTATTATTAACCGCATACTCTACTATTACCCCAGCATTTATCAATTTGGCTTCTTCTATGCCTTTTTCAAATACTTGTACACGAATTGTATTTGCTGGAGGAAGTATCATAAAAGAAGAGTAATCAGACTGAATACAGTGCATGCCACTATCATTGTAAGCCAATATAACGTATTCCTTATCCTTTTGCATTGTAGTTGAAATAGATTTTACAATACTACTAGAGGCCCAGAGCATAATGAAACATGCGACAACTAAAAGAATTGGTTTTAACAACTTTTTTATATCTAAAGTAATAAAAACTCTCAAAACTTTACCCCTTTAATATATTAATCACTTAATTATATTAAGGAATCTAAATATTAAGTACAGTCTTTTGTGTAATTGGAGCATTAGGTGCAATTATTGACATGAATATGTCTGTTGCTACAGCTATGAATGAGATAAAAGAAAATAATAACAATATAACTCGAGGTGAATTAATTAGCTGTGGAATGAATGTGCTTTAAAGTTCTTAATGGCATGATTTATAATTATGTTAGTGATACAAAAAAATAAAAAAACAGTCCATATTGGACTGTTTTTTTGGTGGAGACAACAGGAATCGAACCTGCGACCCCCTGCGTGCAAGGCAGGTGCTCTCCCAACTGAGCTATATCCCCGTATGGTGGACCTTCAGGGACTCGAACCCCGGACCGACCGGTTATGAGCCGGTAGCTCTAACCAGCTGAGCTAAAGATCCATATAAATTACCTGGCGACAACCTACTCTCCCACAAGGTCACCCTTGCAGTACCATTGGCGCATTGAAGCTTAACCTACCTGTTCGGTATGGGAAGGGGTGTTACCTTCATGCCATAATCACTA
>NZ_JAENWM010000029.1 GCF_016650035.1 Clostridium sp.
CCCAAAATCATACTTTTACAAAAGCAAAGCACCAACAATTAGTTGGTGCTAATGTTTCACATGATTTGGGACATTTTCAAAAATGCTTGACAGTATTAAAATAGTCTATTAAAATATTTATCTTTTAATGATAATATTTGTTCCTAAATTTATAATTTAAGAATATTAATATAGTAAAGGATTGGGAGGAGGCGGAATATGAAGAGGGAATTAACTCCAAGTGAAATTATTTATGAATTTGATATTGAAGACATTAAGGTACAAGGCCCCTTAGATGTTATGCCACAGTATATGGATGTAATAGAAAATATTAGAACTGGATTAAGTATAGATAAAGAGGGTTTTAATATTTATTTAATAGACGATTTTTCAAAAGAGGGGCTTAAAGATATTGTTAAATATGTTAATGATATATTTGAAAAAAGAAGCAAACCAACGGACATTTGCTATGTGTTATTTGAAGATGATAAATCTCCAAAACCTATTTTTATAAGTAATGGCGGAGGTAATAAACTAAAAAAGGTACTAAAGGAAATTCAGAATGAATATTTAGAATGCACATTTGAGTTTTATAACAGTTCTATAAATAAAGAAAAAGATGATATTGCAGAAAATATTCAAAAGCAAAGAACTGACCTAATTGCTAAATTAATAGATACAGCAAAAGAAAAGGGATTTGATATAAAATCCAGCAATAATGGATTTACATTCATTCCTTTAAGTAGTGGTAAAGAAATGACTGAAAGTGAATATGACATCTTAGAGAAGGGTAAAAAAGAGACTATTTTAGAGACAGTAAGTACTTTAAAAGATAAATCTAAGCAACTATTAGAGGAATTAAAAGATATTGAAGATAGAGATCTAGAAAAATTAAAGAAAATTATGGAAGTGTATTATGAAAATGAAATGGCGGAATTAAAAGAAGAATACAAAAATATGTTTAATGAAGACGTGGATGTGCAAAATTATCTTGATATAGTATGTGATGATATCGAAAAAAAACTTATAGATAACTATTCGCTAAGTTATGATGATGATGAGGAAAAAATAAATGAAATTATATATAAATATGTTGTAAACGTAATTGTAGATAATAGTAAAAATTTAGTACCTCCAGTAATATTTGAGCAAGATCCTAATTTAACGAATTTACTTGGAAATATAGAATATGAAAATCATAATGGGGTTTATTCCACTGATACCGAACTTATAAAAGGTGGGAGTATGTTAAAAGCAAATGAGGGATGTTTAATAATTAAAGCAAATACTTTACTAAGTAATCCATTAGCATATTATCATTTGAAAAAATCACTGTTAACAGAAAAGGTTGATGTGGCTTATAGTAAAAATTATTATGAAGCGGTCTCATTAAACACTTTAAAACCTGAACCTATCCCTATTAATGTAAAGATAATTCTTATTGGGGATTATGAGACTTATGACCTGCTTTATAACTATGATGAAGACTTTAGGAAAATATTCACTATAAAATCAGAATGTAATCCGCTTCAAAGTATTGACAAAAATTTAAAGAGCTCTTTGGTATTTGAGATAGATAAAATCTGTACTGAAAATAATTTGAGGTCTCTTACTAAGGAAGCTATAAGAGAGGTTGCAAAGATACTATCACGAAAGGCTCAGAGCAAAGAAAAAATATATTATGATAAATATGAAATAACTAAGCTATTAACCCTATCAAACAATAGTATTAAAGATAAAAATAGAGGGGGGATTAGTGCAGAGGATATAATCCACGTAGGATATAAAATTGATAATATGGAAAAAGAAACTCTGAATAACTATGCTGATAATAAAATGCTTATTGAAGTTAAAAATAGTAGAATAGGTCAAGTTAATGGGTTATCAGTAATTGATGCAGGATATTTTAGATTTGGAAAGCCAATAAAGATTACTTGCTGCTGTTATAAGGGAGAAGGAAATATTGTGGATGTTCAGCAAGAGAGCAATCTAAGTGGAAATATTCATAGTAAGTCTATTAATATATTAAAGGGATATATAAGTGGTATTAATGGTGGATTTAATAAACTTCCAGTAGATTTTCATTTATGCTTTGAACAAATATATGGCAAAATAGATGGGGATAGTGCATCTGTTGCAGAAATAGTATGTATGCTTTCAGCTTTAAGTAAAATACCTATAAAGCAAAACATTGCCATTACAGGTTCTGTAAATCAATTTGGTGATGTTCAACCTATAGGAGGGGCAAATGACAAGATAGAGGGTTTTTACGGGGTGTGCAAAATAATAGATACAATAGTAGGCAAAGGGGTAGTAATTCCACTGTCTAATGCGGGGGATTTGGTTTTAAATAATGAAGTTGAAAAAGAGATTGAAAGTGGGAATTTTCATATATATACTATGACATCTATAGAAGATGCAGTAGATATATTAATGGGGGACGATGATACTGACTTTCAGGTAGTAATGACAGCCATTAATAAAGAACTAAAAAAATATATTACGAAAAAACAATAGAGTGGTAGGTAAAAAACAAGCAGGACATTTAAGTTGTCCTGCTTGTTCTGAGTTTTAATATTATACGTTAAATCTAAAATTAACTATATCTCCATCTTGCATGATATATTCTTTACCTTCAAGTCTATATTGTCCTTTTTCTTTAGCCACAGCTTCTGAGCCGCACTCTACTAAATTATCAAAGGAAACTATTTCTGCTCTTATAAAGCCTCTTTCGATATCTGAATGGATTTTTCCAGCAGCTACAGGTGCTTTAGTCCCAATGTGAATAGTCCAGGCTCTTATTTCTTGAGGACCTGCAGTAAGAAAACTCATGAGACCTAGTAGTTTATAACTTGCATGAATAAGTTTATCAAGTCCAGATTCTGAAAGACCATATTCCTGTAAAAGCTCCATTTTTTCATCATCCTCTAGAGAGGATAGTTCTTCCTCGAGCCTTGCACAAACTATCATTACTTCAGAATCAGTACTTTCTGCATATTCTTTAACTTTTTTAACCATATCATTTTCTGTATTGCCAGACATTAAATCATCTTCACTAATGTTTGCAGCAAATAATACTGGTTTTGAAGTGATCAGAAAAAGAGTGTTTATAAAAATAGCTTCTTCAGCGTTAACATCAAGTGTTCTCACTGGTAAATTTGATTCAAGCTGTTCTTTTATTCTTTCCATAAGTGCATATTCCATTATGGCTGTTTTGTCTCCAGAACGAACAAGTTTTACTGACTTTTCCATTCTTCGATCTAATACATCAAGATCAGAAAAAATAAGTTCTAAATTAATAGTATCTATGTCGCGTAGGGGATCGATATTGCCATCTACATGAATTATATTTTCATCTTCAAAGCATCTTACAACATGAACTATTGATTCTACTTCTCTTATGTGAGATAAAAATTTATTCCCTAACCCTTCTCCTTTACTTGCTCCCTTTACAAGGCCTGCTATGTCATAAAATTCAATTGCAGTATGAATTATCTTTTTACTATTATAAATGGTTTGTAGCACATCCAACCTTTTATCAGGAACACTAACAACTCCTACATTTGGTTCTATAGTACAAAATGGGTAGTTAGCAGATTCTGCCCCTGCTTTTGTGATTGCATTAAATAATGTGCTTTTTCCTACATTTGGTAAACCTACAATTCCTAGCTTCATATATATGTACATTCCTTTCTTACTCTTAGATTATTGACACCTTTTAAATTATACTCTACATCTTAAGTCATTTCAAGAAAGTAAATTTTAACAATGGTTTTATCAAACATACATTGGTAGACATTACATATATAGTGAATTTATCTCAAAAATGGAAATTGGGAATTTATTTATTTAAGAAAACAGTAAATTTACTTTAAAATAAGAAGGAATTTTGATTTTTATATAGAATAATACTAAAAAGTGGTTTAGAATGGTTGAAAGTGGATTAAAGTGGAGTATTTAATAAGCTGGGGGTAGTAAAATGTTTATAGGTGAATATCAACATGCCATTGATAGTAAAAACAGAATGATTATCCCCACAAAGTTTAGAGATGAACTTTCTAGTGAATTTATATTGACTAAGGGCTTAGATGGGTGCTTGTACATATACACCAAGGAAGAATGGTTAATAATGGAAGAAAAACTAAAAAAACTACCATTAACTAGTAAAGATGCAAGAGCCTTTGTACGATTTTTCTTCTCTGGTGCCAATGAAATTACCATTGATAAACAAGGAAGGGCTTTAATACCACAAAACTTATGCGAATACGCAGGTCTTCAAAAGGAGATAGTAAGTATAGGAGTATCAACTAGAATAGAAATATGGGCAAAAGATAAATGGGATAATTATAATGACTCGGATATGAATTTTGATGAGATAGCAGAAAAAATGAATGAACTCGGTATTTAAAAGGAGATATAGTAATGGAATTTAAGCATGTATCAGTTTTGTTAAATGAGTGCCTTGATGCACTAAATATTAAAGAAGATGGAATTTATGTTGACTGTACACTAGGAGGTGCAGGGCACTCTTTAGAAATTTTAAAAAGACTATCCACAAAGGGTAGGCTAATTGGAATTGATCAAGATACGGAGGCATTAAAAGCTGCAAAGGAAAACCTTAAGGAGTATAACAATGTTACTTATGTACACGATAATTTTTATAATATTGAAGCAATACTAGAAAAACTTCAGATAGGTAGTGTAGATGGTATTTTGATGGATCTTGGGGTATCGTCTTTTCAATTAGATGAAGCAGAACGAGGGTTCAGCTATATGAGGGATGCGACTCTTGATATGAGAATGGATAGGAGTAAAGGAATATCTGCCTATGATGTTGTGAATAGTTACAGTGAACAGCAGATAGGTGAAGTTTTAAGAAATTATGGAGAAGAAAAATTTTCAAAAAGAATAGCTAATTTTATAGTTGATAGAAGAGTAGACAAACCAATAAATACTACTTTAGAACTTGTAAATGTTATAGATGCAGCTATCCCAGCAAAGTACAAGAGGGATGGAGGCCATCCAGCTAAAAGAACTTTTCAGGGTATAAGAATTGAAGTTAACGGTGAACTCAGAATTCTTAACAAAGCAATAGAAGATGGAATACAAAGACTAAAAAGTGGAGGAAGAATGGCAATTATTACATTTCATTCACTTGAAGATAGAATTGTAAAAGTTAAATTTAAAGACTTGCATGATCCTTGTAAATGTCCCAAAGAGTTACCTATGTGTGTGTGTGGTAAAACACCAATTGTAAATCTTATAAGTAGAAAACCTATAGTGGCGACAGAAGAAGAATTAGAAATAAACAAAAGAAGCAGAAGTGCAAAGTTAAGAGTTTGTGAAAAAATTTAGTTCTAAATTGTGGATGGGGTGAATAAAGTGATAGTAGCAAAAAATACGCTTCAAATGGATGGGAATACCGTGTTATCACCAGATGAATCTTTTAGAAAACGACGATATGATGATTTAGAAAAATCAAGAAAACAGGCTGAACAAGCTAAAATACAAAAGGATATAGAAAACAAAAAAAGTGTTCTTAAAAATATTCTTTTAGTTTTTGTCATTGGAGTGACTATTATTAGTAGGTATTGTATGATTTATAGTTACCAAGATGTAGCATCTAAGACTAAAGCCAAGCTAGAAATAGTAAATAAAGAAAATAGTGCTTATAAAGTACAACTGCTTAAGTTTAAAAATATAAATTATGTTGAGGAAATAGCTCTTGGTAGACTTAATATGGTTAAACCACAAATTAGTGATATAGAGTACATGAATTTAAGTAAGAATAACTTAGAAGTTAAAAGTGAGTTACAAGTGAAAAAGAGTACCATGATATTAGAAAAAATCAAAGATATTATTTTTTAAAGGTGGACTATCCACATAGTGTTACAGAAATAATAAGGAGGAGCTAAATTGGCAAAAGGGGAGTATAGAGACAAAGTAATTGTTAAACGAAGAATGCTTATTGTCTTTTTCATACTTTTTGTTTTGTTTTTTCTATTGGTTGGTAGGTTAAGCTACGTAATGATAGTTAAAGGAAAGGACTTAAAAGTAAGAGCAATTTTGCAGTGGACAAGTGATGTTCGTATTGCAGCAAGTAGAGGAAGAATTTTAGACAGAAATGAAAATGAATTAGTCATAAGCGCAAATGTTTTTAGAGTGGATTTAGAGCTTAATGCATTAAGAGACACTACTTCTAATAATGACTTAACTATGAAGGATATTGCACCTGGCCTTGCTGAAATACTTGATATGGAATCTGCAGATGTTTTATCTAAATTAACTGCGACTAATTCAAAGGGAGAAGCTATTGGAGGAGTTGGGCTTAAGAGAAGAATAGAAAAAGACGTATCTGATAAAATAATCGAATTTTCTAAGGTGAATAAACTTCGGGGAATAGTTATTACTGGAGATACAAAAAGATTTTATATCAATAATAATTTTTTGGCAAATGTTCTAGGACACACTAATTCCGATGGAAAGGGACTAGTAGGAGCTGAACTATATTATGATAAATATCTAGCAGGGGTACCTGGAATAAAAATCACGGAAACTGATGCTAAAAGTGAAGATTTGGCTTATAAAATATCAGATTATACAATGCCAGTTAATGGAAAAGATTTGATACTTACTGTTGATGAAAAAATTCAGCAATTTGTAGAAAAAGCAGCTGAACAGGCTATGATTGATAATAAAGCAGCTGCAGTTAGTATAATTGTAATGAACCCTAAAAATGGAGAAATACTAGGCATGGTTAATAAGCCGGACTATGATCCAAATGATCCATGGGATGACACTATAAGTTTTGATGAAAATCAAAAGGCTTGGAGAAATAGAGCAGTAAGTGATACATTTGAACCGGGGTCTATTTTTAAAGTAATTACATCTATAGGAGCCATGGTAGAGAAAGTAGTAGATGAAAATGATGTATTTGTTTGTAACGGTAGCACTGTAGTTTCAGGTAAAACAATAAGGTGCTGGAAACCTACAGGACATGGATCTCAACATTTTGTGGATATTTTAAAAAACTCTTGTAATGTTGGATTTATGGAACTGGGAAAAAGACTTGGTAATGAAAAATTAACTAAGTATATTAATTTATTTGGACTCGGCAAGAAAACTGGTATTGATTTAAATGGAGAAGCAGCGGGGATAATCAGAAAAGCTGAAAACATGACTCCCCTTGATGTAGCTGTAACCTCATTTGGTCAAGGTGGAACACTATCTTGCATACAGTATTTAACAGCTTTTAATGCTATTGCAAATGGAGGTAAGCTTATAACTCCACATGTTATGAAAGAAATAGTAGAATATGATGATTCGAATGAAAAACAAGTTTTTGAGGCATATTCGAACTATAATGAGAGAAGAATAGTAGATGAGGAAACTACAAAGCAGCTTAGATCATACCTTGAACAGGTTATAGAAACTGGTGGAGGTAAAAAGGCTTATATTGCAGGGTACCATATTGCTGGGAAGACAGGAACTGCTCAAAAAATCAATCCAGCACCAGGAACCAGTGGCTATCTACCTCAAAAATATGTTTCATCTTTTGCAGGTATGGCACCAGCAGATGATCCACAAATAACACTATTAATTAATATTGACGAACCAGACCCATCTAATTATTATGGTGGTCAGATTGCAACAGTTGTTGCAAAACAAGTGTTTAATGATATTTTCAATTACTTAGCACTTAAATCTGATGCTACTAGTGAAGAAATTGCAAAAAGTTTACTTAAGGACGTCATTGTACCTGAGGTAAGGGGTCTTAAAACTGCAGACGCTAAAAAAATGTTAAAAGAAAATAATTTAAAGATGAAATTGAGTACAGAGGGAGAAGTTATTACTGATATGACTCCAAAACCTGGATACACAGTTAAAGAAGGGACCGAAATTATTTTACACACGGATTCAAAAGTAGAAGATGATAGTACAGTAATGGTTCCAAGTATCAAGGGAAATAGCCCAGAAAAAGTTAGTGAACTATTAACTAGTCTTGGTCTAAAAGTAAAGTTTATCGGTAGTGGTATAGCCTCAGAACAAGACCTAGAAGGGACAGAAGTGAAAAAGGGAACTACGGTGACTGTGCATCTAGATATAGTGGCTGATTAGTTAAAGCATCATCTGCGATGCTGTTAGATATAGTGTATAACTATATAATAGAGACATTAAAACAAAAACCGACAGGACTCAGCTTTGCTGAACTGTCGGATTTGCCATGTAAAGGGTAATAGTGGTATCATTGAAAAATTAATTCTATAGTGTATACTATTCTTAAAAGAGGTTATTAATTAGAATAAAAGTAGAAACATAATGCATGTGATGATTTAAGGGAGTGATAATTATGAAATTAGAAAAAATTATGGAGAATATTAAATTTGATTTAATTCAGGGTAATATGGATATGGAAATAGTGGAAATTCAATATGATTCAAGAAAAGTTAAAAATGGTGACGTGTTTTTTTGTATAGAAGGATATAGTGTTGATGGTCATGAATATATACAAAATGCCATAATAAATGGTGCTGTTGCCATTGTATGCCAGAAGAATATAGGAGAACTAAAAAACTGCACAGTTATTAGAACTGATGATACAAGAGTGGCACTTTCAATAAGTGCAGCTAATTACTATGGGAATCCTAGTAGCAAGATGAAAATGATAGGTATTACTGGCACTAATGGAAAAACAACTTCAGCATTTATGATTAAAGCTATTTTAGAACAGGGTGGATATAAAGTTGGTCTTATAGGAACTATAGCAAATTATATTGATCAGAAGAAAATTCACACAGAGAGAACCACTCCAGAATCACTGGAGCTTCAAAAACTTTTTAATCAAATGGTGGATGCTAATGTTGATTATTGTGTTATGGAAGTATCTTCACACTCGTTGTATTTAAATAGGGTATATGGCATAGAGTTTTGCGACAGTATTTTCACAAATTTAACTCAGGATCATTTAGATTTTCATAAAACTTTTGAAAATTATTTTAGTGCAAAATTAAAGTTGTTTGAAAATAGTGTGAACTCTATAATTAACATTGATGATACTTATGGCGAAAAAGCTTATAGTTTAATTAAAAGTAGTAAATTAACCTATGGACTTAACGATAAAGCAGATATTAGGGCCAGTGATATAAAAATGAATTCAAGGGGGAGCAAATTCACTTTAGAGTATAGTGATAAATCTATTGAAATAGAACTCAAAATACCAGGAAATTATAATGTATACAATGCCCTTGGTTCAATAGCTGTTTGCCTTAATCAAGGGATAGAGCTACCAGTCATTAAACTAGGGCTACAAGAGGTACAAGTGCCAGGTCGCTGTGAAATTGTAGGAGGTAATTATAACCTAGGTTTTGAAATAATTTTAGATTATGCTCATTCGCCAGATGGACTCGAGAATATACTTAAAACTGCTAGGGGATTTACAAAATCTAAACTTATAAGTGTATTTGGTTGTGGTGGAGATAGAGATAAAACCAAAAGACCTATAATGGGTGTAATTGGAACTAATTTAAGTGATTACTGCGTAATAACTTCCGATAATCCAAGAAATGAAGAACCACTAGATATAATTAAAGATGTAGTACGTGAAATTAAAAAACAAAATTTTGAAATTATAGAAAATAGACGCGAAGCTATAAAGAGAGCAATAGAAATGGCAGGGAGTGATGATGTAATTGTTATTGCAGGAAAAGGTCATGAGGATTATCAGGTTTTAAAAGGTAAAACTATTCACTTTGATGAGCGAGAAGTTGTTTCAGAGATAATAAAGGAGCGAATATAGATGGAGTACATTAGTCGTGACGAGATAATAGAGGCAACAGGGGGAGAACTAATAGTTAAGGGCACAAACGCACTGTATAACAATGTTAGCATAGATACAAGAGCCATAAGGGATAATGATATCTTTATAGCCCTAAAAGGTGAAAATTTTAATGCTAATGATTTTGTTTTAGAAGCTAGTAAAAGTGGAGCTTCAATTTGTATAATTGATGAGGTGAAATTTAAAGTTGCAGAGCTAGATATGAAAACCTCTGTAATTATGGTAGGGGATACTAATAAGGTCATAATGCAGCTTGCAAAGTTTTATATAAATAAATTGAATATAAAAGTAGTGGGCATTACCGGTTCTACCGGTAAAACTTCTACAAAGGATTTGGTGGCAGCAGTTCTAAGCTCAAAATTCAAAGTATTTAAGACCTTAGGAAATTTTAATAATGAAATAGGACTACCTATGATGATATTTAAGCTTAATAACACTTTTGATGTTGCTGTGCTTGAAATGGGTATGAGTGATTTTGGGGAAATTCATAGGTTATGTGATGTGGCTAGGCCTGATATTGCTATTATTACTAACATTGGAATGTCCCATATTGAAAATCTTAAGACTAGAGAAAATATTTTAAAAGCTAAAATGGAGATAACAGATTTCTTTAATAAGGACAGTATTTTAATTGTAAACTCGGATAATGATTTGTTAGAAGGTATAATTACATCAAAAGATAAGCTTATAAAAACAGGAATTGATTCTGAAGCAGACTATAAAGCCGTTGATTTAAATATTTACCAGGAAAAAATAACATTTAATATATTAGAAGCTGGAAATTTAATAAAGAAAACAATTGAGGTAGATATACCTGGAAGGCACAATGTTCTAAATTCGTTACTAGCAGTAGCCACTGCTAGAGAGCTGGGTATGAATTATGATGAAATTGCAGTGGGTTTTAAAAAGCTCGAAGCTACGTCAATGCGTTTAGATATAATAAAAGGAAACAAATTCACTATAGTAAATGACTGTTATAATGCTAGTCCAGACTCAATGATAGCCGCAATTGACGTGCTTTGTAATATCTCTGGAAAATCTAAAATTGCAATACTAGGTACTATGAGGGAACTTGGAACTAGCTCCTTTCAGGCTCATAAACAAGTAGGTGCTTATGCAAAAGATAAGAATATTGATTTATTAATTACCTTAGGTGAATTTAATCAGGCATATAGTGAAGGATTTGTGGATATAGATAAATATAGAAGTTTTGATACTTATGATGAAGTAATTTCCTTCCTAGAGGGTATCCTCTCTGAAAATGATGTTGTTTTAGTTAAAGCCTCAAGATATATGAAATTTGAGAGTATAGTAAATTGCCTAGGAAATATAAAGTCTAAAGAGGTGATGGGATAATGGGTATAATTATTTATTCAGTTTTAATTGCATTTTTATTATCAATCATGCAAGGTCCATTACTAATTCCCTTACTGCATAAACTTAAATTCGGCCAAAATATAAGGGAAGAGGGGCCTAGAAGTCATCTAAAAAAAGCAGGAACCCCAACTATGGGTGGTATTATATTCATGACTTCAACAATAATTACCATGTTAATTATTGTTAGGCATGTTAATGATGAAGCTATGATTGTATTATATTGTTTTGTAGCTTTTGGGTTAATCGGACTTATTGATGATTTAATTAAAACAATACGTAAGAAAAATGAAGGACTTAGCTCTAAACAAAAGATGTTTCTTATAGTTGTAGTATCAGGTTTAATAGGTTATTATACTTCAATTAAAATAGGGACTGATATAATGATACCATTTTTAAATAAGTCCGTAAATTTAGGAGTTTGGTATGTGCCTTTTATTATTGTATATTTTGCAGCTACCACAAATTCAGTTAATTTAACGGATGGATTAGATGGGCTAGCTACGAGCGTTACAATAGTAGTTATGACATTCTTTGCTCTAGTTAGTAATAGCTTGTCTAATGCTACTCTAGCAATATTCTGTGCTTCTCTTGCAGGCGCATTATTAGGATTTTTGAAATTCAACTCATATAAAGCACAAATTTTTATGGGAGATATGGGGTCTTTAGCACTAGGGGGAGCAGTTGCTGCAGTTGCAATGATATTAAAACAGCCACTACTCGTTATGATTGTAGGTGGCATATATGTTCTAGAGGCTGTTTCGGTTATTATTCAAGTTTCGGTGTTTAAGGCTACAGGTAAAAGAGTATTTAAGATGTCTCCAATTCATCATCATTTTGAACTAGTTGGGTGGCATGAAACTAAAGTTGTTGCAGTGTTTTCCATTATAACAGTTGTTTTATGTTTAGTTGGATTTCTATCATTTCTCTAGTAGCGATATAAGGGGTGTATAATATGAAAAAGTCTAGTGTGAAGATGGGGCAAATAGATTTTATGTTGTTTGCAACCGTTGTACTTCTTGTAACCATAGGGGTATTAATGGTTTTTAGTGCCAGTTCATGGTATTCACTTGTGAAGTTAGATGATCCGGATTACTATTTTAAAAAACAGATGATGTGGGCAGTTCTAGGTTTTATTTTTATGGCTATAGCGATTAAAACTGATTATCATAAATACAAACAATATACTGGCCTCATTATGATAATTACAATGATATTATTAATTGCCGTATTTGCATTCGATGGCATTAACGGAGCTAAGCGATGGATACCACTTGGCTTTGCAAATATTCAACCATCCGAAATTGCAAAATATACTATTGTATTATTTATGGCTAAAAGTTTAGATTTAAAGGGAGAAAAAATTAAAAGCTTTTCTAGGGGAGTGCTTCCATACCTGTTAGTTTCAGGATTTTATGCAGGAATAATTCTGATGGAGCCAAATTTAAGTATTGCATCTATTATAATGATTGTTACTGTAATTATTCTATTTACAGCAGGGGCAAGACTTAAACATCTCTTTGTTATAGGATCCTCGCTAGTGGCGGCAGTTGTTGTTTTAATATTAATTGCACCATATAGATTGAAAAGACTTACGAGTTTTATGGACCCGTTTGCTGATAGCCAAGGTGATGGATACCAGCTAGTTCAATCACTTCTTGCCCTTGGGTCGGGAGGAGTTACAGGAGCAGGGATTGGTCAATCAAGACAAAAATGCTTATACATACCGGAACCTCACACGGATTTTATTTTTGCTATAATTGGTGAAGAGTCAGGGTTAATCGGAGTTATATTTATAATCTTACTGTTCCTTATCTTTGTATGGCGTGGTATTAAAGTAGCAGTTACAGCTAAAGATATGTACGGTACCCTTTTAGCTATAGGAATTACAGCGGTCATTGCTGTTCAAGCAATTATAAATATAGCGGTAGTAACTGGATCAATGCCAGTAACCGGTGTGCCTCTTCCATTTATAAGTTATGGAGGCTCAGCTCTTGTTTTTAATATGTTTGCCATGGGAATACTTTTAAATGTATCAAGGCAAACTGTAAATAGAAATTAAAATTAGAAAGAAGGCGTGCAATTATGCATGGCTTTTTCTATGTTGCGCCCATTATGGGCGTAATCTATCCATTTCTAAGGATAGAATATGAATTTTTTAAAAATACTAAAAAATACATCAGAATAGAGATGAAAATAATTACATTAAGTGTTATTATATATATAATAGATAAGTTTGAATCAAATTTAGAATGTAATAATATATGTTATTAAACGAGGGGAAATGAATGAAGGACAATAATAATAGCATCGATAAAGGAAATTATATAATAGCGCACAGTGAGAATTTATTAAAAAAAAGAAAAAAGAAAAAGAAAGTAAGGAAACTTATGTTACTTGTGATAATTATGGTATCTACTTTGGTTACATTATGCCTTAAATTGCCTTATTTTAATATTACAAATGTTGAAATTACAGGGAATATAAATGTTTCTAACGCTAAAATTAATGAGCAAGTTAGTGCTCACTTAAATAATAATATTTTTTACGCTAGTTTTGAGGATAGTAAGAAACAAATTATAGAAAACCCATACACTCTAGACGTAAAAATTAAAAAAAAGCTACCCAATAAAATTTTAATTGAAATTGAGGAAAGAGTAGCTGTTTTTTATGGAAAAGTAAATGATATTTATTACATTATAGATAATCAAGGAAAACTATTGGAACAAAGATCTAATATTAAAGATATGAACATAGTTAATTTAGTTGGACTTAATCTGGAAAAGTGCAAAGTAGGAGATGCAATCTTATCAGACGATAGGAAAATTGAAATTGCTAATGACATAGCAAACATTATTAATGATTATAGAAAGACTAAAGATAATATAATTATTAGTAGTGTAGATATAAGTGATGTTTTAGATGTGAAAGCTTTCTCTGGAAAAATGTGTATTAAACTTGGAACGAGCGAAGACTTAGAAAATAAGTTTAATAGGGCAATAATTATCTTATCACAACCAAAATATAAAGCTGCTACAGGTTATGTAGATGTTAGGTATAAAGCAAATCCAGTAGCTTTTATAGAAGATTAGAAGTTAAAGAATTAACAATAAATATATCCCTCAGACACAGTAAGGAGGAAGGCTATGAAGAAATTTAGAGCTCAAATATCAATTGGTTTAATATGTGCGTTGTTAGGATTTATGATAACATACCAACTTAAAGTATTAAACAAGCAAAACACAGCAGCAACAGATGTTAATAAGAATACACCAGAAATTATAACTGAAAACGTACAACTTAAAAAGCAAATAGAAGAAACAAAGAAGAAAATCTCTGAATTAGAAGCTAAAACAAGTGAATATGAAAGTGCTGCAAGTGGAAGAGATCAGGAAAGTAAATTGTTATACGAGGCGTTAAATGAGTCAAGAATACTGACTGGGGGCACTGAAGTAGAAGGAGAAGGTGTAATAATTTACATAGATCCTAGGATTGATATTTTTGATAGTAGCATTGGAGAGACAAATATTCGAGATGTGGATTTAGTTCATATAAGAAATGAATTAAACGCAGTAGATGCTGAAGCGATTTCCATTAATGGTATTAGGTTAACTTCCCGTAGTGCTATACGGACCGGTGGTAATGCAATTATTATAAATGATGAGAGAATTCCGTCGAATGAGAGAATTACGATTAACGTAATTGGAAACAAGAAGCTTTTAGTTAGTGCAATGGAATTCCCAGGCACACTTTCAGAACAATTACTTAATAGTTTTACAATAAAGACAACACCGACAGACAAAGTATTAATTCCTAAATATAATAAAACATATAAATTTGAGTTTGCTAAACCAGTAGAAAAAGAATAGAAATAAAATAGAGGTGATAAAATGGTTGCTTTTGTAGGATTATTAATAGGTATTATATTAGGAATTGTATGGAATGTGGAAATTCCAGTTAAATTTTCTCCATATATTTCTGTAGCAATTTTTGCATGTTTGGATTCAGTATTCGGAGCGCTCCGAGGGTCAATTTCCCATAATTTCAGAGCTGATATTTTCATATCAGGTTTTTTTGGGAATGCAGCACTAGCTGTAGCAATGGTTTATTTAGGGGATAAACTCGGAATTCCAATTTATTTGGCTGCCGTTATTGTATTTGGCGGAAGGATATTTGATAACTTTGCAATTATAAGGCGAATTTTAATAGACAAAACCAAATCCCACTCATGAGGTGATTAAATGAAAAATAATGAAGCTACCATATTTGTTTTTATCGCTTCCATAATTATAGGACTTCTTATATCTATGAACCTAGGGTTTGAAGGGGAAATTAATTTTTTAGATGTGAAACAATACAATGAAGCCTATAATGAGAGAAGTAAACTGTATTTAGAACTAAACAATTTACAACACGAATATTTCAGTATAAATTCAAGGTTTAAAAAATATGATACTAGTTATAACGCTGACTCTAAAATTTTAGAAGAAATACAAAAGGAAGTTATTTATAACAATCAAATTTTAGGAAAAAGTGACCTTGAAGGGCCAGGAGTTATAGTTACATTAGATGATGGAATAGCACTTACTAGTAGTTATGATGATAATATGTTAGTGACAGTTCATAACATAGATATTGAGCGAGTGATAAATGACCTGAGAAATGCAGGCGCAGAAGCCACTGAAGTAAATGGTATCAGGGTTACATATAATAATTCTGTTATATGTGTTGGCGTTCCTATTATTTTTAGCGGAATTAAGATTCCTGCACCTTTTTACATTAGTGCCATAGGAAACCAAGATTTGATGTATAATTATTTAAATAAAGAGCAATCTCATATAATGTCATTAAGGCTTAGAGAAATTGAAGTTAGTATTGAGAAGAAAGAAAAAATTAAAATATTATCTTATACAGGAGAATTTAAACATGAGTATGTGGTGCCTTTAACTAAAAAAGATTAATAAAATTAAAAATTACATTCAAATATTGAAGGAGTTTCTTTATTCAATGAAGAATTAAAAGAGAAAAGGATATTACAATTAACAATTGATTTTTACATAATAAAACAGTAAGGAGGGATGATAATTGGCAATTGGTGAAGTTTATAACAAATTAAAAAATGAAATTCCAGAAGGAGTAACACTTGTTTGTGTTTCTAAAACCAGACAAATAAGTGAAATACAAGAGGCATATGCATCTGGGGCTAGAGATTTTGGTGAAAATAAAGTACAGGAATTAATGGATAAATATGACAGCATAAGTGAAGATGTTAGATGGCATTTTATAGGACATTTACAAAGGAATAAGGTTAAATATATTGTTGGGAAAGTTCATCTTATTCATTCTTTAGATAGCATACGATTACTTCGAGAAATAGAAAAACGATATGGAGATAAAGATGAGATTGCTAACTTATTAATTCAAGTTAATATAGGCAGTGAAAGTACCAAGACTGGTATAGCAGTTAAAGATTTAGAAGCTCTAATAAAAGCTTGTGAAAACTGCAACAATATAAAAATCAAAGGTCTCATGGCTACAATTCCAATTGGTGGCGATAAGGATTGTAGAAAGTACTTTAGTGAGATGAAAACTATATTCGATAATTTAAAAACTTCTGAATATAAAAATGTTACAATGGAATTTCTGTCTTTAGGTATGAGTTCAGATTATGAGATTGCAATAGACTCGGGAGCTAATATGATAAGACTTGGAACGGAAATATTTGGAAAAAGAGATTACAAAAAACTGGAGGTATAAAAATGAGTAAAGTAATGAATAAGGTAATGGGTTTTTTAGGTATGGCAGAGGAAGCTGTGGACGAAGTTGAAGAAATGGATAATGAAGACGACAACATGGATATTGAATCCCTTATGAGTACAAACAAAAAACAAAGTAAAATTGTGAATATCCATACCACATCATCTGCAAAAGTGGTTATTATAAAACCAGATGATTTCGATGAAGCAACTACTATAAGTGATAATTTAAAATCTAGAAAAATAGTAGTAGTTAATACAACTGGATTAGAACCTAAAACTGGTCAAAGGCTATTAGATTTTATTGGAGGAGCTTGTTATGCATTAGGCGGTGAGCTACAGCAGATAGAAAAAGGAGTATATATAATTTCTCCATCCAATGTAGAAGTGGATAATGCATTAAAAAATGAACTAAGTTCAAAAGGAATTTTCAATTGGAATAAATAATAAGTATCCCCTAAAAAGGAATCTAGGAGGTATAAAATTTGTTATATAATTTTTTTGGTATGCTTTTTAACGTATTACAAGGTGCAATATGGATTGATGTGATTTTATCTTGGGTATATCCTAATCGCACAAATCAATATATAGAATTATTGCATAAGATTACAGGCCCTCTTTTATTACCGGGCAGAAAAATTCAAGAAAAGTATTTAGGAAATACAATGGTAGATTGGTCACCGCTTATTGCACTTTTAATTTTAATGTTTGCAAAAGGATTCGTACTAGGGCTACTTAGATAAATTAGTAGATTAAAGGAAGAGTTAAATGGATAAGAGAAAATTTTTAAATAGTATAAATTGTGATGACAAGAATTTAATTTCGAGTATATTTAATAAAATGCAACTAGCTGAAAAAACAAATAAGATAGTATTTACTAGTGATTTTATATCACCAGCAATTTGGAATGAGATTTTAGCTAAATGTGAAGATTATAAGGTAAAAGCTTTTACAAATGGTATATTTAAAGATGCTGATAGGAGAATTTTAGCATTTGCGGCTCTAGATGAGCCCAGAGAATATCCAATAAATTTGCTTGAAATAAAGAATAAATCAAAGTTTAGAAGTCCTGCGCATAAGGATTATTTAGGTGCAATAATGTCACTGGGTATTAATCGAGAAAAACTAGGTGATTTAATAATTGAAGATGGAATATGTTATGCTACCGTTTGTAGTGAAATTAGTAATTATATAATTACTAATTTAGAAAGTATAGCAAATTGTCCATGTGAAGTTCGTGAATATGATTATATGCACCATAATCTTCCAGAGAGAAAATTTGAAGAGAAAATAGTTATATCTACCTCTTGTCGTTTGGATGGTCTAGTTGCGGCTATATGTAATGTTTCAAGAAATAATTCAGTGGGGTTAATATCTCAAGGGAAAATATTATTGAATTATTTTCAGTGTTTTAAAAAAGATGAAACTTTAAAAAATAATGATACCTTAACAATTAGAGGATATGGGAAGTTTAAAATTAGAGAAATTGTAGGAACTACTCAAAAGGAACGTTTGAAAATTGCAATATTAAAGTATATTTAGTTATAGGGGGAAACAAATGAAATTAACTGCTATGGATATTAATAATAAAGAATTTAAAAAAGGCTTAAGAGGTTATAATGTTGATGAAGTTGATGAGTTTTTAGATCAGGTATCTGAAGAATATGAGATTATATACAAAGATAATTCGATTTTAAGAGAAAAGTCAGCGTTTTTAGAAGAAAAATTAGAACATCACGTTAAAATAGAATCAACAATTCAAAATACGCTAGTACTTGCTCAAAATGCAGCAGAACAAGCAAAAGTTTCTGCCCAAAAGGAATCAGAATCCATTATTAGAAATGCAAATGACTCCGCTCAAAGGGTGATAGACAAGGCAAACGATAGTGTGATTAAGATAAATGATGAATATGAAAAAATTAAACAAGAGTTTGCAATCTTTAGAACAAAATTCAGAAGTTTTATTAATTGTCAGATTGAGATGTTTGATGGCCTTGAGAATGATTATTTAAAAAAATATAATGCTTCTGTGGAGCAAAATGATAAAAAAAACCATAGTGAGATTGACGCTACATCAGAATATTCTAATTTAACACTTAAAAATATTGATGAAAGAGATTTCAATGATAAGGATTTAGAAGAAATAAAAACATTTTTTGCAAAAGGCTAAAATAAAAAGTCTCACCCACTAGGTGAGACTTTTTTATGTAGAAAATGTGTTATAATATATGGTATCTGTTTTATAGGATGATAAGGAGGAAAAAATGAATATAGGTATTATTGGAGCAATGAGTGAAGAAGTTCAGTTTTTAATTAGAGATATGGATTTTCAGGACCGCGTTATTAAGGCTAAAATGGAATTTAGTGTTGGTGTTATACATAATAAAAAAGTAGTTGTAGTTACTAGTGGTATAGGAAAAGTTAATGCCGCAGTTTGTACACAAATATTAATTGATGATTTTAAAGTTGATTATATTATAAATGTTGGTATTGCAGGTGGCACTAAGGATAATATATACCCTGGAGATGTTGTGATAGGTGATAATTTAGTACAGCATGATATGGATACCACTGCATTTGGTGATAAAATAGGACAGATTCCAAGAATGGATACTTTTGAATTTAAATGTGATAAAAAACTAATAGAGTATGCAACAAAAGCTTGCATGGATATAAGTGGCCATAATTATTTTACGGGAAGAATTGTGTCGGGAGATCAATTTATTGCAAGTGCTTCTAAAATAAGGTGGCTTTGTTCAGAGTTTGAATGTTTAGCTTGTGAAATGGAAGGTGCAAGTATTGCTCAAGTGTGTTATTTAAATGAAATTCCATTTATTGTTATTAGATCAATATCTGATAACGCAAATAATGGTGCTCATATGGATTATGAAAAATTCAAGGATATTGCTGTAGAAAATTCTACAAATATTTTAAATAATATGTTAAAGCTAATTTAGGAGTCGTATATATGGAAAAGTTATTAGTTGATAAAAAAAGTGGATTAGATTTACTTGTAAAGGTTAGAGATATAGTTATTGGCGGAAGCGAAAAGGTTATTATATCAGGTCCCTGCGCAGTTGAAAAATATGAAAATATGTATGCCATAGCTAGTGGTTTAAAAAAAGCAGGGGTACATATATTAAGGGGGGGAGCCTTTAAACCAAGAACTTCACCCTATGATTTTCAAGGATTAAAAGAAGAGGGGCTGAAAATACTTAAAAGCGTTGGTAATGAATTCAACATGCCAATAGTAACAGAGGTTATGGATACGAGTGATATAGATTTAGTATCAAATTATGCTGATATGCTACAAATAGGTTCTAGAAATATGTACAATTACAGTTTACTAAAAGAGGTTGGGAAATTAAAAATACCTATTTTATTAAAAAGGGGTATGAGTGCAACACTTTCAGAGTGGCTTAAAGCAGCGGAATATATTCTTTGTAATGGTAATGAAAATGTTGTGCTCTGTGAAAGAGGTATTAGGACATTTGAAACATATACAAGAAACACATTAGATTTAAGCATTGTGGCTGCAATTAAACAAAAATACCGTATCCCAATAATTGTTGATCCAAGCCATGGCACGGGTAGACGTGAGCTTGTAGAGACTATGTCACTAGCAGCAATTGCTGCAGGAGCGGATGGCCTCATGATTGAAAGTCATGTTACCCCAGATAATGCTATATCCGATGCAAAACAAACAGTATCAATAGATAGCATAGAGTCAATAGTGAAAAATGTAAAAAAATTCGAGAAATTTTAAATATTTTTAAATAAGTGTAATAAATTTCACTCCATGAGAAAACATAACCTTATAAAGATTTTTTATTTTAATATTAATGAAATATTAAAACTAGAGGAGTTGTTATCATGGAAAAGGAAAAACTACAATATTTTAAGGAAAAGTTAATGAATGAGAAATCAAGAGTAAATAGTCTTATTAATACATTGAAACAAAATGGCGTTGAAAATTTTAAAAGTGAAATGGCTTCTGAACTATCTTTTTACGATAATCATCCGTCAGATAGCGCAACAGAATTATTTGACACAGAAAAAGGGATGGCACTTGTTAAAAATGAAGTCACAATTCGAAATAAAATTGAGGATGCACTAAAGAATATTGAAAAGGGTACTTATGGGAAGTGCAAAAGCTGTGGTAACGAAATAATTGAGGAAAGATTAGAATTTATACCCTATGCAGACAAATGCGCACCATGTCAACAAACCATGGATAATAATAAGCCGGCAGAACAAAACAATAGGCCAGTGGAAGAAGATGTTCTAGGTGTGCCTTTTAGATACAGTTATACTGGTGAAGTAGCAACTTATGCTGAGGATACTTATCAGATAGTAGAGCATTTTAATGAAATGGAAGATGCAGCCGAATCTTACGAAGGGGATGAAGACGGTTATGTGGAACCTATAGAAAAAATAAGTAATGAGCAGTATAGAAATCAGTTACCAGATTAAAAAAAATAACAGTAGTTTTTTAAATAGGAATAATAGAAAAAGTATATATTGCGGTGAATTACTAGTTTGAGAAAATTTAGCAATATATACTTTTCTTTTTATGGTATATAGGGGGAAGGGTATGGAAATATTAATTGTTTTTTTAGGCTTGCTATTGGATAGAGTATCTAAGCTTTGGGCACTTGGTGCTTTAAAAGAAAGCAGTGGAATAATATTAATTAAAAATTTATTTAGTTTAGAGTATTTAGAGAATAGAGGAGCGGCCTTTGGAATTTTACAAAATAAAATAATACTATTAGCTATCGTTACCTTGATTGTTATATCAGTAATGATATATTATATTATTGCGTATAAGCCAAAAGGAAAACTTGTAAGAATAAGCTTTGCACTGATTATAAGTGGGGCTCTTGGGAATTTATACGATAGATTATTTTATAAATACGTAGTTGATTTTATTTTACTTCATTACAAAGATGTTTATTATTTCCCAACATTTAACGTAGCTGATATGTTAGTAGTCATGGGTACATTTTTTCTAATGATTTTTATAATAAAGGGAGATATATAGATGGATATTTTTGAGTTTAAAGTTGATGAAGGTGAAGTTGGAGAGCGTTTAGATGTTTTTATTTCTGGCAAATTAGAAAATAAATCTAGGTCCCATGTTCAAGGGATAATTGAAGGAGGAACGGCTTTCGTAAATGGTAAATGCAGGAAGAGTAATTATAAATTAAAATCAGGGGAAGAAGTAACAATAACTATTCCTGAGCCTGTAGAGTTAAATGTAAAAGCGGAGGATATACCACTGGATGTTATATATGAAGATAGTGATGTAATTGTAATTAATAAGCCACAAGATATGGTAGTTCACCCAGCACCCGGTAATTATACTGGAACACTAGTTAATGCACTTTTAAACCATTGCAAGGACCTCTCAGGTATCAATGGTATACTAAGACCAGGCATAGTTCATAGAATTGATAAGGACACATCTGGAGCCCTAGTGGTGGCTAAAAATGACAATGCTCATAACTGCCTAGCTGCTCAGTTTAAAGAACATTCAGCGAAAAGAAGTTATGTAGGCCTTGTAGAAGGTATAATTAAAAGCGATGAAGGTACAATTGATAAACCTATTGCAAGAAATCCTAATGATAGAATAAAAATGGGCGTAGTAGAAAGTGGAAAAAGGGCTGTTACCCATTATAAAGTAATAGAAAGATTTGAAAGTCATACATTAGTTGAATGTAATTTAGAAACAGGGCGAACTCATCAAATAAGAGTCCATATGGCAAAGATAGGGCATCCTTTGGTTGGTGATTTGGTTTATGGTTATAAAAAGCAGAGGTTTAATTTAAAAGGGCAAGCTCTTCATGCCAAAATGCTTGGATTTATACATCCAAGTACTAAAAAGTACATAGAATTTGTTTCACCTCTTCCAGATTATTTTGAAAAACTTATAGAAAAGTTAAGAAAAGAGTTGAAATAGCGCACAATTTATGATAATATGTTTTTAATATAATATTTATGCCTTTAAATGTTCCAGAGAGATCATAAGGATAAAGATAGCAATACTAGGATGCAAGTATAGTATGCCCTTACCTTATGGTGAGGGCTTTTAATATTGGGCATAAATAAAAAACAATATTAAATAGGGGGTGAAATTATGGAATTAAAATCAGTTCTTTTAGATGAAAAAGCAATAGAAAGAACACTCACAAGAGTAGCACATGAAATTAGTGAGAAAAATAAAGGGGTAGAAAACATAATCCTTGTAGGCATAAAAAGACGAGGGGTACCAATCGCACAAAGAATATCTATCTTAATAGAACAGTTTGAGGGTGTTAAACTTCCAGTAGGATCTGTTGATATTACATTATATAGAGATGACCTTACATCTTTAAATCAGCAACCTGTCTTAAACAACTCAGATTTAGGTATAGACGTAAGAGGGAAAAAAATAATTTTAGTAGACGATGTATTATATACTGGGAGGACAGCAAGAGCAGCAATTGATGCCATAATAGCTAAGGGTAGGCCTCAGATGGTACAACTTGCAGTATTAGTAGATAGAGGGCATAGAGAGCTTCCTATAAGAGCAGATTATGTAGGCAAAAATATACCTACTTCAGGAAAAGAAATGATATCTGTTGAACTTTTAGAAATTGATGGTAGTGATTCAGTTTGTATATACGAACTATAGATTTGTAGAAGATAAATAGCTTCGAAGAAGATAAATGATCTTTTAAAATAGTCCAGCGAGACTAAAAGGAGGAACTAAATGAAAAATTATATAGATGTAGATGAAAGATTACCTATCCTAAAGACTATTCCATTAAGTCTTCAACACTTATTTGCAATGGTGGGTGCAACTATCCTTGTACCAATGATTACAGGTCTTAGCCCATCAATAGCATTGTTCTGTAGTGGCGTGGGAACACTGTTATATATTTTATGTACAAAAGCTAAACTTCCTGCATATGTAGGCTCATCCTTTGCGTTCATTGGACCTATGGGTGTAGCCACAAAGTTATATGGGCAAAGTTCTATGCTATCAGGAATTATTGCTGCAGGTCTTGTATATATAATTGTAGCACTAATAATTAAAATTGCAGGAACTAAATGGTTAGATAGAATGTTATCTCCAGTGGTGGTAGGTTCTGTTGTAATTGTAATAGGACTAAGTTTAGCTGGCGTTGCTATAAACTGGGCAGGATTAAACTCAACATTTACAGATGCGTCACTTGAGGGTGTATCTAGATTTAAATGGATATTTATATCAATGACTACCCTTGGAATTGCTATATTGGGTACTATGTATTTCAAAGGATTTTTTGGTGTAGTTCCAATACTCATCGCCATGGTAATTGGATATATACTTTGTTTAATCCTCGGAGTAATTCCAAAGGAAGCTCTACAGGAAATAAGTAACGCAAAATTTTTCACATTACCAAGTTTCGTGTTTCCAACATTTAATATAAATGCCATTATGCTTATGGCTCCAGTAGCTTTCGTAACCCTTGCTGAGCATATTGGCCATGTGTATGTAACAAGTAATGTTGTAGGACGAGACTTTACAAAAGATCCGGGATTACATAGATCAATACTTGGAGATGGAGTTGCTACAATGTTTGCTGGATTTGTAGGCGGTCCTCCTAATACTACTTATGGGGAAAATATAGGAGTTATGGCAATTACAAAAGTATATAGTGTTTGGGTAATTGGAGGAGCTGCTATAATTGCAATTATATTATCATTTATAGGACCAGTATCTGCGGTAATTGGCAATATTCCACTGCCTGTTATTGGTGGAGTTAGTGTACTGTTATTTGGTATAATTGCATCCTCTGGTTTTAGAATTTTTGTAGAAGATAAAATAGATTTTAGTAAAAAAAGAAATCTTATAATTGCTTCAGTTATAATAGTTTTAGGTATTGGTGGAGGCGGTATTAAATTCCCATTCGCAGGATCAGAAGTTGAAATTGCAGGGGTTGCTCTTGCAACTTTAGTGGGTGTAATACTGAACTTAGTTTTACCTGAAAAGAGTGTGTCAGAAGATAAAGAATAGGGTTTTAATGTAGCTGAAATTATAAATGAAGTGTCAGAGATTTATCTGGCGCTTTTATTTTTATTAGACGGTTAATGTGAAATTCCTAGACAATAATAACAAATAGAGATATCATAATATAAGAGATTCAATCAATTAAGAAGAAGAAATGGGAGAGATAATATATGATGTATGATTTAATTGCTACTACGTCTTTTGGTTTAGAAGCTGTTACAGCTAAGGAGTTAAAGCAGTTGGGCTACGAAGATTTAATTGTAGAAAATGGAAGAGTAACATTTAAAGGAGATGAAATGGATATTGCTATATGCAATATTTGGCTAAGAACTGCAGAAAGAGTTTTTATAAAGATGGCAGAATTTAACGCTTTATCTTTTGAAGAGCTGTTTCAAGGAACCCTTGCGGTAGATTGGGGTAATTTAATACCTGAAGACGGTAAGATGCACATAGTAGGTAAATCTGTAAAATCACAACTTCACAGTGTTCCAGATTGTCAAGGAATAGTAAAAAAAGCAGTAGTAGAGGCTATGAAGAAAAAATATGATTCAGAATGGTTTTCAGAAGAAGGCCCGGTGTATAAAATAGAGGTTGCAATCTTAAGAGATACAGTAACACTATCGATAGATACTTCAGGTGTGGGATTACATAAGAGGGGATATAGAGAATATGCAGGTGAAGCACCACTGAAAGAAACACTAGCTGCAGCCCTTGTGTTAATAAGTAAATGGGATACTACTAGAGTCCTTGCTGATCCTCTATGTGGTTCAGGAACCATTGCAATAGAAGCAGCCCTTATAGGTAAAAATATTGCACCTGGTATAAATAGGGAATTTGTAAGTGAAACTTGGCCAAATATGGAAAGTGACATTTGGGAGCAAGTTCGAGATGGGGCAAGGCAAACTGTAAATAGTAATGAAGTTGAAATACTAGCTTCAGATATTGATGGAAGTTTACTTCGAACAGCCATACAGAATGCTGAAAAAGCAGGAGTTAAGGACTGTATAAAGTTTCAGAAAATACCTATGCAAAGTTTCACTTCAAGGCAGAAATATGGAGTTATAATAACAAATCCACCTTATGGAGAAAGAATGGGTGAGCTCCAAGAGGTAAAAAAACTTCATATAGACTTTGGAGAAATGTATAGGAGTTTAAATGAATGGTCCTGTTTTGCAATAACAGCGAATAAGGATTTTCAGAAAGACTTTGGAAACAAAGCAGATAAAAACAGGAAATTATATAATGGAAGACTTCTATGTTATTATTACCAATATATAAAAGAAGTACCTAGGAAAAAGAAAGAAGACTAAGGGTGCGATACCTATGAGCTTTCTCCTGCGTGGCTTGCAATATGAGCTCGAAACGTGAAATTTCATTAAGAAATTCTAAACTTTTGCCAATCTAAAATTCTCTATCGCTCACACTCGGCGTCCAGCCTCGGGTTCGCTGGCCTGCCGTCCTGGCAGGCCTACGAGAATTTTAGATTGGCAAAAGAAGAATTTCTAAATGGAATTTCAATGTTTTTTCGCTTCATATTGTAAGTCACTTTGGAGAAAACTCATACTATTATGTATGTTACAGTAGAAGGCCAAGAGATTCGATGTCCGACGTTGGAAGGGTTATGAGAGTTTCTAAATGAAGATAAGACAAGGGATATATTATACATATATAACTTGTCTTATCTTTGGTTTATATTTTGAGCAATGAATTAGAAAACTAGTTATATGTTATTTCATTGAATTAAATGGTGCAACCAATCTATGAGTTGTTTCATTAATGGCGAAAAAGACGTACTAATAAATAAAAACACGTGGAGGGATGAAATGAAATACTGTATTCTTATGGGAAGTCCCCGTAAAAATGGAAATACAATTAGCTTAATAAAGCCTTTTATTGATGAACTTGAACTTAACCAAATTCAGTATGAGTTGATTTGGCTTTATGATAAACATATTGAATCTTGTATTGCTTGTAGGAAATGTCAAAAAGATTGGTCGATTTTTGGATGTCATTATTCTGATGATGTACAGGAAATTTTTGATAAAGTATATGACAGTGATGTTATTATTTTGGCTACACCTATTTATTCATTTTATTGTACACCACCGATGAAAGCATTGCTTGACCGTTTGGTATATGGAATGAATAAGTATTATGGTGATGAAAAAGGACCTTCTCTTTGGAATGGCAAAAGAGTAGGTATCATAACCACTTGCGGTTATAGACCAGAAAATGGGGCTGATTTATTTGAGGAAGGTATAAAACGCTATTGTAAGCATTCTCAATTAAAATATACTGGAATGCTTGTTGAAAGAGATTATGGTTATAAATCTGTATTTATATCAGATGAAAAGATTGAACATTCAAAGTCATTTGCTCGACAATTAATAAGCAATAGAGAATAATCTGATATGGGTAATTTAGATACATTGTTAGTACTGAATTTCACCGGTCGTGACTTAAAATAATAAGAGCAGAAACATTGAAATTCCTTAATAGAATTTCAATGTTTCTGCTCTTATTTTAAGTCGCGAAGGAGAAATTTCATAGGACACGTTCCTGTTTTTTATTCAACTCTTTCTAAGGAACTTTCACTTGGCGTTACATATATTGTTTTATTTGTAGAGTAAATAACCATCCCAGGTTTTGCACCTGAAGGTTTCTTTACATTTCTAACTTCGGTATAATCCACTGGTACACTAGAGGAATTTTTAGATTTACTATAAAAGGCTGATAAGTTTCCTGCCTCAAGTAGTGTGGTCTCAGGTACATTACCAAAGTTTTTAATAATAACGTGGGAACCAGGGATATCCTTTGTGTGTAGCCATATATCATTTTTATTGGCGAATTTTAAAGTTAATAAATCATTTTGAATATTATTCCTACCTACATATATATCAATGCCTTCACTGGAAATAAAGTGCATAGGTTTGGTTGGCTTTGCTTTTTTAGCTTTACCGTGCTTTTTATAAGTAATATAGTCAGTTTCTATTAGTTCGTTTTTTATATCTTCAATTTCATTATAGCTATCCACATTTATTATGTTAGTGAGTACAGAGTGAAGATATTTTAATTCGTTCTCAGTAAGGTCCATTTGAATCAAACCCATTTCTTCTGATTTCTTAAATTTATTGTACTTTTTATAGTAGTGTTGAACATTTTGCGAAGGAGTTTTATTTTCATCAAGTTTTATTTTAATAGACTCTCCATTTTCACTATAATAATTTACAAGATCAGCAAATTTATCACCTTTTTTAAGTGAGTATATATTAGCGGTTAAAAGTTCACCTTGTAACTTATAAGAACCTTTAGTTTCACATTCCTTTAAGGTTTCAAGGAGTATTTTAATTTTTTTGTCGCAACGGCTGATGTTGGTATTAACTATTTTTTGAAGATTTGCACTTTTAGCATTTAACCTATCGTGTTTATCCTTTTGAAAATAAAAATCCTCTATAAGTTTAGAAGGTGAATCATATTTTTCATAGGTGCAATCACTTAATGCGGTAAGTTTAAGGGAGTGGAAATCTTTTAACTTACCATTCATAGCATAGGAAGCTAAAAAAATGTTTTCATGCATGCAGTTAAATAGATTTGTAGTGAAATCATATATGTTTTTAGCATGCTGCAAATCAAAGCCAATATTTTGAATAGAATACCTGTACATAAGTTCCTTAGAAAGTCCAGAACTTACGCCTGTGAATGTACCTGTAAAAAACTTTTCAGTGAAATTTATATCTTTTGTGGTTATATACTCATAAAATTCATCATAACTGGTGTTAAAAGCATCCAACTTTGTAGAAACGGGAGGATACATATATTCTACACCAGTAAATAAAACACGGAAACTGTTAACATCGGCTGTAACATGTTTAATGCTATCCATAACCAAATTGTCTCTAGTGCGAACTAAGCTAATATTACTATGTCTACCCATTATTTCAATAATTAGTGAGTACACACTATCAAAGCCTAATTCATCGCTACTTTTAAAGTCAATGGTAAGTAATCTATCCGAATTTGTTTGTCTTACATCCAGTACAGTAGCTGTATTCAAATATTTTCTCAAAACCATGCAAAATATTGGTGCTTTTATTGGGTTTTGCTTATTAAATTCTGTAAAGTGAATTCTAGGATAATTTGAACTTGAACTTATTAATAATTTATATACTTTTCTATTCTTCTTGAAGCTTAATATAATTTCATCTTTTTCTGGTTGTGTTACTTTATCAACTCTACAATCTATGATTACATCCTTTATTTCCTCTATGAGGCTAGATAAATAAATACCATCTAATGCCATATATATCATCCTTTCAATTTGTCTAAATATTATAATTCTATATTTATTAAATAATACATTATTTAATAGACTACCATTGTTGTAAACAATAGTATCAGTATACCATTAAAGAAAATTATTGAAAAGTAAGCTTTTTTTTATTTAAACACACAAAAACTGAATAAAATTTAAAAAGAGGGCAATTATTAAAAAGGTATACAAAGGGAAAAGGTAAGATATTATGAGAAAAAAATTACTCCAATTACTATGGGATAAAAATTTAATCACTGAAGAAGAACGTAAAGAAATAATTGCACTTTCTAGAGATAAGAATTGTAGTGAAGAACAAATAATTTTCAGCTATATAAAGGTAGATTTAAACGGTCTTATTTCAATAATGGAGAATAATTTTAATATACAATTTATCGATTTAGAATCTAAAAGCGTAAAAAACAAATCATTTAATTCCATATCCAAAGAAGTGGCTAAAAGGTATAGTTTAATACCATTCTATGAAAAAAATAATGAAGTACACGTGGCTTTTACAAATCCATTCGAAATAAAAGTTATTGATGAACTTAAATTTATAACAAATAAAAAAATTAAAATTTTCTTCTCTTTGGCAAGTCACATCTCAGAGGCTATAGAAAACTGTTATGGAAAACAAATTGTGGATGTGGCAGTTGAAGAAATGAAAAAAGAATATATGCTACAAAGTAAAGAAAAAAACAAAGAAACACATTCAGAAATTTCAACTGAAAATGCGCCAGTTATAAGAATAACAAATTCACTATTAAAACAGGCAGTTAATGCAGAAGCTAGTGACATTCATCTAGAACCTTTTAAGCATTTTGCCATACTTAGAATGAGAGTAGATGGAATCCTAAATGAAATCAATCAAATCCCAAGTAATGTATATAAATCCTTGTGTACAAGAGTTAAAATAATGGCGAATATGGATATAGCTACTAAGTTAATTCCACAAGACGGTAAGATAACGGAGAATATAGATGGAATAGATTATGACTTTAGGGTATCCTCACTGCCAACAATGTATGGTGAAAAACTAGTTATAAGAGTCTTATACAAATCAGAGAGATTCATTAATTTAGATTCATTAGGGTTTAGTAAAGATGTGGTTATTATTTTAAAGGATATATTAAAACTTTCTCATGGAATGATACTTGTAACGGGGCCTACAGGAAGTGGAAAATCTACAACACTATACGCACTACTAAATGAAATTAATAGCATAAGTAAAAATATTATTACTATAGAGGATCCTATAGAATATAACATGCCTAGGATTAATCAGGTAAATGTAAATAATAAAGCTGGACTTACTTTTTCAACGGGTCTTAGAAGTATTTTAAGGCAGGATCCAGATGTAATAATGCTTGGAGAAATACGTGATGAAGAAACAGCGCAAATTGCTGTAAGGGCATCAATAACTGGGCATTTAGTCTTATCAACTCTTCACACTAATGATTCAACAAGTTCAATTTCAAGATTAATAGATATGGGTATTCCATCATATTTAGTGGCAGATTCACTTGTTGTGGTATTAGCCCAGAGATTAGTAAGAAAATTATGCAGTTATTGTAAAACTGAAAGTGAGAATAGTATTGAAGATTTGCAGAACTTTAACCTTAAAGAGGGAGAAGTGATATATAGTGCTTTAGGATGTAATAAATGCAGTGGTACTGGATATAAAGGTAGGACGGTGGTATATGAATTATTAAAATTAGATAGTAATCATAAATCAATTATAGCAAGAAGTGGTATAAGTGATGAACTTTGGCTATATTGTAGTGAAAATAGTTCGGGTTCATGTAGGGAGAGTTGCAAGGCATTAGTACGAAGTGGTGTAACTTCAATAGAGGAATTTATTAATGCTACTTATAGCTATAACTTTAAATAAGGTATTAGGTGAAATATAACATGAGATATAAATATATGGCTAAAACAACAAACGGGAAAATAGTAAAGGGCAGGACCTATAGTGATAGTACAGACGAACTCGCATTACGCTTACGAGAGAAGGATATATTCTTAATAAAGTGTAGAAGAATAAAAAAAATAACTGACATGTCCACTAAACCTAATTTAAAAACTATATCTATATTTTGCAAACAGTTCTCAATATGTATCAAATCAGGAATACCAATATGCGATATTCTTCATTTGCTTTACTTGCAAATGGAGAATAAATCTATAAAAAATAGTCTTATTAGCATAAAAGAAAATGTACAAAAGGGTAACTCGCTTTATATAAGCATGAAAAAGACTATAAATATTTATCCGGAGTTTATGATAAATATGATTTATTTAGGTGAGGAGAGCGGAAAATTAGATATAATTCTAGAGGAATTAGCACACTATTATGAAAAAGAGTATAAACTTCTAAAAAAATTTACTAACTCCATGATTTATCCATGCACAGTATTTTTAACATTAATGGTAGTATCATTATTCCTATTTATAAAGGTAATCCCAGTGTTTATAACAAATTTAAATTCTCTTAACGCGCAGATTCCATTAATAACAAAAATTATTTTAGGAACTAGTAGCTTTTTAAGTGATAATTTTTTATGGATTTTAATGCTTATTTTAATTTTAGTTTTTATGTTCATGGAATATTTTAAAACTGAAAATGGACAAATAGGCTTTGATAAATTTAAATTTATATGTCCGGCACTAGGACCTGTATATAAGCGTCTTATTTATACAAGATTCACAAGAGGACTTAATATACTACTAGGTAGCGGAGTGGGACTATTAAAATCTTTTGAAATAATTAATGATGTTATTAATAATAGATATTTCAAGTTAAAGCTTAAAACAGTTTTTGTTGATATAAAAAAAGGAGAAGAATTGTCCAGCAGTTTAAGTGGAATTAATATTTTTCCGATGTTTTTTATTTCTATGGTAAAAATCGGTGAAGAAACTGGCAATTTAGAAGAAATGTTTTTAACTGCTGCTGATATCTTTTATGAAGATGCGCAGGAGAGTGTAGAGAAAGCTACCGCACTACTGGAGCCAATTATAATAATTTTTTTAGGGGTTATGATTGGTGCGATTATACTAGCGGTTATGTTACCAATGTTAAATGTTATGGACTCTGCAGGCAAATTTTAAGTGCATTTAGATCTATTTTAAAAACATAGGAAGGGCGATTTATGCGTAAAGGATTTACATTAATTGAAATGATATTAGTACTCGCCATTATGAGTTTAGTCGGAGGAATATGCGTTGCATCTGTAGGGTACTATAAAACAGTTAAAAATAGTGTGGATGCAGATTATCACTGTAATGCAGCAGTAGATTTTATTAATAATTCGAAAATGTATTGTAGAGAAAATACTTGTAGTGTAATTGTAACCTTTGATAAAGTGAAAAATGAAATAAGGACAGCTAATGGAATGAAGGTTGTAAAGAAATTAACACTTAAAAACAAGATAACCTTATATAAGTTTACAGGAAGGAATAGTAATGCACAAATTGTAATTGATAATAAGGGATACAGTAATGATGCATTCACAATAATTTTAAAGGATAATAATTCTATAAAACATGAAATTACAATGAGGGTAGGTACCGCATATGTTAAAATCAACGAGTAAAAAGGGATTTACTTTAGTGGAGGTAATATGTAGTTTGTCTATATTTTCCATAATTTTCATCTCGGTTATGTCATTTGATATAACTTCTTCTAAGATGAAAAAGACAATTAAAATCACAAATAATAACGTGTTTATAATGGAAACATTAAAAAATAATATTATATACTCTATGACTTTCGAAGAATTAGAAGGGCTAAAAACAGATAATAGAGTTTTTATAAATAATGAAAACATGACTTTGGCGAAAATTCAAAAATCATTAATTAATGTGTTTTCAGATGAGGTGTTAGAAGAGAAGCCTTATATACAATTGAGCTTTTTGAAATATGAATTAAATGTGTATAGTTTAAGGCTGTGCTTTTATGATAATATGCAAAATGATACTCCAGGACTTCAGTGTAATTTTTACAAAGGCAACTATAAATGAAGAAAAGAGCGTTCACACTTATAGAAATGATAATTGCTATGGCTTTGGTGTTTTTATTGCTAGGGGTAGTAGATAGTATGATGATATCACATTTGAAAAAATATAAAAGTGACGTGCTACAAAATAGAGGGTTTAATTATTTAAATGAAGCCATAGCTATGATACAAAGAGAGGTAAATCTAGATGCTACTGAGGTTATAACTGAGGGGAATATTATAAAAATAAAATATTCAGATGGAAGTACTATTAATCATATAAAATGTATCAATAGCTGTCTTTATATACTGTATGGTACAGTTTATTTGCAGCCAAAGGATAATTCCAATAAGAACCTAATTATAGACGATGTGAAAGATTTTGTTGCTACAAAATCCGGTAAGATTCTCTATATTAAAATTATTTGGAAGAGTGGTCAAAGTATTGAGAGAGGTTTGGTTATAGAAAATGCAAACTAAAAAGGGATTTATAATGGTTTATACGGTTCTAGTAGGACTTATTTGCATAATGATAATGATGTACATATTTGATATTCAAATGTCGGAAGTGGAGTATTCTAGGAGCAATAAAACATATATTTTAAAAGAAGATAATTATCAAAGATATAGTGAATATTTAATGACGCTATTTTACACTTATATTCTTGAAAATGATTATGATATAAAAACATCAGGAATAGAAAAGTTTTTTTATGATTCTATTGGGAGTATTGTAACTTATGAATTAGCTAAGGTGAGGTATTCTAATATAACACAGGAATTTATTTTCACAATGCCCCGCGATGCTGTAACAAATAGAAATAACTATTTTAAATTAAAGGCTTTGGGTGAAAAGTTTCAATTAATATTTGTAAAAACTGATTACACTGCTAAATGAGGGAGTTTAAAAATGAAATTTAGAAGAAATATGTTTCTTGAAGTATCCAATGAAAAAATTTTAGGTATAGAATTTTCTAAAAGCACTATATTAAATAGAGTTAAAAGTATTGTTGCCTTAGATACTTATTATAAAGATTTTCAGAGTATAAAAGATTTTGAAGCACGTATAAAAAATAAAAACTTGTATATTCTTGTTGAAGGCGAGACAGTATATATTAAAATGGTAACTTTGCCATTAGTGAGAAAACATTTGATATTTGATATGATTAAAAATGAACTAAGATATTATTATAAGGATATAGATCATATTGCATTTACTTATAAACTAATTAAACAAGATAAGTTTAATATGGACATATTAGTTTTTTGTTTAAAGGGAAATAATTTAGATGTTTTAAAAAATAGCATAAATAATAATATCAATTTAAAAAAAGTAAACTTAATTCAAATTTGTTTTAGAAATTATTATAGTAGTAAGATAAACGATAAAAACTATATACTGGTTTTTTACTACAATTACAATTTGTATTTTCTAATATGCGTAAGTGGTGAGATTGTAGCTAATAATAGCATATTTATAAAAGAACTATTATTGTTTAAATATTCAGATGCAATGAGTGAATTTTTAGAAGTGTATAGTGATTATGCAAAATTATGTAAAAAAGTGTATTATGCAAATGTTAAGGGCTTGAACATTGACGAATTTAAAAATCAAGCGTTATCGAATCAAATACTAGATGATTTAAAGCGTGAACAATTACTACAATATATTTTAGTGAAAGGGTAGGTAGATATGGGAAAAAAAACATTCTTTCCTAACTGGTATCTGGATAAAAAAAATATAATAAGGGATAAAAAAATAAAAATATGTATTATAGTGGTCTTACTAGCAAATATTTTTTTAACAGCTACTATAATAAACATTTCTAAAAGAACAAGTATTTTAGACCAGTCTTCTCCTGTGGAAAATAATATTAACATTTTAAAAACTGTTAAACAGGATATATTTACTATTGAAAAATATAAGCAAATAAGTGATTTTTTAACGAAAAGTAATTTAACTTACAAAAATATTATTATAACTGGGAGTAACTTTGAAATAGACATTGAAGTTAGGAGTTATGAGGAGTATATATATGTAATAAGGTGTATTGAAAATGAATACTCAATAAAAAAATTAATCCCAAATATTAAAAATAAAGAAAATGAAGATGATTTTAATTTTAAAGTTATATTAGGAGTGTAAAATGTATAAAAGTATAAAATATATAAGAATATTAGTAATACTCGTCATGTTAATGGGAATTTTATCTTTTAAACTCCTTGTTATAAAGAATAAGACTGCCCAAATTAAAGATCAAAGCGTATTGTACAATAAAGCAAAAAAAAATATTAATGAAGTTGAAAAATTTGGGTATAGTGATATTTTGGAATGCTTAAGTAAGAACAGTTATTTTAAAGTGGAATCTATTAATATGAGAGAGAAAGAGGAATGCAGTGTTGAGGTTATTTATAGTGGTGATATAAAATTATTGTATAGTTCCTTACATAATTTAATCCAAAGTAAAAATTTTTTAGAAGTAGAAACAATTAATATTAATAAAGAAGCTGAAATTACAAATATTAGCATGAGTTTTATAAAGAATAAGTAATGTGCACTAATTATAGTGGTATAATCATAGTAAAATATAAAAAAATGAAAAAATATATAATTATATTTGCAAATGTTACTAAGTTTTGATAAAATAACATTGTTCCATTGTGATATTTACATTTAATATGGTTATAAAATATTTGTTAAGGTTATAATATAAATGGATTAATTTAATTAACAACGAATTTTGGAGGGATACTTAATGATATCAGCAGGTGATATACGAAAAGGAACTACATTTGATGAGGGTGGACAAGTATATACAGTTATTGACTTTTTACATGTTAAACCTGGTAAGGGAGCAGCATTTGTAAGAACTAAATTAAGAAACGTAATTAATCAAGGGGTTACAGAAAAAACATTTAGCCCAACTACAAAATTGCAAGAAGCTGTTATAGAAAGAAAAGAAATGCAGTATTTATATTCAGCGGAAGGATTATACTACTTCATGGATCAAGAAACATATGAACAAATACCGCTTAACTACGAAAAAGTTGAAGGTGCTATAAAATACTTAAAAGAAAATATGTTTGCTGTTATAAAATTTTATAAGAATGATGCTTTCTCAGTAGAAGCTCCAAACTTTGTAGAACTTGTTATAACTAGTACCGAACCAGGGGTTAAAGGTAATACTTCTTCAAGTGCAACAAAACCAGCTACTGTAGAAACAGGAGCAATAGTTCAAGTTCCAATGTTTGTTAATGAGGGTGAAACTATTAGAATAGATACCAGAAATGGTGATTATATGTTAAGAGTATAAATTTTTCAAAAGAACCTATATGGTTCTTTTTTTTTATTCTTTTTTTGAAAGTCAATACATATATTATGTAAAATGAATGGTACTTGGATAAAAAGTTTTCAATTTATATGGCATATTTTACAGGTTAGTAAAATAGAAATTATATATGAGAGGGTGATAAAAATGTTAGATACAAAAGAGTTATTTGAAATACTGCCAAAAACCATTAGAAGCAAATTGGAACAGATTCCTAATTTGCAAAAGCTTCAAGAACTTAGAATAAAAATAAACAAGCCTTTGTTTATTCATATTGGCAACAAAGAAGAAATTTGGGAATATATTGCAACGAGCGAAGACATAAAATATATTATGCAGAGAATAAGCAATTACTCAATATATGCTTTTGAAGACGAAATTAGACAGGGATATATAACTATAAAAGGTGGACATAGAGTTGGATTATGTGGGATTTGTGTTATTGAAAACAATAGCATAAAAACTATTAAAGATATTTCATCTATTAACATAAGAGTATGCAAAGAAGTTATTGGTTGTGCTGATAGAGTAATCCCTTATATTATCCACGATAATTCAGTTTACAATACAATAATTATATCGCCCCCTAAATGTGGCAAAACTACGCTGCTTAGGGATATTTCAAGAGTTATTTCAGATGGGAATAAAGATAAAAACTTTAGCGGTAAAAATGTTTCTATAATTGATGAAAGATCGGAAATAGCGGGTTCGTTTAAAGGAATACCACAGATGGATGTGGGTGTACGATCAGATATACTAGATAATTGCCCTAAGAGCGAAGGAATTATGATGGCAATTAGAAGCATGTCCCCTGATGTTATAGTTTGTGATGAAATTGGTACCCAAAAGGATATAGAAAGTATTTTAATGGCATTAAATTCTGGTATTAGTTTAGTCACAACTATTCATGGATTTGGTATTGATGATTTGTATAAGCGGCTAGTTTTTAAAGATATCGTGGAAAACTTTGTCTTCGCGCGAGGCATAGTACTTAGTAATAAAAAAGGAATTGGAACAATTGAAAGCATTTATGATTTTACTCTTGGGAAAGATTTATGGAGGCCAAGCTATGATTAAAGTAATTGGATGTGCGGTAATTATTGGTGCTTCAAGTATGGTTGGATTTATATACAGTGAGAAGTTAAAATATAGAGTTTATCAGTTAAATGAAATTCATAGAGCAATTCATCAACTACAAAATGAAATTACTTATGTACATGCTCTTTTGCCGGATGCTTTTAAAAGTGTAGCACAAAAAAGTAAGGAGCCAATAAAGGAGCTTTTTAATAGGACTAGTGAATTACTCGTAAACAATGAATATGAAAATGTTTATGAGGCCATGAATAGTGCATTAAATGCTATTAAAAGCAAATTATATCTAAACTTTGATGATATAAATGTTATTTTAGACCTATCTAAAACGCTAGGTGAATCTGATATTGAAAGTCAAAATAGTATATTTATACTTACTATAGCAAATTTAAAAAAACAAATTGTGATATCTGAAGAATTTATGAGTAAGAACATAAAAATGTATAGAGCTTTAGGTTTTTCTTTTGGAGCAATGCTGGTTATAGCCTTAATATAGGGAGGAGGTTTTTAAATGTTAGATGTTAGCTTGCTATTCAAAATAGGGGCAACGGGTATTCTAATTATTATTATTGATAAGGTTTTAAAAAGTGGTGGTAAAGATGATCTTGCTGTAGTTGCTAATTTAGCTGGAGTGATAATAATTCTTATGATGGTGATAAATCTAGTAAATAAATTATTTACCTCAGTAAAAACACTGTTTCAGTTTTAGGACATGGAGTGGTAATGATACATTTAAGGAGGTCATTATGGACATGATTAAAATTGTTGCATTTGCTTTCACGGCACTCTTTATTGTGCTTATATTTAAGGGCAGAAGAGATGATCTAGCGATTCAGGTTAGCATTGCAGCAGGAATATTAATATTTTTGTTTATGGTAAATAAACTTACAATAATAATGAGCTTTTTACAAACATTGGCAAATAAAGCCAATATAGATGTTGTGTATTTAAACACAGTTTTCAAAATACTTGGGATTGCCTATTTAGCTTCTTTTTGTAGTGAAATATGTAGGGATGCTGGAGAGAATAGTCTTGCAGGTAAGGTAGAATTCGCTGGCAAAATATTTATATTGGTCCTTGCAATACCTATTTTAATGGCAGTAATGCAATCTATTCTAAAAATAATGTAGAGGTATAATATGAAAAAAATATTAGTGGTTATATTATTATTATTATTATGTTTACCTATTAGTGTACAAGCTACTGAAACAGGTGAAATAGGTGGAAAAAGTAACATAGGAGACATAGGAGACATAGGACAGATAGAACAAAATGAAATAAATAATTTATATGATTATATTACTAAGATAAAAACGGAAAATGAAATACTAAATGATATGGATCCTGGAACTTTTGTAAAAGGATTTTTGAGAACTGGTGAAAATGGTCTTAGTTTTAAAAAGATATCTAATTATGTTATACGATTCTCATTTAAAGAAGTTATTGCATCGATGCAATTAATTGGAAGCCTTATAATTATTGCTATTGTATGCTCACTTCTCCATAATCTTCAAAGTGCCTTCGATAATGAAAGTCTATCTAACATTGCTTATTTTGCATGTTACGGTGTAATGATAGTGCTGATAACTAAAAGCTTTTATGTAGTAGTAGAGCTAGCTAGAGTTACAATTTTTAATATGACAGATTTTATGGTAGCTCTTATGCCAGTACTCATGATGCTACTAGCTAGTGTGGGAGGATTTGCAGAGGCAACTTTACTTGATCCTGTGATAATGGGGTTTGCAACTATAAGTTCTAGAATTTATGTGGATATTATTATCCCTATAATATTTATGAGCTTTGTACTACAGTTTGTAAATAATATATCTGGTGATTATAAAATAAATAATTTGACAAAGATTTTAAAACAAATTGCTATTTGGATACAGTTAATAGTGCTTACACTTTTTATTGGCGTAATTACTTTAAGAAGCATAGCAGCTTCAACCATAGATCAAGTTACTATAAAAACAGCGAAATTCGCAGTAGATAATTTTATACCGGTAGTTGGAAAAGCACTGTCTGATGCAATTTCTACAGTAGCTGGATACTCGCTTCTTCTAAAGAACGCCATAAGTGGACTGGGACTAGTTATTATTATAATAATAGTTTTATTCCCCATTATTAAATTATTAATTATGGCTTTTTTATATAAAATTGCAGCTGCACTAATCGAACCAATAAGTGACAAACGCACAGTAGAGTGTATAAATTCAGTAGGAGATTCTATTCTGCTTTTAATGTCTTGCGTTATCTCAGTAAGTATAATGTTTTTTATAATGATTGCAATAGTAGCCTCAACCGGAAGAAGCATAATGGGTTAAAATTTAATGTAACTTATTTATAAAGGAGGTGGTGATAATTTGATAGAGTTATTAAAAGTCTGGGTAACAAATATAACTATTGCTGTATTTTTTATTACTGCAGTGGAGATGATCTTGCCAGATAATAATATAAAAAAATATGCTAAATTTGTATTAGGACTCATATTAATTGTGGTAATAATAAATCCTTTAATGAAAATTCTTGACAAAAACTTTGATTTATATTCGTATTCCAATAAAGCTACAAGTTATATGGAGAGTAGTACTCCAGCTACAGATATTAAAAAATACAAAGATATTAACATAATAAAGACGTCTGATAATTTTAAAAATAATTTGGAAAAAGAATGTATTACAGATTTGCAAGAGGCTTTTCCAGAAAACAAGTACAATGCTGATATAGAAATTGTGTATGATGATAGTGATTCGCAGTTCAATATTAATAAGATGGAAATTGGAATTGCAGAAGGCGGTGTTAAAAATATAAGTAAAATAAAAATAGATACAACCAGTGTTAATGCATCTAAAAGGACCATTTTGAATGGAGAGGAAGGTGACAAAATAAAGAGCCGATTAAGTAGTAAATTTCAAATATCAAAAGATGTTATTATTGTCTATAAATTAGATTCATAAAACCTATGCACAGTAATTTATATATACCAAAAATGATGAAAGAGGAGGATTTCTATGAATAATGATAATTTGCTTAGTAAATTTACTGAGTTCATTAAAACAAAATTGAATAGTGGAAATGACAATAACAAAAACAGTAGTAGCAAAAAATCCGATAAGATGTTAGCAAACTTAGTCCTATTAATTTTAGTGGCAGTTGTAATAGTTTTAGCCAGTAGCTTTTTTAAATCGGGAAGTTCAACTACAACAGCCATCGATGAATCGCAGCAGGATAAAACTTCTAGTGAAAATAACCCGATTCAATTAACAGATTATGAATCACAACTAGAACTTAAGCTTAAATCAACACTTGAAGGTATTCAGGGGGTTGGAAAGGTACAACTGATGATCTATTTTGAGAGTGGAGAAGAAAGTGTTCCTGCGATAAATATTAATGATTCTAAAAGTGACACAGTTGAAAATGATACTGGAGGAGGAAAACGAAACATCACTCAAGAAAATAGTGGAAGAACAGTGGTTATGTCTAATAATGGAAACGAAAATCAGCCGCTAATTGTAAAAACATTCAAGCCGACTATTACAGGTGTCTGCGTCGTGGCGGAAGGTTCAAACGAAAAAGTTACGGAACTTAGGATTAGACAGGCGGTAATTAACTTATTTAATTTGCCTGAAAGTAAAGTTAATGTATATCCTATGAATAATTAGCATATAATTTCTTAGAAAGGTAGATGGGGGGAAAATATTATGAACAAAAAACAATCAGGTATAATATTAACGTTGGTAGTACTAATAGTGTGTGCAGGATATCTTGCAACAAAGGTGAATGGACCGTTATATGTAAATGATAATGATTTTAACAATGAGAAGACTGCAATATCCTTAAAAGAAACAAAAACTTCTTCAACTTTCTTTGAGGAAGCCAAATTATCAAAAGTTGCAATGGCTAACAGGACTCTTCAAACATTTCAAGATTTAATAGATGATGCAAATACTCCAGAAGCACAAAAGTCAAAGGCGGCAGATCAGTACTTAAGTCTATCCACAGCTTCTCAGAATGAAGCAGACATAGAACTTGCACTTAAAGCTCAAGGGTATGAACAATCATTGTGCAGTATAAATGATGATTTAGTGGAAATACTAGTTAAAACTGACAAAACAGCACTTTCACAAGAAGAACTTCGTAAGATCCAAGATGCTGTTATGAGCAAAGTTAAATTAGAAAAAATAGAAATTAAGATCCAAGAATAGTATTTGTAAATCGAATATTTATCTGCTATAATAGAAGAAGTGTTATCATGTTTTACCTAAGCTGAGTACTCACGGAAACTAATAAATAAAACTTGAATTTGTTTTGAGTTGTATAGAATTATAAAATTTAATGATATTAGAGCGGTTTGTAATAAAAACAGGTATAGCAAACAAGCCTGCACGGTGCAAGAATTTTTAAAAA
>NZ_JAENWM010000123.1 GCF_016650035.1 Clostridium sp.
AATTTAAATATAGATTTGATTTTGGTTTTGGGTTATTTAGGGAGAAAAAGAGGGTTTGGAATCAGAAGTTTATTAAATTGGGTGACGATGGAATGTGGGTTTGGTGGGGTTTTGGAGGCAGATCTCTATTCGAATCTAACAATTTGTGTAACATTAAAAAAGAAACCCAGAGACCTAACTAAATTAAAATAAAGTTCGTATATATTTAAAGTTGGTTATTGGACAGACATTTTACAATCTTATAGAACCATTCTTGATTTTGCGGTGTATTGTGCAAGGGTTAATCCCCAATTCTTTAGAAGCTTCCACAACAGAGCCATGTTTTTCTAGTGCTTTTGAAATCATTATTTGATCAACTACATCATATACAGTGGGTAGGTTAGTATAACCATTTATTATAACGGAGGGTATATCATTTGTATGGTATTCAATATCATCCAGGTTAATGAGTATGTTAAGTTCATTCTCGCTGATAATATCATCAGTTGCAAGGACTATTAACCTTTCTATCATATTTTTAAGCTCCCTTATGTTTCCAGGCCAATCATGCTGAGAAAGTATTTTAAAAGTTACTGGTGAAAAAGTTAAATTTCTATTATATTTTTTATTGTAAAAATCAAGAAAAAAATTAATTAAAGGAATAATATCCTCTCTTCTCTCGTTAATAGGTGGAATCTTAATGGGTATAACATTAAGACGATAATATAAATCTTGTCTGAATTTTTTGTTATTATGAAGATCCACCTCAGTTATATTTGTAGCGCTTATATATCTTATATCTAAGCTTATCGGGGTACTTCCACCTACTCTTGTGACTATACGTTCCTGTAGGACTCTAAGAAGTTTTGTTTGCATTGGCATTGGCAATTCCCCAATTTCATCGAGAAAAACGGTTCCACCATTGGCTTCCTCTAGAAGGCCTTTTTTACCGCCCTTTTTAGCGCCTGTAAAGGTGCCCTCTTCATAGCCGAAAAATTCAGATTCTAAAAGTTCTGAGGGTATTGCACCACAGTTTATTGCAACAAAAGGTTTTTCCCGCCTTTGGCTATAGTTATAAATCATTTTCGCAATAATTTCTTTACCAACACCTGATTCTCCATATATAAATATGGATGAGTCAGAAGCAGCTGCTTTTATGACCATTCTTTTGATGTTATCCATAACCTTACTTTGACTAATATAATCTATAGTTTCAGGTTGGTGAGTATCTAAATTCATGCTGGCTTGTAATTTTATTAAGCGGGTTATATCTCTACCTGTAACTACGCCACCCTTTAAATTACCATTATTATGGAAGAAAGGTACTGCTGTATAGGAAATAATTTTTCCGTTTGGATATTTAACATTCCTAAAAATTTTCTTTTTAACTTTTAGCATCTCAACAATAATAGGGTTCTTTACCAAACCATTTTTTGACATGTCGTAAATGCTTTGTCCAAGTGCTTGCGAACGATTAAAGGGCAAAAGATCATCACATAGAGCATTCATTTTTTGGAGTACTCCGTACTCATTGAAAATAACAACTATTTCATCAATTTCATTTATCAACTTATCTATAATTTGATTATTTATAACCGAGGTATCAAACATATAGATAATATTAACTGAATTGTATTTGTCACTTAAACTATATATGCTAACAGCAGATGGAATACCATTCAGCAAAACACTTCCATTAATAGGCTCATTTCCCAAAATATTTTCATAGTTAAAATTCATATCAAATTCTTGCACAATTTTTGGATGTTTCATTTTTGAATAGTCAAAAACATCATTCATTATGAAATTAGTATGTAATACTTCTCCAGAACTATTACATATAATTATCGGATTAGATATTTTATTTAAGAGATTTTCTGAAATAGTATTCATATAAATTACTTCCCTTCAATATAAAATGATATGGTAAAACAATATCATAAACTCTTGCAAAATGCAATTATAACTTTCATTTTGCAAGAGATTTGCACATTGAAAGACATTGAAATATAAAATATTCAAAGTCCTAAAAAAATAAAATGGTAAGTTATAATGTTCTCGATTGTTCTTTGCTAGCATAAGCTATATTTGGCATTGTTTATGCTACAATAGTAAAACAATATGAATTTATTTTATAATATTCTGTTAATTTGCTGAAATTTATAAAATAATTCTTGAAAAAAGGGTTCTAACAAAAAAGGTTCGTGGAAGGGGATATTATGAATATTAAAATTGTTGAGAGTTTAAAGAAGATAGTGGGAAATGATTGGGTCATAAATGATGCTGAGAAAATAAGCAGTTATATCAAAGATGAAACTGAACATGCGATAGCACCAGTTCCTTGCTATGACTGTATAGTTGTTAAACCAGCTAATACTGAGGAAATATCGCAAGTATTAAAGTATGCTAATAATGAAAGCCTTATTATTATAGCGAGAGGTGGTGGGACAGGTTGTGCGGGTGCAGTTGTACCTATTAAACCTAGCGTAATTCTTTCCATGGAGAGATTAAATAAAATTATTGAAGTCGATGATAATAATATGATGGTTGAATGTGAAGCCGGTGTTACGCTCATGGATTTGGAAGAAAGATTCAAAATCCATGACAGTTTGTTTTTTCCTGTACATCCAGGAGATGAAGGCGCACAAGTTGGAGGCATGGTTGTACAAAATGCTGGAGGCGTAAGAGCAGTGAGATATGGCGTTATGAGAAACCAAATAAAAGGTTTAGAAGTAGTTCTTCCAACAGGAGAAATAATTAAGACTGGTGGAAAACTTATGAAGGATAATTCGGGATATGATTTGACTCATCTTATGATAGGAAGTGAAGGTACATTAGGTATTGTAACCAAGGCAATTTTGAAGTTGTATCCTAAATCAAGCAATACAGGAAGTTTAATTGTATCATTTACTGATAAAAAAGCAGCCGTTGAAGTTGTGCCTAAAATACTCCGAAAGGGAATCGTTCCATTAGCTATAGAATATTTAGAAAAAGATTTTATGCTGAAGTCAGCAAAAGATTTAGGACTAGAATGGCCCGCTAAAAAAGGTATCGTAGACTTGTATTTCATTTTGGATGAACCTAAAGAAGATGATTTATATGAAACTAGCGCTAAAATAGTTGAAATGTGCGAAGAAAATGGTGCAGTAGACAGTTTGATAGCAGAAACAGCAAAAGAGCAAAGAACAATTTTGGAAATAAGGAGCCACGGATATCCAAGTATTAAGTCCCAGGTTGTCGATATATTAGATGTGGCTGTTCCTGTGGGTAATATAACTCACTACATGAATGGCATAGAAGAACTTTCAAAAAAATATAATGTTAGAATGCCTTCTTTTGGACATGTTGGAGATGGGAATATTCATAACTTTATAATGACAGAAACAGGAGAGAAACCTGATTGTTATAATGAATTATCGGAAGAAATATATAAACTTTCCATAAAACTTGGAGGAACAATAACCGCTGAACATGGTGTTGGTAAAATAAGAAATAAAAGCCTACATATTCAGTATTCAGATAAACACTTGGAAATAATGAGAGGAATTAAAAATGTTTTTGATCCAAATAATATTCTGAATCCAGGTACGGGGATAAGTTAGTTGTTGTAATTAATTATTAGATTTTGAAAGATTTTAAATAAAGACCAGTTAGGAGAGGGAAATGAAAATAATTGTACTGATAAAGCAGGTACCAGACATGGAAAAGGTAAAATTTGACAGTGGAAGAGGAGTAGTAGACAGAACATCTGCTGGGACAGAGATTAATCCTTTTGATTTAAATGCATTGGAGGCAGCAGTTCAAATTAAAGAAGATATGGGAGCGGAAGTAATTGCAATCAGTATGGGACCAGCAAGTGCAGAGAGTGCATTAAGGGAAGCAATATCAAGAGGCGCAGATAGAGGAATATTGCTTAGTGACAGAAAATTTGGAGGTTCTGATTGTAAAGCAACCGCTTATACATTAGCAGCAGGTATAAAGAATATAGGGGAATTTGATTTAATACTTGCTGGAATGCAAACAGTTGATGGTGATACAGGGCAAATTGGACCTGAAATTGCAGAATTTTTAGATATTCCACATATCTGTTTTGTAGAAAAAATAAATGAAATCAACAAAGAAAACATAACTCTAGTAACAGATATTTGGGATGGAATATATATTAAGAAAATGAGACTACCTGGTCTATTAACTGTAACAAAGGATATAAATTATCCTAGGCTTCCTGCATTCAAAGATAAAATGAAAGCAAGAAAAGCAGAAATTACGACTTGGGGACTGGAAGAGTTAAAAGATAATTTAGATGAGTCATCTACAGGAATTAAAGGGTCTGGAACTGTCGTTAAGAAAATTGAAGTGCCTGCGGCTGTTCATAGAGAAGGAAAATTATGGAGAGATAATCTAGACGATGCTATGGATGAGTTTCTGGATATCATGATAGAAGAGAAAGTTCTGGAGGTGAGATAAATGAAAGAATATAGTGGCGTAATGGTTTTCGCAGAACAAAAGAATTGTGTGATACATAAGGTGTCATACGAACTTATAGGAAAAGCAAGGGAACTTGCAGACAAAACAAATGAAAAGGTGTACTGCTGTATTTGCGGACCTTCTGATTTGCCAATAAATGAACTCATTTATAGAGGTGCAGATAAAGTGTTTTTTGTAAAGGATGATGAGATATTTAATATCCCTGAAATTATGACTTATGTTAAAAATATAGTTAGAGTAATTGATGATGTTAACCCAAAAATTTGTTTGTTCGGAGCTACAAATTTTGGGAGATCACTGGCACCTAGAGTTGCTGCAACTTTTAAATGTGGACTTACTGCTGATTGTACAGGACTTGAAATTGACGATGTAGATACTAAACTTGTACAAATAAGACCTGCTTTTAGTGGAAACATATTGGCTCATATTAAATCACAATTACTACCTCAAATGTCTACAGTAAGATTTAAAGAGTTTGATGAAGCGAAAAGAGATGAGACAAGAACAGGAGAGGTAATAACATATGAATCTGTTGTTATAAAAAATAATGCGATTGAAGTATTAGAAGAAATTATTGAAGAAAATTTTAATATTACTGATGCTAAAGTTGTTGTGTCTGCAGGTAAGGGACTTAAAAGTTCTGAAGATTTTAAAATGATAGAAGAACTAGCTGAACTATTAGGAGGAGTGGTAGGCTGTTCAAGACCTTTAGTTGAAGAAGGATTTATCTCCAAATCTCATCAAGTAGGGTACAGTGGTAATAGGGTAAAACCTAAATTATATATAGCATGTGGTATTTCTGGGTCTCCTCAGCATCAAGCAGGAATGAAGGAATCAGAGATGATACTAGCAATAAATTCTGACCCGTCAGCACCAATATTCAATATCGCTGATTATGGTATCGTTGGAGATGTTTATAAGGTTATACCTCAATTGATTAATAAGATAAAAAATAAAAAGAACATATTGTAAACACTAAATTTAAGGGGGGTAGTGTTAGATAGTTCAAGATATTCAAATATGCATTATACTAAATAAGGGGGGATTTTTATGAATAATAAAAAAATGATGCCTGCGTATTTTGCAGTAGCATTTGTATGGTTTACAACTCATTTTGGAGGGGGTTTTGCATCAGGAAGGCAAGTAATAGAGTATTATGTGGGATATGGATGGTATGCTTCTTTCTTACCAATAGTTTCTCAAGCATTGAATGCAATTGTTTTTTACTATGCATGGAAATTTGCACTGGATAGGAAAAAATATGATTACAAAAGCTGGGCAGTAGAATTTTATAAACCTGTGGAAAAAGTAATGGCACCCATATTCGAAATTATATTTCAATTAATTTTGATAACTGCTACAGCTGTTGCTTTTGCAACTGGTGGAGCTACTATAACAACTGTATTTGGAACAAATTATATCGTTAACACTATTCTTATTGCAGCTGCAATGTTGCTTTTGACTATATTTGGCGCAGGGTTAGTAAGAAAAGCGGCTTCGTATATAGCTATTGCTATTATTCTTGGAGTAATTATTATATACCTACCAAATATAATTGCAGCATGGGGTAAAATCACTTCTAATATTGCAGGTCTAAAGTCAGGAGCATTAGTTAATGAAGCCACCTTTGGGCAAGCTTTATGGAAAACAATAGTTTATGCAGGTTTTCAATCTTGTTGTCTTGGGGCATATTTAGCGCACTCAAATGCTTTGAAAGATGTAAATGATGCTAAAAAAGCTGCTGCATGGGGATTTGTAATAAACGCATCCGTACTTATGCTATCGACATTAGGTATAATGGCATTTTATCAAGATGGAATATTAAAAGAAGCAGTACCAGCATTATTTGTTGTTATGAATGGTGTGGGATCTACATGGGCGACTCCTTTGATATCGTTCTTAATAATTCTAGGGGCAGTATCTACTGGTGTAAACTTAATATACGGAACAACAAATAGAATAGTCAATGTCTTATCTAGGAATGATTCTGAGTCTGTGAAAAAAGAAAAACAAACTAAGAGAAGTACAATTGTATCTCTTGGGTATGTAATAGTTACATGGTGTATTGCACAGTTCGGACTAATACCACTTATTGCAAAAGGATATGGAACATTAGGATATATTGCGGTATTTGTTATCATAATACCACTGATTTTAAGAGGCATCATAGGATGGAAACCAGTAGCCAAAGATGAGAATGTTACAATATAATAAATAGGAGGTTAATATGGAAGCGAAATTGATAAACGATTTAACTAGAATAGTAGGAGAAGATTGGGTAGTTTCGGATTTATCACAAATGCAGAGTTATTTATATGATGAAACTGAATTAAAAATAAGGCCGATAGCTTCAGAGGACTGTGTAGTAATTAAACCTTCTACACCTAACGAGGTGTCAGAGATAATAAAATTGGCAAATAAATATTTAGTTCCAGTTGTCCCAAGAGGCGGAGGGACAGGATTATGTGGGGCGGCTATACCTACACAATCAAGTATAGTTTTATCTCTTGAAAGATTGAATAATATTGTAGAGGTTGACGTTAATAATTTAATGATAACAGTAGAAGCAGGCGCAACTTTAGAAAAAATGCTAGAAGAATTGAAAAAGTATGATAAATTATTCTTCCCTGTACATCCTGGAGATGAAGGAGCACAAATTGGTGGAATGGTTATTGAAAATGCCGGAGGAGTAAGTGCTGTAAAACATGGTATCATGAGAAACCATATTAAAGGTATGGAAGTAGTATTAGCAACTGGTGAAATAGTGCAGTTAGGCGGAAAACTTCTAAAAAATAATATGGGTTATGATTTGCTTCACCTGATGATTGGAAGTGAAGGAACATTAGGAATTGTAACAAAAGCTACACTTAGATTATATGCAAAGAATCCTAATATCGGGACATTATTAATATCTTTTAATAGTGCAGAAGAGGCGGCTAATGTAGTTCCAAAAATATTGCAGGAAGGAATAACTCCTCTAGCAATAGAATATATGGACAGAGAAATTGCGTTAGAAGCTGCAAAACATATAGGAGCTAAATATCCTGCAAATAATGGATCCGTTGATTTGATGTTTATATTAGATGAAGCAAGTGAAGATGAACTTTATGGAAAATGTGAAAAAATTGTAGGTATGTGTGAAGAAAACGGTGCGGTTGATAGCTTAATAGCAGAAACAACTAAGGACCAGAGAACTTTACTGGAGATAAGGAGTAATGTTTATACAGCTTATAAAGAAAATGTAGCTGATGCTCTTGATATGGCTGTTCCACCTGGATCAGTGCCTGACCTTTTGAAAGATATAAGCAGAATTGCAAAAAAATATAACACTATATCTCCGGCTGTTGGTCATATAGCTGATGGTAATATCCATAATTTCTTGATGCTTATAAATGGAGAGTTGCCAGATTATTTAGATGATATGAGAAATGAAATGTATAACGCTGCCATAAGTTATGGGGGAACGGTAACTGCAGAACACGGTACAGGAAAAACCAGGAAAAAACATATGTCTCAACAATACACACAACGTGAAATAGAGATTATGAAGAGTATTAAAAAATCTTTTGATCCTAACGGTATTATGAATCCTGGAACAATAGTAGATTAAAAGTTTAGCTTATATTAAAATAAGCTAAAAAGAGGTACCCTTCCTTACAATTATTTAGATAAGTTAATTATCTGAAAAATTGTAAGGAAGGGTATTTTTATGTGGGGTATGGGGATTGTTTGAGTACTCACGGAAACTAATAAATAAAACTTGAATTTGTTTTGAGTTGTATAGAATTATAAAATTTAATGATATTAGAGCGGTTTGTAATAAAAACAGGTATAGCAAACAAGCCTGCACGGTGCAAGAATTTTTAAAAA
>NZ_JAENWM010000012.1 GCF_016650035.1 Clostridium sp.
TACTTATCAATCATTTTCTTAATATTTTCAAATGTAGAACATGATTTTATATCTATTTCGTCTTTCATATGTCCAAAAAATGATTCCTGAGGAGCGTTGTCCCAACAGTTACCTCTACGAGACATAGACTGTGCTAATTTGTATTTCTTTAGCAGCTTTTGAAATATTGGACTTGTATAATGACTACCTTGATCTGAATGAATAAATGCATCTTTTGTTAACGATACACGTCTAGTCTTAACAAGATACTTTATTGTATCTAACGCTATATCAAGTGTTATTCTATCTGATACTTTATATGCTAATATCTCATTTGTTGAAGAGTCCTTAATTGTTGATAAGTAGGCTGTTTTACTATTACCATATTGTAAATATGTTATATCAGTAAGCAAGACTTTTCCAGGCGTAGCCTGCTTAAATTCACGATTCAAAATATTTTTTACTACACAATGTTCCTTTGTTGCCTTAGCAATTTTTTTATATGGATTTGACTTTCTGTGAGGACACACTATTTTATATTTATTCATAATCCTACGGATACGTTTTAGACTATATATAATATTAAATTCATTCTTCAAAATCATTTTAATAGACCTAGAACCTTTCTTATATCCTCTCCTAGTAAATACTTTTAATATTAAGTCTCTATGTCTTATATCACTCTTCTCGCGTTCTATTTGTATATCCTTTGAAGCAAGATAATTGTAGTATCCAGATCTAGATACTCCTGATAATTCACATAAGTACCTGATTGAATTTTTAAAGGTATATTTTTGAATAATCTCTTCAATAATTTTAAAAGCATCCCTAGACATAATTTTATTATTTCTTTGTACCACCAGCCTTTCTTTCGCGTCTAATTTTTTTAACAATTCTACCTGTGCCTCAAGTAACTTAATTTTAGCTTCTTGCCTCTCAATTATCTCTTGTGGTGTTAATTTTCGAACTAGAGGACGCCCTGAAAACTCTTTTCTAGTATCAGTTAATCTAACTATCCCGTTTGCTTTATACAGTGCTTTCCAGCGAAATGCAGATTGATTAATACGTATCATTCCAATGATCTCCACATCAAAGCCATTTTCCTTAAAAATATCCCTTGGTAATTTACCTGACATATATTCATCAATAAATAAGCGTTTAAAGTCATCTGTATATGTAATGGCTTTATTACTTACATTAAGGACATTTTTATTTTTTTGGAGCGCTAATATACCTGCTTTTGAAAATAAAACTTTACTCATAATTACCACCTCTCACTATGTATTTAATTATACAAAAAAAGCACCTACAGCTCAAACACTTTTTTTCTAAGTGCCTAGTCTATAGGTACCAGTTTAGATCAGGCTTTCTTTTTATTTTTTGATTGTGCCTTCTTGTTTTTTTTCTGAACAGAATAACCAAATTTGCCTAGGGGTTTGGAATTAACACTAAAATATTCGCCGTGAGAATAAGTAATAAGATCTGCCAACTCAAAATGAATTTTTCCATTAGTATCTATTAAATTATTATCTACATGGGTATTTACAATTTCTGCTAAGAATAAATCGTGGGTACCCAGAGGGGTAATGCTCTTAACCACGCACTCTAGAGATACGGGGCATTGAGGAATTAAAGGAGCAGACACATCTTTACTGTCCTCAGTTGTGAAATTCATTTCACTTATTTTATCTATTTGCTTTCCAGATCGTACACCGCAGTAATCAACTTCTCTAACCATTTTAGAATTAGGGAGATTTACTACAAAGTCACCACTTTCTTTTATATATTCATATGAAAGCCTTTCAGGTTTTATGGCTACAGTTATCATTGGTGGTTTTGTACAAGCCATTCCTATCCATGCTACTGTAAATACATTTATTTTTCCCTCTTTATTTTTTGAGGTAATTAATACTACAGGGACAGGATTTAGCATTGCACTTCCTTTAAAAATAGTTTTTGTCATATATTATCTTCACTCCCGTATATTTAACATATATAGTTAAAATATTTTTCTGTTGTATAACATTACTCATTATACAATACCTTAAAAGATTTATACAACTAAATGTTAGCTAGAGGATATTCATCATTGTAAGGAGTGGTTGTAATTAATAATTTGTAAGTAATATGGTATAATAGTAATATGGCATACGGCATAGGGAATGTAGACCATAGACTATGGCAAAGTAAAATATAGGTATGGTGATAATTATGACAATATTAGGTGAAATAATATATGGCACGGGGAAGATAGTTGGGAATACCGCTGAGTATGGTATTAAAAAAACAGGAAGTATTATATCTACTATAGCAGAAATTTCAGGTAAGAATAAATTAGCGCAAGATACAGTGAAATATAGTAGAATTGCTTCAAAAGTGGTAGGTAAAACTACAAAAATAACTGCAGCAGTAACCGCGGTGCTAGTAGATAAAACTATTGATGGTACTATATATGCTGTAAAATATATTACTAAAAATGCTGTAGAAACCAGTGTTAAAGTTTATGGGCAATCAGAGAAATTCTATGATGAAGATAAATATATAGAAGCAGATTATAAAATTATAGATGAATAAGGTGTAATATGTTAAAAAATATATTTTAGTGTAATATTGGTATTAAAATTTTAATAATTTACTTTGCAAATATATATTTTAGTGCTATAATTTAAAACGAGAGTAAATACGAAATATAGCTATGAGAAATGAGAGCCACACTAATAAATCTATGAATAATAGATTTATACGGTGTGGTTTTTTGTATTTTGAGTTTACAACTTAAAATAATGTGAATAAAACACAAAAATGATGAATATAATGTGAAAAATATTTAAAACAATATTTATTTGATAGCTTTACAAATCATGGATAAGGTATAATTAGTGTGTGTGATATTTTCTTAGTTTACTATAAAATTATTGTTATAAAGGAACCAATAGGGGGATGAAGTTATGAGATTAGAAAACTTTAGTTTTATGGACAAGGGTGATTTAGAGATATTTGTATACAGATGGTTACCGAATGTGGAGGTGCAAGTTAAGGGTATAGTTCAGATAGCCCATGGAATGGCTGAAACAGCAGCAAGATATCAAGGGTTTGCAAGAGCACTCACAAATGACGGGTTTATTGTTTACGCAAATGACCATAGGGGTCATGGAAAGACTGCCGGTACAATTGAGAAACTAGGGGAATTAGGTAAGGATGGCTTTAACTCAATGGTGGAAAATATGCATGGACTAAACAAGATAATAAAAGAAGAAAATCCTAACTTGCCTATACTTTTATTTGGTCATAGTATGGGATCTTTCTTAACACAAAGATATATATGTTTATATGGAAGCGAATTAAAGGGTGCAATTCTTTCAGGATCTTGCGGGAAGCAGGGAGTTATTATAGATATAGCTAGACTAATAGCAAAAGGAGAAATCCGAAAAATAGGAAGAAGTGGCAAAAGTAATAAATTAGATAAATTATCTTTTGGAAGCTATAATAATTCGTTTAAGCCAAATAGAACAGCTTTTGATTGGCTCAGTAGGGATAACAAAGAAGTAGATAAATACATAAACGACCCATTCTGTGGTACGGTTTTCACAGCAGGATTCTTTTATGATTTTTTAGGTGGAATTAAAAGTATAGCTGACAATACGCAAATTACGAAGGTCCCAAAAGGGTTGCCAATATATATTATATCAGGGGAAAAAGATCCCGTGGGGAAAAATGGTAAGGGTGTTTTAAAACTTTTTAATACTTATAAAGAACATGGAATCGTAGATTTAACTTATAAGCTTTATAAAGATGGAAGACACGAGATTCTTAATGAAATTAATAAGGAAGAAGTAATTTTAGATATAATAAAGTGGCTTAATCTGCATGTGAATATATAGTTTAATAAAAATACAAGGTCACGATGAAACAATTTCATTGTAGATAAAAAGAGGCGATGAGCTAGTCATCGCCTCTTTTAAATTTGATGTTTTATTTTCTAGGTTCATATTTTTTCATCTTTTGATACTTACGATTAACATAATGAGTATGAAGGAGATCTTTAGCTTTTTCTCCATAAGGTGCTCCTAAGTATTCGTTATAAAGCTTTAGAATAGAAGGGTTTTCATGGGATTTTTTTATTGCTTTATTTTTATCTTCTTTATATATAGCATCTATTCTCTTTTGAAGTATATCACTATCACCGTAAATATAGGGTTGCCCCCCACCACCAATGCAACCACCGGGGCATGCCATGATTTCGATTATATGATAGGTAGATTCACCATTTTTTATGGATTCAAGTAATTTTCTGGCATTACCTAGGCCACTGGTTACTGCTACATTTACGTTCATGTCTTTTATCTTAATAGTTGCTTTTTTGGTACCTTCAAGCCCTCTAATGGAGTGGAATTGTAACGCAGGACCAGTTTCACCTGTAATCCACTCATAAGCAGTACGGACAGCAGCTTCTAAAACTCCGCCGGAAGCCCCAAAAATAACTCCAGCTCCGGTGGATTCCCCTAATGGATCATCAAAATTATCATCTTCTAAAGAGTTAAATTCAATACCTGCTTCCTTTATCATTTTTGCCAGTTCCCTAGTGGATATTACAATATCTACATCTCTTAAATTATCATGCTTTAGTTCATCTCTTGCAGCTTCATATTTTTTGGCAAGACAAGGCATAACAGATACTACTATCATTTTTTTTGGATCAATATTCATTTTTTCTGCAAAATATGTTTTGGCTATAACGCCAAACATTTGGTGAGGGGATTTACAAGTTGAAGGAATATCTAGCATTTCAGGGTAGTCATGTTCTAACATATTTATCCATGCTGGGCAGCAACTTGTGAGCATAGGAAGCGTACCGCCATGTTCTAGCCTATGTACAAGTTCACTAGCTTCTTCCACTATAGTTAAGTCAGCTGCAAAGTCTGTATCAAAAACATAATCAAAACCTAGAGCACGCAAGGCAGATACCATTTTACCAGTAACTAGAGTGCCAGGTTCTAAACCAAAGGATTCTCCAAGAGCAGCTCTTATGGCTGGTGCGGTTTGCACTACCACAATTTTATCTGGGTCGGCAATAGCGTCCCATACATTGTTCATGAAATGTACTTCCGTTAATGCTGCAGTTGGACATACAGCAACACACTGACCACAGAAAGTACAGTTGGTTTCGGCTAAAGGTGCATTAAAAGCAGGAGCTACATTGGTTATAAAACCTCTATTAATTCCAGACAAAACATTACAGGTTTGAACTTCATTACACATAGTTTCACAACGCCGGCACAAAATACATTTGTTTAAATTTCTAATAATAGAATAACTTGAGTTGTCTACCTCATAATGGGACATTTTACCTTCGTATTTAATTTCTCGAATGTCAAGCTCTGCAGCTAGCGATTGAAGCTCACACTGAAGATTTTTTTCACATAATAAACATTCTTTAGGATGATTAGATAGAAAGAGCTCAACTATTGCTCTACGTGATTTTATAGCCCTAATGGAATTTGTTACTACAACCATACCGTTAGTTACAGGAGTGGAACATGCAGGAGCTAAATTTCTACGACCTACCACCTCTACAACGCATACTCTGCAAGAGCCAGGGTCATTTATAGTTCTGTCATCATGGAGCTTAAAGTGACATAGTGTTGGTATATGAATATTAAGACTTTCCGCAGCAGTTAGTATAGAAGTACCCTCTGCTACTTTAGTTTCTATACCATTTATAGTTAAAGTTACTGAGTTCAAATTTATCACCTCTCTTTTGTATTACTTTCGTATTATGGCATTTACTGGGCACGCTTCATAGCATGAACCACATTTAATACATCTATCTTGGTCAATAACATGTAGCTTTTTAACTTTTCCACTTATACAGGTAACAGGGCAAATCTTAGCGCAACGGGTACAACCTATACATTTATCTGTAATGTGGTACATTAATAAGTCTTTACATACCCCAGCAGGACAGTGATGATCTCTTACGTGAGCATTAAATTCTTCTTCAAAATACTTTAAATTACTTAGAATAGGATTTGGAGATGTTTGGCCAAGACCACAAAGAGAAGTATCTTTTATAATATTACCAAGCTCCCTTATATTAGATATATCCCTCTCTGTAGCAGTACCTTTTGTTATTTTTTCAGCTATTTCATATAATCTAGTATTCCCTATTCTACAAGGAGTACATTTACCACAGGATTCTTCTAAAGTAAATTGAAGATAGAATTTTGCAATATCCACCATACAGTTATCTTCATCCATTACAATCATTCCACCGGAGCCCATCATGGAGCCTATGGAATTTAAGGATTCGTAGTCTATGGGAGTATCCAAAAGAGAGGCAGGGATGCATCCCCCAGAAGGTCCGCCAGTCTGAACTGCTTTAAATTCACGTCCGTTTTTAATGCCTCCACCAATATCGTATATGATTTCACGGAGTGTAGTTCCCATTGGAACTTCGACGAGTCCCACATTATTTATTTTTCCTGCAAGAGCAAAAACTTTAGTCCCTTTAGAAGTTTTAGTTCCTATGGAGCTAAACCACTCTGCACCATTATTTATAATTGCAGGTATTAAGGCGAAGGTTTCTACATTGTTAACGGAGGTTGGTTTATTCCAAAGACCACTCTCAGCTGGGAAGGGGGGCTTGTTAGTAGGTTCTCCACGATATCCTTCAATAGATTGTATAAGAGCAGTTTCCTCTCCACAAACAAAGGCACCTGCACCATATTTTAAGTACACATCAAAGTTAAAGTTAGTTCCCAAAATATTATTACCCAAAAGACCATAGGAGCGGGCCTGATTAATAGCTATTTTAAGTCTATCAATGGCTAAGGGATATTCCGCTCTAATGTATATATAACCAATGGAGGAACCTATAGCGTATCCAGCGATAGCCATGGCTTCTAACACACTGTGAGGATCGCCTTCTAGTATGGAACGATCCATAAAAGCACCAGGATCGCCTTCATCTGCATTACATATAATATATTTTTGAGCTGCTTTATAGCTCTTAGCAAAAGACCATTTTTTGCCTGTAGGGAAACCACCACCTCCACGTCCTCGAAGCCCAGAATCTGAGATTAGATCAATAATATCATCTTGAGACATGGAAGTAAGAACTTTGCCAAGGGCCATGTAACCTTTTTCGGCTATTGATTCTCGTATATCTTCTGGATTTATTAGTCCACAGTTTCTAAGTGCAATTCTATACTGCTTTTTATAAAAGGACATTTCATCTTGCCTTTTAACCTTTTGTTTTAGTGTTGGTTCTTCGTATAACAATCTTTCGATTACGTTACCTTTAAGTAAATGTTGCTGTATTATTTCTTCTGCATCCTCCGGTTTTACTTGAACATAAAATACATCATCAGGTTCTATTTTAACAATAGGACCTTTTTCACAAAAACCAAAACAACCAGTTATATGTACCTTTACTTCTTGGCCCAGGCCTGCTTCTTTGATTTTTGCGTTCAAGTTATCAATAATAAGTGCACTATCAGAAGACATACAACCAGTCCCACCGCAAACTAAAATATCACGGTTGCATCTAGTGTGTTCCACACTTAATTCCTCTTTATGAGAAAATTTTCTAAGGTCTAATAGTTTAGTGAAACCCTCATGAGCTTTTGCAAGTTCCTTAAAAGAATTTATTTTATTCAAGGTTAAATCCTCCTCGCTTTTTTCTTAAGTACTTATTCTGAATATTCTTCTAAAATTTTAATTACATCATTGGTTTTAAAATGACCATAAACTTTACCGTTAACAGTCACCACTGGAGCAAGTCCGCAGGCACCTATGCATCTAAGAGTTTCAATAGTATATTTTTTATCCGGGGTAGTTTCTCCAGCAGATATATTGAGCCTTCTTTCAAATTCACCGAGTATATCTGCTGCCCCTCGCACAAAGCAAGCGGTTCCAGTACATACATTTATAACATATTTCCCTCTAGGAATCGTAGTGAAGTATGAGTAAAAAGTTACAACACCGTATACTGAAGCAGTAGGTACATGCAATTTTTCTCCAACAAAATCCTGAACTTCATCAGGTAGGTAGCCAAATATTTGTTGCGCTTTATGTAAGACTTCAATTAGAGAGCTACGGTCATTAGGTACAGTTTCTATAAAATCTTCTAGCTTTATAAATTTCTCATTAGATAAGTTTTCTGAGCACACAATACAACCCTCCTTGCTATTAATAATAATAGGGGTATATATTAGATTTATTGCTTATATATCCCAATGCATTTTAGACAAACATCAACTAATAGTGTTTCCAATTTGCAAAATAATATCCTAGTGTTTTTAATATAGAAAAAAAAGAAGTCCTAAATGCGACTTCTATCGTTTTACATGTGGTTAAGCATACCTAAAATAAAAGAAATTACCCATATAATCCATGCAAACAAGCTAAATTTGTAGAATTGAGTTAACAAATTTTTGCTTTTTTTATTTAATATAATCACAGATCCAATGACATTAATTAGCATAATCACTAATGCAAGATATCCCAACATACCATGTAAACTAATTGTTGTCTTACTTCCAGCAAGATTGTACATTATAATAGTACTAGCCATATCAAAAATGAAGCCTACGCAAAACATAATGGTATGCCAAGTTAGCAATGTCCTTCGTTTGAATTCATTTAAAATAGAAATCGTATAAATAATAAATGCTAAATTTATTAGAATTATTGAAAAAACTAACATTTTACACCCCTCCTAAAAAATTAGATAGTGCTAACTATCATATGAACTATGCCTAAATACATATTATGGAATAACTAGACAATATCACATCACAAGAAAATTGTAAATATAAGGAAAGATTTACGTGATTTTACTTTTGAATAATTATTGTTGAGTACAAGAAAAAAACCTTTGCAAAAGATATGAATTGGATATAAAATATAATTAACAGCATATAATAAATTCACATAATTATATGTTAAACAACCCATTTTGAAATGTGGTTAAAATAATTTAAATGGATGGTGTTACAATGGACAACATTTTAGAAATTATTAAAAATGGGCAACTAACTTATGAGCAAAAGGTACTTACTCTTGCGAGAGCAGCGGAAAACAGCATAGACGTTCTAGACATTAGTAAGGAGACTCAGGAACTTCGTGATGAGGGTATAATTTGTGATCTTTTTGAAGGCCATGCACCATATAGGCCTAGATATATAGTACCTGATTACGAAAAATTTATGAAAAATGGAAGCGAATTTTTAGGACTTACGGCGCCCGTGGATATTTGGGAGGCTACAAATAGTTTGTTGATTTTGTACAGACATGTACCATCAATTACTTCATTTCCAGTATATATAGGAAATATTGATACTCTTTTGGATCCTTTTATAATAAATGAAGAAGAGGCTTTTCATGCGATAAAATTATTTTTAACACATATAGATAGAACCATAACAGATTCCTTTTGTCATGCTAATATAGGACCAAATGACAGTAAGGCAGGGAGATTAATACTAAGAGCGGAAAGAGAACTGCAAAATGCAATTCCTAACCTAACTTTAAAATATAGTACGTCTACACCAGATGATTTTGCTATTGATGCAATTAATACTGCTTTAATAACTGCAAAACCAAGTTTTGCCAATCATGAAATGTTTACTGACGAGTTTGATGGAAATTATGCTATAGCAAGTTGTTATAATGGACTTACTATAGGTGGTGGAAGTTATACGTTATCTAGACTGAATTTAGCTGGACTTAGCGTAAAAACAGAAAATGAAGATGAATTTATAAATGTCATTTTACCGGATGCAGTAGAGAAAATGGCGGGTTATATGAAGGAGAGAATCAGATTTATAGTGGAGGAAAGCGGGTTCTTTGAGACGAATTTCCTAGTAAAAGAGGGGTTAATTAGTAAAGGTAATTTCACGGGTATGTTTGGTATGTTTGGACTTGCTGAATGTGTGAATCATTTTATTGATGCATCAAAAGTAGAAAATAGATTTGGGCATAGCGAGGTAGCAAATAATTTAGGCTATAGAATTATTGAAAAATTAGAAACAGAGGTTAATAAATATAATGATCCTAACTGTAGTGTATTTGAAGGAAAATATTTATTACATGCTCAAGTGGGAATTGATTCTGATATGGGAATAAGCCCAGGATGTAGAATTCCAATTGGGGATGAACCTGAACTTTTACAGCATATAGTAGAGGCAGCTAAATTTCATAAATTCTTTCCTTCAGGAATAGGCGATATATTTAATTTTGATAGCACTGTTAAAGCTAATCCGCGTTATGTGTTAGATATTATTAAAGGTGCTTTCAAACAGAAAATGAGATATTTTTCAGCATATTCTACTGATTGTGACGTAATAAGAATTACTGGATATCTTGTTAAAAGATCAGAGATGGAAAAATTACAAAAGGGAGAGCAGGTATTACAGGATACAGTAGCACTAGGACTTGGGGCAGCTCTAAATCAAAGGGTACTAGACAGAAAGATAAGAAAAAATGATTAAGGGACTAGTAAACCGAATTATACCTTTTAGCTCTGTGGATGGGCCAGGTAATAGGACAGCTATATTTTTACAAGGGTGCAATTTTAACTGCTCTTATTGTCATAACCCAGAGACTATAAATGTTTGTAATAGTTGCGGTGAGTGTTTAAGTGTTTGCCATTATGATGCTCTTAAAATTAAAGCTAATAACATTGTGTGGAACCCCAAGGCCTGTAGCACGTGTGATGAATGTTTAAAAATTTGCAAAAGAAACAGTTCCCCTAAAGCACTTAATATGACTGTAGACGAAGTTATCGGTGAAATAGACAAGAATAAATCTTTTATATCTGGAATTACAGTTTCAGGTGGAGAGTGCACCCTCCAAAGTGAGTTTTTAACAGATTTATTTAAGAAAGTTAGAAAAATGAATTTAACATGTTTTATAGATACTAATGGGTCGGTACCATTATGGGAACATAAGGAACTAGTGGATGTTATGGATATGGCAATGGTGGATATAAAATCCTATAATAACGAGGAGCACAAGAAACTTACGGGCATGGGAAATGATACTGTAATAGAAAATGTAAAATATTTAGCTAAGTTAAATAAAATTTATGAAATTAGAACGGTTATTGTACCAGAAATTCTAGACAACTATAATAATGTAGATGAAATTAGCAAACTTATGGTGAGCTTAAATCCCGATATAAGATATAAACTTATAAAATATAGGCAGATTGGTGTACGAACTGATAAAATAAATAGTTATACACCTAAGGATGAAACCATGAAGGAACTGGTGAAGATAGCGGAGAATAATGGTTGTAGAAATGTGGTTATAGTATGATTATATAAACTAAAAAACCTCACAAAATGTGAGGTTTTTACTTTGTAGATTTCCTGTAAGTTATATGATAATATAGTTATAATATGTTATTTAAAATTTGTATTTTATTTAGAGATAACTGGGAATACTATAAATTTATAAAGAAAGAAGGGTATTTTAATGAATGAAGTTCAAAAGCTTAAGACTAGAGATGAGATAGAAAGTACGTTTAAGTGGAAAGTTGATAAAATGTATACAAATTCTGCATCATGGGAAGAGGATTTTAAAATATTAAAACTCAAAGCTCCAAAAATGGAAAGTTTTTCAGGGAAACTTGGAAAGGCTGAAGATTTATTATCATTTTTAGAAAGCAGTGTAGAAATTGAAAGAATTCTAGATAAACTACTTGTATATGCACATTTGAGAGCGGATGAGGATACAGCTAAGGCAGAGTTCCAAGTCCTTAAAAATAAGATCGATTCTTACGCAGCAGAGTTTTCTAGTATCACGGCATTCTTCGTTCCTGAATTATTAGCATTAAAAGATGGGGCTGTAGATGATGCGATTAAAAGACTTCCAGGACTTAAGCTATATGAGTTCTATTTAAAAGATATTTTAGAGCAAAAACCTCATATCTTAAGTGTAGAGGGAGAAAAACTTTTAGCTTCTGTTAGCGACTGTTTAAATGCACCAGGAAATATATTTGGAATGCTTACAAACGCAGATATGACATTTCCAAGTATAAAGGATGAAAGTGGTAATGAGATTGAATTAACAGAAGGAAATTACAGCAGTTTTATAAAATCAAAGGATAGAAGAGTAAGAAAAGATGCTTTTGAAGCATTATTTAAGACTTATAATGGGTTTAGAAATACTTTAACAACTTCATTAACATCTTCAATTAAGAATTTTATATTTAATGCAAAAACAAGGAATTATTCCTGTGCATTAGAAAGTTCACTTAAACCGAATAATATTCCACTAGAGGTTTATAGTAATGTTGTGGATACTATAAATAACAACTTATCCTCTCTTCATAAATATGTAAGCCTTAAGAAGAAACTGCTAGGCCTTGATGAAATTCATATGTATGATTTATACGTGCCAATGGTGGATGCGGGGGAAGACCATATTGAGTATGCGGATGGTGTTAAAATTGTATTAGATGGTATAAAACCACTAGGCAAAGAATATTTAGATATATTTAAAGAGGGAATTAGTGAAGGTTGGGTAGACGTATTTGAGAATAGGGGTAAACGAACAGGGGCTTATTCCTGGGGATGTTATGATAGCATGCCATATGTACTCCTAAATTATAATTATAAGTTGAATGATGTATCTACTCTTGCTCATGAAATGGGGCATTCCATTCATTCTTATTACTCAAAGAAGAATCAACCATATATATATTCGCATTATGAACTATTTTGTGCAGAAGTAGCATCCATAACTAATGAATGTTTATTAATAGATTATTTAATTAAAAATGAGACAGATAAGAAGAAAAGGTTGTTCTTAATAAACCAGCAATTAGAGGGTATAAGGACTACAGTGTTTAGACAATGTATGTTTGCAGAGTTTGAAAAAGTAACTCATGAAAATATAGAAGAGGGTAATCCATTATCACCAGAGGATTTATGTAAAATATATCACGATCTAAATGTAAAGTATTTTGGACCGGAAATGGTGGTAGATGAGGGAATAGACATGGAATGGTCTAGGATACCTCACTTTTATAATGATTTTTATGTGTATCAATATACTACAGGTTTTGCAGCAGCTAATTCTTTCAGTAAAATGATTGTTTGTGAGGGCGAAAGTGCTGTAGAAAGATATAAGGGATTCCTAAAAAGTGGTGGAAGTGACTATCCAATAAATTTACTTAAAAAGGCAGGGGTAGATATGTCGACTCCGAAACCTTTGGAGGATACTATAAGAAGATTTGATGAATTACTAGCGATGCTCGAGAAAGAGATATAAGATAGTATGAAATATCTTCTGCGTGCCTTGCAATAAGAACTCTACACAAGAAATTCAATTAAGAAATTCTAATCTTTTGCAAATATAAAATACCCTAACTCTCACACTCAGCATCCTGCTTCGGGTTCGCTAGCCACCTCTGGGTAGTTCCCTGGGGGGCATAACAATTATTAATTGTTATGTGTCCTGGAAGGCTTACGGCAATTTTACATTTGCAAAAGAAGAATTTCTAAATCAAATTTGATAGTGTTATCGTTTCTAATTGCAAGTCACTTCGGAGAAAATTCATACTTGCTATTTAGATAATATATTAAGCAGACGTCTGACATAATAAATGGAATGATTAAAAAATAGAATATTGTATAAGAGTCGGTGCGGAAATTTTGCTGACGGCGATCTGTGTATAGTGAAAAAAATTGACTTACCTCAAAAGGGTAAGTCAATTTTAAATTTTAATTAAGTTATTATTTCATAATTTTCTTTTGTTAATACATTTATTGTATTGACAATATCATTATCTTTGACAAGTATATAATCTGTATCATATGTAGAAATAGCAAATATACTTATTCCGTTTTGGGCTAGTAGTGTACTGATTGAGGAAAGTATTCCAATTAACGAAAAGTCTAATGGTCCTTCGATTTTTAGTGTTCTCCAATCTCTTTCACACTTTATGTTACTGGGTATGCTATCTTGGGAGCATACAATTGATAATTCATCTAATGTTTTTGTAATAGAATAAAAGCTACTATTTTTTGCCCATTCAGGAATCAATTCAGTTTTATCTAATCTGCAAACTCCAAATCTTTCTGTTAATAATTTCATTGTTAATATTTTTTCTGTCATAATTTTTTTTCATCCTCTCTTTTATGAGTAGTTAAAATACTCATTTATTTATCGACTCTATTTAAGATAGTTAATATTTAATTTATTATAGATACTTATATTATAACATTCATACAAATTAATTAAAATATCCTTCAGGTATTTATTTGCAAGCATAATATCTTTGACTTTAACAATATTAAAGACTATACTTAATATTATTAAGAAATATATTGTATTTTTTATAAATAAAATTGTGGAGTGATGATAATGCCAATAGATGTAGTACCAGATTGGTTGACTACTTTAGATGATGAAGATGTTAGTTTTATTAAGAAATTTATAATATCCTCAGGGTCATTAAAAGAAATTGCAGGTATTTATGGGGTTACTTACCCTACGGTACGACTTAGATTAGATAGGGTAATTCAAAAGATACAAATAGCAGAGGATACTACAAATGAGCCTTATGTTTCGTTAATAAAGAAATTGGCACTAAATGAAAAATTAGATTTCGATACTGCTAAAATTTTAATTTCGGAATACAAAAAAACAAAGAAGGGGGATTGATTGAAATTAAAAGTCTAATTATAATTTTAATAGGGACTGTCATACTACAAATATTTTTATCAAAACGAAAGAATAAGTGGTTTGGTTTAATATTGCCAATAATTAATATTATTTATTCTATTATGGCAGTTTTAGGTTTGGCTGCTTTTTTAGGTCAACCAATTGGTGAAATTATTATGCAATTGATTATGGTATTCTTAGCAAGTAATATTTCAACAGTTATTTTAATAGCTATATATTTTGCTTGTCGTGAAAAATTTAAAAAGAAAAAAGAAATTGATAAAATGAATATTCAAGATTTGGAATGATTTTTTTGTATACCAAAGAAATACTTGATTTTGACTTAGGGGGAATTTGAATTGAAGAAAAAAAAGATTATTCATTGTGAAAAGTGTTGTGGGGAAATTACTGATATTGATGATTTAGTTGTAACAAATAATTTTTTATCTATAGTTCCATATCATGAAGAATGCTTTTCGAAGGAGGTAAAGGGGTTATCTTCAATATTTGTAGGAAACACACCAATAAATGGAACTATGAGCAATGTAAGTACAATATTAGCAGTAATATTTGGTGTTATTGTATTATTCATTCAAGAACTTCGTTACATATCAGTTGTATCATTGTTGTTTTTATGTATAAGAGTCTATTCGTGGTTTCAATATGAGCGTCATTTATAATATAGTATAGGGGTAGTTTATATAAAACATGCACAAAAATATAAAAGGCACATGGAATTTTATGTGCCTTTTATGTTTTGTAGAAAACATCTTAATCTATAACCATTAGTTTAAGATGTTTAAAACATACAGCTTAAAATATCATTGATATTTGCATTTGAAAAATAATCTGAGATATCAAAGGTCGAAAGTACTTTTTTTACCTCAGACTCTACGTGATTTACACCTATAAGTTTTTGTTCTATATCTGTCACATCTAGCTTGCTAAAGAAATCACCATAGAGCTTAATATTTTTTATTATTCCATGATTTACTTCCATATTACATTCAACAGTTCCAAATGGAAATTTATTTTCATTTATGAAATTATATTTTGGCGAATTACCAAAATTCCATTCCCAAGTGGAATATTTTTCTTCGCGAAGCTTATTTATATTACATAAATCATAGTCATTAAATTCATATAAGGAAGCTGAACTATCTTCTGTAATAACATAGCTCATAATTAAGGCTTCAAAATCCATGATAGATAGAGGCTCCTTTAAGTGTGAACTTATATTGGTTACCCTGCTTATTACGGATTTAATGCTCTTATCTTGAAATTTTAGTGGTTTAGCTTGTAATGCTTTTGATAAATTCGATATATCTGATGAGAAAAGTAGGGTGCCGTGATGGAGAACTCTGTTTTTGTAATTATATTGAGCATTGCCTGAAAATTTTTTACCTTCGATAGTTAGATCGTTTCGACCACTAAATTCTGCATTTACGTTAAGTAACTTTAAAACATTTAGAATTGGCAAGGTGAATTTACTAAAATTATTAAAATTTTCGTCACTGTTATTTTTGATGAAAGTGAAGTTTAAATTGCCTAAATCGTGAAAAACAGTGCCTCCACCAGATAATCTTCTTACTACGGGGATATTATTTGCTTGTATGTATTCCAGGTTGATTTCTGATAGAGTGTTTTGATTTTTCCCGACTATTATGGCTGGCTCATTACGCCACAGCATAAAGCAATCCTCTTTAAATTCCTTTAGTATATATTCTTCTACAGCCATATTAAAATAGGGATTTACATTTGTATTATTTATAATAATCATGAGAGGCCTCCTTGTTATGATTGATTCAAAAATATAAAATAAAATGTATAATAATTGAATTATATCTGAAAAGCTAAAATTATGAAAGATAAAAATTTTAGAGTTAGTATAAAAAACTTTGTATATTATATATCAATTATTGAAAACCTTTAAACAATGTAGTACAATGTAATTAGAATATAACTACGTATAATTATATATTATTCAGGTGATAATATCGAGAGATATCTATTCAGGGATAGCCGAAGAAGAAATATAGAGAATAGTCAGTTTTCTATAGAAACTTTCAGGCAAACATATCGATATTTGATGAAACTCTGGAGAGACCAATTGTGGTCACCGTAGGAGCAATACTTGTAAAGTAGAAACTCTCAGGTAAACATACAGGGATATAATGGCATGATTTTATTATCATGCCATTATATCTCTTTTTTTATATTTTAGATTAATATTACAAGAATGGGAGGGAAAGTATATTGGAAAATTTAAAGAAAACACATTTACACAATACTTACAAACAATATGGTGGTAAACTAGTTGAATTTGGTGGATGGGAAATGCCAATACAGTTTGAAGGGATAATTAGTGAACATGAAGCTGTTAGACGTGATGCTGGACTTTTCGATGTTTCGCATATGGGGGAAGTTGATATAAAAGGTTCAGAGGCTTTCGAATTTGTACAGAATTTAGTTACAAATGATATAGCGGTACTTAAAAATAATCAAATACTATATACTTTTATGTGCTATTCAAATGGAGGAGTAGTTGATGACCTTTTAGTTTATAAATATTCTGAGGAACATTATTACCTTGTAATAAACGCTGGTAATATAGAAAAAGACGTTAAGTGGATGATTGATAATAAGGGAGCATATAATGTAGAAATTATTAATAATTCTGATGAAGTTTCTGAAATTGCTATTCAAGGACCTAAGGCACAAAAGATACTTCAAAAGATAACGGATTTAGATTTAAATGAAATTAAGTTTTTCTATTTTAAAAGAGATGTTTTGGTAGATGGCGTGAAATGTCTTATTTCTAGGACTGGATATACAGGCGAGGATGGATTTGAAATATATACTTCGAATGGACAAATAGAAAAGTTATGGCATAAACTGCTTAACATAGGAGAGGAAGATGGACTTAAGCCTACGGGTCTTGGATGTAGAGATACTTTAAGATTTGAAGCAGCACTACCTCTATATGGCAATGAATTATCACAGGATATTACGCCACTTGAAGCGGGACTTGGATATTTTGTAAAGCTTCAGAAACTCAATTTTATAGGAAAAGAAGCTCTCTTAAAGCAAAAAGAAGAAGGACTAAAAAGGAAATCAGTAGGTTTTGAAATGAAGGAAAGAGGAATTCCAAGACATGGATATGAGGTTACCTCGCAAGGAGAAAAAAATGGAGTGGTAACAACCGGATATTTATCACCTACATTAAAGAAAAATATAGGGCTTGCACTAATAGATGCTAAATATTCTGAGTTGGGTACAGAAATAGAAATTGTAATTAGAAATAAACCAGTAAAAGCAGAAGTAATAAGTAAAAAGTTCTATAAAAAAAATTATAATAAATAAAAATTAGGAGGAATTTAAATGAAAACATTGAGTGAATTATTTTATAGTAAGGACCATGAATGGGTAAAAGTTGAAGGGAATAAGGCATACATTGGAATTTCTGATTATGCACAACATTCTTTAGGTGATATTGTTTTTGTTGAACTACCTGAAATAGATGCTGAAATTACAAGTGGGGATGTTTTTGGGGTAATTGAATCTGTTAAAGCAGCTTCAGACATGTATACTCCAATAAGTGGAAAGGTCTTAGAGATAAATGAGGACCTATTAGATAATCCAGAATTAGTAAATGAAGATTGCTATAAAAGTTGGATGCTTCATATAGAAATTACAAATAAAGAACAGCTAAATGAACTTATGAACGAAGAGCAATATAATGAATATTGCAGTAAGGAGGATTAATATGTTCCCTTATATACCGAATACTTTAGAAGATGAAAAGGTAATGCTAAAAAGTATAGGTGTGGAGTCTATACAGGATTTGTTCTCTGACATACCTAGCGGGCTAAAATTAAATAGGGATCTAAATATAAATTCATCCATGTCAGAACTAGAAGTACAAAAACACATAAAATCTATTTGCAGTAAAAATAAAAGTACAGAGGAGTTAGTTTGCTTTTTAGGAGCTGGAGTTTATGATCATTATATACCTTCTATAATAAAGCATATTGTTTCAAGATCTGAATTTTATACGTCATATACACCTTATCAACCAGAGATAAGCCAAGGTACCCTTCAGGCTATATTTGAATATCAAACACTAATGTGTGATTTAACAGGGCTCGATGTTTCCAATGCATCTATGTATGATGGGGCCTCGGCTTGTGCAGAAGCAGCTTTTATGGCTAGTGAAAGTACAAAAAGAAAATCTATAATTGTATCTAAAACTGTGAATCCAGAAATAAGAAAAGTTCTTGCTACCTACACAAAATCCAAGGGAATAGAATTAATTGAGGTAGACGCGCAGGATGGAGTTACTGATGTTAATAAATTAAAACAGCTTGTAGATGGTAAAACTGCAGGAGTTATAGTTCAAAACCCTAATTTCTTTGGAATAATTGAAGATATGAGTTCGGTAGAAAAGATTGTTCATGATAATAAAGCACTATTAATAATGAGTGTAGATCCTATATCTCTTGCCATATTAAAAACTCCGGGGGAAATTGGGGCAGATATTGTGGTAGGAGAAGGCCAATCGCTTGGAAATGCAATGAATTTTGGAGGACCGTATTTGGGATTTATGGCAACGACTAAAAAGCTTATGCGTAAAATGCCAGGAAGAATTGTAGGACAGACCGTTGACGTAGATGGGAAAAGAGCATTTGTGTTAACACTTCAGGCCAGAGAACAGCATATAAGACGGGAGAAAGCAACTTCAAATATATGTTCAAACCAAGGACTAAATGCATTAATTGCTGCAATTTATCTTACAACTATGGGGAAACAGGGATTAAAAGAGGTAGCAAATCAAAGTATGCAAAAATCACATTATGCTTTTAATGAAATTAGTAAATTGGATAATTATAAGCCAGTATTCGATAAACCTTTCTTTAAGGAGTTTTTGATTAAGGGGTCGCAAAGTGCTAATGTAATTAACGATAAATTATTAGAAAATAATATACTTGGCGGTTATGACATAGGGTTAAATTATCCAGAGCATAAAAATACACTATTAATCTGCGTAACAGAAAAGAGAACAAAATCAGAAATTGATGGACTAGTAACTGTAATGGAGGGGATAAAATGAGTGAATATAATAAATTAATATTTGAAATTTCAAAAGAAGGAAGACAGGGCTATAAATTGCCTATTTGTGATGTAGAGAGTATGGATATTAGTGAAATGATACCTGAAAATCTCTTAAGTAAAAATGAATTATCCCTTCCAGAAGTAAGTGAAGTAGATGTTATAAGGCATTTTACGCTATTGTCTAATAAAAATTATGGAGTAGATACAGGATTTTATCCACTAGGTTCTTGTACCATGAAGTACAATCCTAAAATAAACGAAGATATAGCTAATATTCCGCAATTTACTGGAACTCATCCGTATCAAAACGAGAAAACTATACAAGGATCCTTACAGTTAATGTATGAACTTGGTGAAAAATTAGCTGAAATAAGCGGCATGGATCAGGTTTCGCTTCAACCTGCAGCAGGTGCACATGGAGAGCTTACTGGACTTATGATTATAAAGGCTTTCCATGAAAATAGGGGAGATTTTAAGAGGAAAAAAATTATAGTTCCAGATTCAGCTCATGGAACTAACCCAGCTAGTGCAAGTGTAGCAGGGTTTGATATTGTAGAAATTAAATCCAATGAAAAAGGTAGCGTTGACTTAGATAGCTTAAAATCTGTATTGAATGATGAAATAGCAGGACTAATGCTAACAAATCCAAATACATTAGGGCTCTTTGATGAGAATATTAAAGAAATATCAGATTTAGTGCATGAAGCTGGTGGACTTGTGTATTATGATGGTGCTAATCTAAATGCTATTATGGGCATAGCAAGGCCAGGGGATATGGGCTTTGATGTTGTTCACATGAACCTTCATAAAACATTTTCTACCCCACATGGTGGTGGTGGGCCAGGAAGTGGACCAGTAGGAGTAAAAAAAGAGCTTATACCGTATTTGCCTGTTCCGATAATAGAAAAAAATGAAGATAAGTTTATTATGAGTTATGATAAACCATTATCTATTGGAAAGGTAAAGAGTTTTTATGGGAATTTCGGAGTACTTGTTAGGGCATATACTTATATACTTTCTATGGGTGCTGATGGATTAAAGAAAGCAAGTGAAATGGCAGTGCTCAATGCAAATTATATGAAAAGCAGACTAAAGGACTATTATTATTTGCCAATTACAAAAGTTTGCAAGCATGAATTTGTTTTAGGTGGTTTAGAGGAGGGTGTAAGTGAAGTAACTACATTGGATGTTGCCAAGAGACTTTTAGATTATGGATATCATCCACCTACTATATATTTTCCTACAATTATTGATAATGCAATTATGATAGAACCTACAGAAACTGAAAGCCTTGAAACTATGGATGCTTTTATTGAAGCTATGATAAATATTTCAAAGGAAGCGAAGGAAAATCCACAGTTACTTAAGAGTGCCCCATATAATACTGTTGTTAGAAGACTTGATGAAGTTCGTGCGGCTAGAAATCCAGTTTTAAAATATACTAAAATAACTGAAGATTAACTAATTAGCGACACTTTAAATTAAAGTATTATTAATAAGTTAAACTATAAAATAGTATGTATAAATTATGAAAACAAACTTACAGGAGGGGCAGTGATGGATAAAGATATAGTTATAATTGGCGGAGGTCCTGGGGGTTATGTTGCTGCAATTCGCGCAGCTCAGTTAGGTGCGAAGGTTTGCATAATAGAAAAAGCTGAATTTGGTGGCACATGTTTAAATAGAGGATGCATTCCCACAAAAGCGCTATATAGAAATGCTGAAATTTTAAATACTTTAAAAAATATTAGTGAATTTGGAATAGTGGTGGATGATTATAGTATTAATGTAGAGCAAATTCAAAATAGAAAAGATAGCGTAGTTAACAAGCTCGTGAGTGGGGTAGAACAACTATTAAAAGCTAACAATGTTGAAGTGATTTTAGGGGTAGCATACTTTAAAAATAAGAATACAGTTTCTATTGCACTTAAAAGTGGAGAATTAAGAGAAATAACATCTGAAAATATAATTATAGCAACTGGGTCCACTCCATCAATGCCTAGCATACCGGGCATGAATCTACCAGGAGTCTTTACAAGCGAAAGCATACTTGAATTTAAAGAGGTACCTAATAAATTAGCCATTATAGGTGGTGGCGTTATAGGTATGGAGTTTGCAGGTATATTTAATGCGTTAGGATCTAAGATAACTGTTGTAGAATTTTTACCAAGTATTCTTGCACAAGTAGATACTGATTTAACAAAGAGACTTAGTGTTTCACTTAAAAGAAAAGGTATAGATATTAATATCAGTACAAAGGTAATTAGTATTGAAAAATCTAATGAAGAGCTAATTGTAACTGCGCAGGGGAAAAAGGGAGAAGTTGTGTTTACGGCAGACAATGTACTTATATCTGTTGGTAGAACACCTATGACAGAAGGCCTTAATATAGAGGATTTGGGGATGAATGTTAATAGAAAAGCTATTGTTGTAGATGAAAATTATGAAACTAATATTCCAGGTATTTATGCTATTGGCGATGTGAATGGAATAAGTATGCTTGCTCATGCAGCTACGCATCAAGGCAAAAAAGCGGTGGAGAGAATTATGGGTTACGCCTCTAGCCATTCTCGTGAAGTAATACCAAGTTGCATTTTTGTGTTTCCAGAGATAGCTTGCGTAGGTATAACGGAAAATGAAGCAAAAGAAAAGGAAATAGAATATAAAACTAGTAAGTTTTTATTTGGTGCTAATGGTAAGGCATTAGCACTAGGTGAGGGAGAAGGATTAGTAAAGGTTATAGCATCTATGGATAATCATATTCTTGGGGTTCATATAATGGGACCACATGCATCAGATTTAATTCATGAAGGTGCCATGGCTATAAATAATAACATGAAAGTGGAGAACATCACTAGCATGATACATGCACATCCAACACTATCTGAAGCTTTTGAAGAAGCAGTGCTTGGGTTAACCGGTGAAGCTATTCATGCGGTACCTACTAAAAAGAAATAAAAGAAGATTAGCAGTTTATTTTAACTGCTAATCTTTTTTAAATAAGAAGGTAAGAAGGTAAATAAGAAGGTAAATAAGCGGGGACGGTTAACAATTAATGGTATAATGATAATGAATGGTAGGGAGGAATGAAAATGAGATTATTACTTACAAACGACGATGGGATAAATGCAAAAGGCATCTACGCACTAGCAAAAGAACTTCAAAAATATCATGAAGTAATAATTGTAGCACCAGATAATGAAAGAAGTGCCTGTGGGCATTCTATAACTCTTTCAAGGCCACTTATTGTTAGAGAAGTTTTGCTGGAGGGGTTAAAATCAAAAGCATTTAGTGTAGATGGCACACCAGCTGATTGTGTTAAAATAGCAATAAATGAACTTATTGATGGCGAAATAGATATGGTAGTATCGGGAATTAATAAAGGTTTAAATTTAGGTACAGATGTTTTATATTCTGGTACAGTTTCTGCAGCTATTGAAGCGGCTATTTATAAAATACCCTCTATGGCGGTTTCTGTGGCTGTTAAGGAAAATATTGAAAATTATGAAATGGCAGCAAAATATGCTGGAGAAATATTGCTTAAAGCTAAAGAAAATAACATTAAGAATGATATAGTATTAAACGTAAATATTCCATTACTAAAGGGAAATGAAATAAAAGGAATTAAAGTATGTAAGATTGGAAGTAGATTATATAACAACCGTTATATAAAAACTATTTTAGAAAATAATGAAACTCAGTATCAGATTAAGGGTGAATTAAAAGATATCCATGATGAATACTCAGATACATTATATTTTAAAGAAGGGTATGTTACTGTGACGCCACTTCATTATGATCTAACTAATTTTAAAATATTAAAGGATGTTAGTGAATGGTTTTAATTTAACAAGTGAACCTTAGACTGCTGATAAGTTATCGGCGGTCTTTTATTTTATTTTAAAACAATGGGGGACGGTTAACAACTAATTAGAAGAAAATATAAGATATTTTATAACAACTTGTACATCTTTTTTAATGATTACATTTAATTGGCATTAATTTAATTGTTTTAATGTTAAACATTACCAAAATGTTATATTTATGTGTGCTTGTACATTTATATTAAACACAAATTAATTATTAATCCTAACCTTAAAATTTAAATATCTAAATTATTATTAGGCATAAATACTAATAAAATCTATAAAAATGTTCTCGTATTTTTCTTCTGACTCGATTAAATCTATACCAATAGTACATAATTTTGATACTCTAGCCTGTGTAATATTTCCAAGTGAACTGCAAATATCCCTAGAATTTAAATTGCATAGACTCCTCATTAGAACAACGGTTAATGCTTTCGCTTTTAGAATCTTTCTACTGTATTTTATATGGAAATAAACTTTTGATACATTCATTTTTGCCGCTATGAATTTTATGATATCTTCAGACTTAAAGTTTCTTACAAGTATTTTTCTTTCACTATTATATTCCGTTTTTTCACCAATGAATTCAATTTCTTCCCTGATTGTTTCTTCATTGCAGTTAAAAATAAGGTTAGAGTAATTTTTTATTGAATTTTCAAGCCCAATTCCAAAAAAACTCATGATAAATCCGTAATCAACTATGTTAAAATGATCTCTTCTTTTTCCTATATATATTGCTAAACTGGAAAATGCATATTTTTCAGGACAATCTTTGTATTCCTTTATATCAGTAGGATTATTATGTATATATAATGATAAAGTCTTTAAATACCTTTTATTTTTAACTACTAAGCTCTTAAATCTATCCTTAAAAAGATGACCGTTTCTTTCATGTTTTTTATTGAAATACATTGCATAGGAAAAATTTATTCCGTGCATTACCTTTGAAATATCTGATCCATTGGCATCAATTATTAAATGTGAATGGTTATCCATAAGACAGTACCCGTAAAGCTTGAAGTTATAAAGAAGTTTATATTTTTTTATAAGGGATAAATATTTTTCCTTATCCTCAGAATCTTTGAATAAATCAACCTCGCTGATGCTTTTGCACATAATATGATATATAGATTCTCCACTTTTTATTCTAAACGTTCTTGAGATAAAACAACACCTCTTCTCATAAATTTTTATCTAAATTATTGCCTAACTAGTGGAATAATAATCAATTTTAGAAGAGAATAGTTTAAATAATTGTTAACCGTCCCCAATGTTTCAGAAGAGAAGAAGAGAATAGTTTAAATAATTGTTAACCGTCCCTAATGTTTTCGCAATTGTTTTCATTGACAATTTTTGAAGTGTGGCATATAATGAAACATATGAACAACAATTCATATGTTCATATAAGAGGAGGTAATTAAATGGGAAAAGATATAGAGATTTGCACTTGTTCTACTATACATGAAGATGTGGTGGAAAAAGTAAAAAAATTAATTCCACAAGAAGAAACATTATACGATTTAGCGGAGCTTTTTAAAGTTTTTGGAGATAGTACAAGAATTAAAATTCTTTGTGTGTTATTCGAAAGTGAAATGTGTGTCTGTGATATAGCAGCTCTTCTTAATATGACTCAATCAGCTATTTCACATCAACTGCGTGTCCTTAAAAATGCCAGACTTGTGAAATATAGAAAAGAAGGTAAGGTTGTTTACTACTCCTTGGACGATAAACACGTTAAACAAATTTTTGATCAAGGACTTATACACATAAAGGAAAGTAGATAATATTCTATTATATAAAGGGAAAATCATAAGCTTAAAACACATAAAAATATCAAAGCGGGGTGAAAAAATGGATACTAAAATAAAAACAGAATTCATTTTAAAGGGTTTAGGTTGTGCAAATTGTGCCAATAAAATTGAAGCTCAATGTAAAAAAATAGATGGAGTATTAGATGCAAATGTTAATTTTATTAATAAAAGTTTAGTAATAAAATTGGATGACCAAGAAAATATATTAAGTATTATAGATGAAATAAAAGGGATTGTTAAGAGGTTAGAACCCAATGTTGTGGTTATAGAAAACAATGCAAATAGATCTAAACATGATGGAAATAGCAATAACAATAACCATGAAGAAGAAAAAGAAGAAGATAATAATAAAAATAAAATTATTCGTTTTTCTATAGGGGTAGTATTCTTTATCATAGCAATTATATTTAAATTAGATTACTTAGTGGAATTTGCTTTATTCTTCATAAGTTATTTGTTAATAGGAGGTCCAGTCCTTTTAGTAGCAGGAAAAAATATATTAAGAGGGCGAGTGTTTGATGAAAATTTCTTAATGGCACTAGCCACAGTAGGTGCATTTTCTATTGGTCAATTTGCAGAAGGTGTTGGGGTTATGCTTTTTTATCAAGTAGGAGAATTTTTTCAAGATGTAGCTGTAAACAAATCAAGAAAATCTATAACTGCACTTATGGATATAAGACCAGATTATGCAAATAAGAAAGTAAATGGTGAAATTATAAAAGTAGATCCAGAAGAAGTACTAATTGGAGATGTTATTATAGTAAAGCCAGGAGAAAAAGTACCTCTAGATGGAACAGTTATAGAAGGCAAGTCCCTATTAGATACTGCAGCATTAACTGGTGAATCCGTTCCAAGAGGAGTTAAAACTGGAGATGAAATTTTAGCAGGTTGTATAAATAAAAATGGATTATTAACTATTGAGGTGAATAAGGAATTTGGACAATCAAGTTTGGCGAAAATTCTGGATTTAGTCCAAAATGCAAGTAATAAAAAGGCCCCAACTGAAAACTTTATAACTAAGTTTGCAAGATATTACACGCCTATTGTGGTTATAAGTGCAACTGCTGTTGCAATAATTCCACCCCTTTTAATACCAGAAGCTACATTTTCACAGTGGATATACAGAGCATTGGTATTTTTAGTAGTATCTTGTCCTTGTGCACTAGTAATATCTATTCCACTTGGATTTTTTGGAGGAATAGGTGGTGCTTCTAAAAGTGGGATTTTAGTTAAAGGTGGAAATTACTTGGAAGCATTAAATAGTGTTGAAGTGGTAGTTTTTGATAAGACAGGAACACTAACTAAAGGGGTATTCAAGGTTACAGAAATGCATACAGAGAATGAAATAAGTAGTGAAGAGCTACTAGAGTATGCTGCTTTTACAGAAAGTTATTCAAACCATCCTATTGCAACATCTATATTAAAAGCTTATGGTAAAGATATAAGAAAAGAAGAGATTAGCGATTTTTACGAAATAGCTGGGAAAGGTATTAAAGCTAAAGTGAAAGGTAAATATGTATTAGCAGGTAATTCAAAACTGATGGATAGTGAGAATATCACCTATAATAAAGCTGTTAGCGAAGGAACTGTAATATATGTAGCTATAGACAAGAAATATGCAGGAACTATTATAATTTCTGATGAGATAAAAGAAGACTCAAAAAAAGCTATAAGTAATTTAAAGGCAATGGGAGTTAAAAAAATAGTTATGCTAACTGGTGATAATAAAGATATAGCTCTCAGTATTGGAAGGAGTTTAGGGGTAGATGAAGTTTACTCAGAACTCCTTCCACATGAGAAGGTTGAAAAGTTAGAGAGATTAGACAAACAAAAATCATCTAAAGGCAAGATAGTATTTGTAGGGGATGGAATTAATGATGCACCTGTTCTTGCAAGAGCAGACATAGGAATAGCAATGGGCGGAGTTGGTTCTGATGCTGCAATAGAAGCTGCGGATATAGTAATAATGACTGATGAACCTTCAAAAATAGCAGAAGCTATTAAAATTGCTAAAAAAACTAAAAAAATTGTTATGCAAAACATTGTATTTGCTTTAAGTGTAAAATTAGTGATTTTGGTATTAGCGGTTTTAGGAATCTCAACTATGTGGGAAGCTGTTTTTGGTGATGTTGGAGTTGCGTTAATTGCAGTATTAAATTCTATGAGGGCTATGAAGCTTGAAACCTAAAAATAAACCACCTAAACTAACTAATAGCTAGTTTAGGTGGTTTATTATAAATTAATTGGTTTAACGTTACTTGATTATATAAAATTAAATTTTTTCAATTCTTTATTAGAGTATAATAAATTATAACAATAAGTGATTATATCACTTCTTTTAATTATTCCTATAAAAACATCATTATCATCTGTAACGGGAACAAAGTTTTGACTTTTTGCTAGAAATATCAAATCTTCTATGTCTGCATTAATTAATACTGATTTGTTATTTCTGTGTCTTTCAATATCTTTAATTAAAATATCACTTGTATTGTTAAAACTTAAATTTGGAGTGTTCTTTAGTTTCCATAATAAATCACCTTCAGTTAAAGTACCTACATAAATACCATTTTCATTTATAAGGGGTATAGCTGTATATTTGTGGTATTCCATTCGTTCTAATGCTTGCCTCATTGTAGAACTTGGTGTTTCATAAACAACTTCATTTTTAGGCGTAAGAAAAAAAGCTATGTTCATATTTACCCATCCTTTAAAGATTTTTATTTTTTTGCTGATTATCTAACAATACCATTATAACATATTTTTTACATTTACTTATTAATAATATATTAAATTATGTCAATGCTTATATTTAGAAAAACACCCATGGGCTCCTTTATGTTGGTATTTTCTTTCGTTTAAGGAAATCCAACTTAGTTTCCGTTGTTACGATGGCTATAAATATAGTTAAACATCCTAAAATCATTTTTGATGTAAATATTTCATTAAGCATTATTACAGATAAAATAGATCCAAAAACAGATTCTAAACATAGAATAATGGCAGCATGGGTAGAGGTTGTATATTTTTGTGCTACATTTTGTATGATAAATGCAAGCATAGTACTAAAAATTGCCAAATAACCAATTGCAAAAACTGTATTTGAATTTAATGCTTGTGGCATTGGTTCGAATATCAAAGCAGCTATAATTGAAAAAACTGCTGCGGCACCTAACTGGATTATTACTAGGGATATAGCGTCTACTTTATCAATGAAAAAACCAACAGAAACTATATGAGCTGCGAAAAATACTGCGCATAATAAAGTCAAACTATCTCCAAAGCCTATATGGAGACCACCCTCTAAGGTTAACATTCCTATTCCAAAAAAGCATAGAAAAGCAGATACCAATGAATATGAATCTGGTTTTTTTTTGCTAATTACCCAATAAAGAAAAGGGACAATAACTACATTGGTTCCAGTTAAAAATGCATTTTTACCAGCAGTTGTATATTTCATACCCACAGTTTGGGCGGCGAAGCCTAAAAATAGTAGAAGACCAACCAAAGTTCCAATCTTTAACTCTTTTATAGTAATGCGTTTAATTTTCTTCCTAAAAACTAATAGCATAATTACCACAGAAATACCAAAGCGCATTGCCATAATATAGAAAGGGGAAACACTGTCTAAAGCCCCTTTTACAGCTATAAACCCTCCACCCCACATAAGTGCAACTAGGAGTAAAGACATATCAGCCAGAACACTCTTTTTTTTGTTAATATTTTTCACGCTTAGCACTCCTTTAAAATGTTAGTACCCTATTATTTTCACGGAATCACTATGAACCGGGTATGTTCACTTCATCATTATCATAAACGTTTATAGTGTTTAATGGATAGGGTTCTAGAATTTTTTTAATCATAGAATTATTAATTTTATTTTACCATAAAAACTATTATTATCCTATCGATAAAAAGATAATAAGTTATCATGTTTTCAGAATATAGTGGAGGTCTTATTTAATTGACATTTGTTATTAACATATTTATAATTAAATCAGAGCAAAACACTAAGAATTAATTGATATAGGACACATTATAAGGGGAGAGATAAAAATATGGAAATATATTTAGATAACAGTGCAACAACAAAGCCTTATGATGAGGTTATTAACGCAGTATGTAAAACTATGAAAGATTATTATGGTAATCCATCGGCGACCCATAGTTTAGGGTTTAAGGCAGAACAAAAACTTAGGGAAACAAGAGTAAATATTGCTAAAATTATAAATGCTAGTAGTGAGGAAATAATATTTACATCAGGAGGAAGTGAAAGCAATAATTTTCTCATAAAGGGTTTTTCAAAGGCTACATCTCATATAATTACTACTAAAATAGAACATCCAAGTGTAGGTAATACATTTAAGGCCTTAGAAGAGTTAGGAGTAAGGGTTACTTATATTGATGTAGATGAAAGTGGTAGAATCAATGTAGCAGGGCTTATGGATAGCATAACTAAGGATACTCAAATAGTTAGCATAATGCACGTCAATAACGAAGTGGGGGTTATTCAGGACCTTGAGCTTATAGGAAAATTAATTAAAGAAAAAAGTAGTAGGGCTAAATTTCATGTAGATGCAGTACAGAGTTATGGAAAGCTTACTATTGATGTGAAAAAATTCAATATTGATTTATTGTCTACTAGTGCACATAAAATTCATGGACCTCGCGGAGTTGGCTTTGCATATATAAGGAAAGGACTCATACCTAATAGTTTAATTAACGGTGGAGGCCAAGAAAAAAATTTAAGATCAGGTACGGAAAATCTTGATGGTATTGTAGGATTTGGAGTAGCATCAGAGATTATGCACAAAAATCAGTATGATAATTATAATAGTGTTTTAGAAATTAAGAAGTATTTTATAGAAAAACTTTCTAAGGTAGAAGATGCAATAATTAATAGTGTGCTAGAAGCACATTTCACCCCATATATCCTAAGTGTATCATTTATAGGTGTTAAAGGTGAAGTGCTGCTTCACTCATTAGAAGAAAAAGGAATATATGTGTCTACAGGTTCAGCATGCTCTTCTAAAAGCCATAAAAGTAGTGAAGTACTAAGGTCTCTCGGAAGAAATTTAGAGCAGCAAGGTGGAACTATAAGGTTTAGTTTTAGCGAATACAATAGTAAAGATGAAATAGACTATGTGGTAGTTGAATTAAATAAATCATTAAAATTTTTGAGGAAATTAAACAAAAGATAATTTGTATAAGACAAAAGAGGAGTGGAAAAATATGAGAAAATTGATTTTAGTAAAATATGCCCCTGAAATATTTTTAAAGGGACTTAATAGAGGTAAATTCGAAAAAAAACTTAAAGATAATATAAAAAACGTACTAAAGGACTTAAATTACGAATTTGTTGAGGACACAGGAAGATGGTTTATTTATTCGGAGCAGATGGACATGATTGTAGATAAGGTTAAAAATGTTTTTGGAATAATGGAGGTTTGTATAGTTACAGAAGTTGAAGCAATACTTGAAAGCATCGAAAAACAAGCACTTATAGAACTAAAGGAAAGCTCTGCTAAAACTTTTAAGGTGGAAACTAACAGAGCAAACAAAGACTTTAGACCAAATTCTATGGATATAAATAGAAAAGTAGGATCCTACATATTACAAAACAATGAAGATGTAAGTGTAGATGTACATAATCCACAGTGCACTATAAATGTAGAAATAAGAAATAAGGCATATATTTATGCTAAAAGAATAAAGGCAGTGGGTGGACTTCCTTATGGAATGAATGGTAGTACAATGCTTATGTTATCCGGAGGTATAGATTCACCTGTAGCAGGCTATATGATGGCTAGGCGTGGGGTGGAACTGCATGCAATTTATTATCATAGTCATCCATATACTAGTGAAAGAGCAAAGGATAAGGTAAAACAGCTAACTAATATTTTGAAAGAATACACAGGAAAATTAACACTGTATGTAGTTCCTTTCACTGAAATACAAATGCAAATTATTGAAAAGTGCAGAGAAGATGAATTAACAATAATAATGAGAAGATTTATGATGAGACTTGCGTGTGCACTTGCAGAAAAATATAATATAAATTCAGTATCTACCGGAGAGAGTATAGGGCAAGTAGCTAGCCAAACTATGGAAGGTATTGTGGTGAGCGATGAAGCTTCTGACAGGCCGGTTTTTAGACCGCTAGTAGCTATGGATAAAGTAGATATTATTGAAGTTTCAAGAAAAATAGGAACATATGAAACTTCTATTTTACCGTATGAAGATTGTTGTACGATTTTTGTTCCTAAACACCCAAAAACTAAACCAAGGTTAATAGAGATAGTTAGGTCAGAGGCAGTTTTAGACATTGACGATCTGGTTAAAAAAGCTCTAGAAGGCATAGAAATATATGATTAAATGTATTTGAAATATAAGACTCGTACTGTGTATTAAATTTAGTAAAGTGTAAATAATAATAGAGGGAATATGTTGTAAAATATGATAACTGGTATTCCAAAACTTTATGAAATTATAATATATAGCAAAGAGGTGATTAAAATGGCTAAAAAAGGTGGAGAGAAAAAATCAGGTTCTAAGGATACAAAAGATAAGACTCAAAAAAAGAATCAAAAGGGCAATACTGTAGGTTAACTTACACAGGGTTTTAAAGAATTTATTAACTAAATGAGTAAGATATAAAAATAATAATTATATTTAATAAAATGAGTTAACAAAGTGTTTTATGTTAGCTTATTTTTATTTGCAATTATTCACTAAGATTATATAGAGTCTTTTATAAATATGGGTAATGAAATCTACACTGAAAAACTAATTTAATATAAAACACCCTAATTATTCATCATTGAATGATTAGGGTGTTATTGCTTAGTGAAACTAACTAGATTTTGATTTATTTTTAAAAATATTAAGTTTAATAGTAAAATATTTGTCTAAAAACTTATTCACACCTTTGGTCATACAGAACTTATAAAGCATAATAGTTATATAAGACCATACTATAGCTAAAAACCATCCACCCAAAACATCTGTTGTATAGTGAACACCCAGGTAAACTCTACTAATGCCTACAAGAATTAAATATGTAACTATAAAACCGCTAATTAAATAGGCTGCTTTTTTATTTTTCATTCGTTTAAATATAAAGTAAATAAGTACTATAGCTATAGCGGTAGAGATTGAAGAATGACCGCTAGGAAAACCATATCCATGAGATTCAACCAATCTTATTCCCGTTGGCCTAGGTCTTTTTACTAGATTCTTAAGTACTAAGTTGGTAGCGCCAGTAAAGACAATATTAAATACACAGCAAATAGCTTCTAATTTGTTATTCAGTAAATATAATATACTAAAAACCAATAGGCTTATTAAAATCTGAAACTCAGGGTCTGAAGATTTTGAAATAGCAATAAAAAAATTATCCCATTGCATTTTAATTTAACCATCCTCTCTAAATTACATTAAATAATAACCTGTGTCACTAAATAATACTTCAATAAACAACATTCTAAATTTAAATGAAGTCACAGGATATACTTAATATTATATCAAAAGCAACATTTAATAGATACATATATATTTATTGAGAACAAAAATTTGAAATATAACATAAATCTTACAATTAAATTCATGTTTGAACTTGTTTAAACATTTATATTTATTGAAAAACGATAAATATATATTGATAAATAATTTGTACTGTAGTATTATTGATATTGTAGAAGATATTACTGAGGGAGGAATCATTTAAATGAAATATTATGGAAAAATGTCTTTAGCATCACTATTAAAAATATCTTTAGATATTATGATGATTACGGGTATAGTTATCTGTTTTCTAATGTCAAAACAAACATTAATGGAAAAAGGAGTAGATATGACGGAGGTTAGATTTATTATTACAAATATTTTATTTATACTAGGATCCACTTCTATTATATTAATTTTATTTAACCTTAGAAAAATAGTTAATTCACTAATAAGGGTAACACCTTTTATTAAAGATAATGTACTTTGTTTGAAAAACATATCTTTATTAAGTTTTATAATTGCAATTTGTTATACTTTAAATTTTTTTATTAATGGTCAATATAAAAACTTTAAAATTGCCTATATAGACTCTAGCGGAATACATACTGATATTGAATTTTTAATATTCTTTTTTGTTGGATGTTTTATTTTAATATTATCGGAGGTTTTTAAACAAGCTGTTGAAGTTAAAGAAGAAAATGAATTTACAATATAGTGGTAAAGAACAAGGAGGATTAATATGGCAATTATCGTAAATTTAGATGTTATGATGGCGAAAAGAAAGATATCCCTGTCGGAACTAGCAATCAGAGTTGGAATAACAAATGCAAATTTATCTATATTAAAAACTTGTAAAGCAAAGGCTATTAGATTTAGTACTTTAGAAGCTATTTGTAGAGAACTGAATTGCCAACCAGGAGATATTCTTGAATACAGGGAGGATAATTTAGATTAAAGGAGGGGTTTTGAATGGGAAAGAGTTATGTTCAAGCTATTATAATAAAAGATAATAGAATTCTTATGGCATTTTGTCATAAAGAAAATATAGATCCAATTAATTTATTTATTAGAGGGGTGGTAAATGAAGAGGAAAGTTCTAATAATGCAATAACTCGTGTGATTACAGAGCAAATTAAGATGCCTTTTAAAGTTGTTTTTAAATTTGATAAAGAGTTAAATTCAGATACAGAAACTTATTTAATTAATATAGAAGGTGTTAATGATAATTTTGATTTTTCACCAAAAGAAGTTAAAAAATCAATAGGGGATTTATATATAGAGAGTCTTCAATGGATTTCACTATCTGAAAAAGAGCAATTTCATATAACTAATATAAATTGTTTAAGACGGTTAGTAGAAGAATGTATAGAGCGAGGGTATAGTGATAATTGGTTAAAGGCAGTTGAAAATTTAGTGCTTTCACATCCGAATAAGTATTATAATATACAACTATTAAAGAAAAAACGCATAAGAGAAGTAAAAAACATAGATTCTCAAATTAGTATGAAGGAAAAAATCAATACTATAGGAATTGCGCTTATTTTAGGAATAATTTATGATATACTTTTTACTGGTAAAGCAGCTGGTGTTTCTATTCCTATTTTTTATATTATGTTCATGGGGTTTTTCTTATGGAGTGTTGGGGAAAAGGTTAGGGTTAAAAAAAGTGTAGGATTTATTAGCATTATTCCAGCATTTTTAATAGCAGTAAATTACTGCATTCATTCTAATAGTATTCTAAACTTTTTCAATGGAATTATGTTACTTTTACTTACTATAGTAAGCACAGTGTTAATTAGATATGAGGATATAAAGTGGGATAACTCAAGTTTTATAAAGAAAGTATTAAACAGAGGTAGTAAAGCTATTTTTGAGAATGTTTGCAAGCCATACATGTTTATTAAAGGGAATATAGCGGTAAGAAATAAAAAAGAAATAAGTTCTACAAAGAAAAACATTTTAAGGGGAATACTTATTTCAATACCATTATTAATTATTATTTTAGCCTTATTAACATCATCAGATATGGTATTCAAGAGCTATATAACTAATGTTTCAAGTATATTTGAAAATATAAGTATAGGAGAAAGTATAAGCCATTCGTTAGTTATTATCATAGTTTTTACAATTATTTTTTCATATATATGGAGTTTTAAATATAACTGCGATGAGTATGAAAATAAAAAGATGAGTATGAAGTGGGAACCGGTTACTATGTTAACAATTATTTTTATAATAAATGTAGTATATCTTTTATTTTCAATAGTACAGGTTTCCTACCTTTATGGAGGTGGAAATAACTTTCTTTCACAGGATTTCACATACTCTGAATATGCAAGAAAAGGATTCTTTGAGCTTGTGGCTGTAACAATAATTAATTTTACTATATTGATTAGCAGTATGAAATTCATCAAAAATGATAATAAGACAATAAATAAAATATGCAATGTGTTTTTAACCATCCTTGTAGCATTTACGTTAAATATGTTATTTTCAGCTCATTATAAGATGTCACTATATGAACAAACCTATGGATATACTTATTTAAGAGTTTTTGTTCATATATTTATGCTAATGCTATTCATGTTATTTATAGTGGCTCTAATTGGAATTTGGAATAGAAAAATGCCACTTAATAAAGTTTTAATAGTAATTGTTTTGAGTATGTTTATATTTTTAAACTATATTAATGTAGATAAAATAATTGCTGAAAAGAATATAGATATATATTATAAAACCCAAAAGATTGATGTGCAGTATTTAAGGAATTTATCCTATGATGCTATCGCAGAGATATTAAAGTTAAAAGACGATTCAAACCTTGATGTGGCTAGACAAGTTAATAGTTATTTAGATGACGTGAAGAAAGAGTTAAGAGAAGAGCATTCCTGGTATGAATTTAACTATTCTAAATATAAAGCTAGAAAAATATTGGATCAAAATTAAATACTGAGATTTCTTGATTTTAGCTGTTGGTGCCATTTATACAGGAGTAAGTATGATAAGTTCAAGTAAGGGAATGTATACTAAATATCCAAAAGAGTGGATTATCCTTCATACTATCATGAAAGATAATCCACTCTATTCTTTATTCATAAACTGAATACTTTTTTTCAAGCTTTCTAAAAGCCATTACAATAAATGAAGTAAATATTAAATATATTATTGCTGCAATAAAAAATGGAGTAATTGTAAAATCTCTAGATACAACTTCTCTAGCAGCTCTTAGTAAATCCTGTAAACCGATTGCAGCTACTAAAGCCGTATCTTTTACTAGATTAATTGCCTCATTACATGTGGGAGGTATTATCCGTTTAAAGGCTTGGGGGAGTATTATTCTTGACATAGTTTGTTTATAATTCATACCTAGTGCTTTTGCTGACTCATGTTGGCCTCTCTCTATAGATTCAATACCTGATCTGAAAATCTCAGTGAAATAGGCACCATAATTCAAAGAAAAGGTAAGAGTTGCTGCAGTAAAGGGAGAGAACTTAATACCAATAATAGGTAGCCCAAAATATGTGAAAAACAGTTGAAGAAGTAAGGGTGTTCCTCTAAAAAACCAAGTATAGATGTCTACAATTTTACTGAGTATTTTATAATTAGAGATTTTTATTAGTGCTCCTATTATTCCAAGAGGTATGCAAAAGATTATTGTTGCAAAGTACAATTTAATTGTAAAAAGGCTCCCTTTTAAGATATAAGCTGTTATGTCAATATAATTAGCCAAATATAACACTCCTTAAGAAAATTTTCATAATTACTATTTACTGATTATATCTGTGCCAAACCATTTTTGTGATATATCATTAGAAGTTCCATCACTTAGCATTTCTTCTAATTGCTTATTTATTTCCTGGGTAAGAGTTATATCAGTTTTTCTCATACCAACGCCATAATCTTCTAGTCCTAGATCTTCACTCAAAACTTTATAATCACCAGGTTTTTTACTTACATAGTATCTTCCGACTACCTCGTCAACTACAACTGCATCGATACGGTCAGCGTTTAAATCTAGTAGTGCTTCTGTATTATTTGAATATTTCTTAACTTCTTTTAATGAATCAGTAAGCTCAGAATCGGAAGCAAGAGCAGTTTCACTGCTACTACCCATTTGAAGACCAACTATTTTTTGGTCTAAATCACTTTTTTTAGTAATAGTTGATTTGTCTTTTACTATAATTATTTGTTTGTTTTGAAGGTATACTTCAGAAAAAGCAATTTGTTCTTTTCGCTTTTCAGTTATTGTTAATCCATTCCATATAGCATCAATGTCTTTATTATTAAGACTCAAAATGATTCCGTCCCATTCTACAGGCTTAAATGTTACATTTACACCCATCCGTTTTCCTACTTCTTTTGCCATATCAATGTCAAATCCTACAATTTCACCAGTTTCATCTCTAAATCCCATTGGTGGGAAATTATCATCAAGACCAATTACTAGTTCTTTTTTTTCTTTTACATCATTTAGTGAATTATCAACAGTTGATTTATTTCCACAGGCAGTTAAGATAACAGTAGCAAGTATTGCCAACATTAGTAATTTAAAATTTCTTTTCATTTTTAACACCCCTTAAAATATTTTTTGTACAAGTTATAAGTCCTACGATTACTATTTTACTTCAATACGTTAAATTTGTAAAGTGGTAAAACGAAAATAAATATTTGTATAAAAATTTATTTTGAGTAGAGAATATAAATTATGAAAGGGGTGTTTTTTAAATGAAGAAGAAGCAGAATAAGCTTAGTAATGGACAATTATCTTCAATAGGAATTAAGAGAATGGATAATGACGAAGATATACGTGAAAATCGTGCAAATGATTTGAATATAAAAAATAATGATAGCAGAACTAAAAATAACAAATAAATTTTTTCGTTTAATTACTTGACACTAAAATAACAAAGTGGTATTCTTAAATTGAAAAATTTAATAATCCTTCAGGGTAGGTTAAATTCCTAACCGGCGGTATAGCCCGCGAGCCGAAAGGTAGATCTGGTATAAACTCCAGAGCCGACAGTAAAGTCTGGATGAGAGAAGGAAAATAATGATGATAGATATAGGAGCGTTTTGTTAATAACTATGCATATAGTTGTGCAAGTGCACTTGTGTTTAAATAGTCAATGTATTTAGTGAACATTACCGTAGGTAATGATTTAACTAGATATGTAATTAGCTTATTAAGCCCTGAAAACATTGTTTTCAGGGCTTTTATTAATTTTTATGATTTTATTTTATAAAAGTTATGAATACTAAGAAAAGCAATATTAATTATAGTAGGGGTGATAAATTGGACAATTATTATATGGAAAGAGCAATTGAATTATCTAAAAAAGCAATTGGATTCGTAAATCCCAACCCTCTAGTGGGTGCTGTTATTGTAAAAGATAATAGAATAATTGGGGAAGGTTATCATGAAAATTTTGGTGGATCACATGCAGAAGTAAATGCTTTTAAGAATGCAAAAGAAGACGTAGAAGGTGCAACCATGTATGTAACTTTGGAACCTTGCTCTCACTATGGTAAAACGCCACCTTGTGCAGATGCTATAGTTAAAAATAAGATAGCTAAGGTAGTAGTTGGAATGATAGATCCTAATCCTCAGGTTTCAGGGCGTGGAATAGAAATTCTTAGAAGTAATGGAATAGATGTGACTGTAGGCATAATGGACAAAGAAATAAAAAAAACAAATGAAATATTTATAAAATACATAACAAAACAACAACCCTTTTGCATTATGAAGACTGCAATGACAATAGACGGTAAAATATCAACATATACTGGTGATTCAAAGTGGATAAGTAATGAAAAATCTAGATCATATGTGCATGAATTAAGACAAAAGGTAACTGGAATTATGGTGGGAATTGGGACAGTGCTGGCGGATGACCCTGAACTTACAACAAGAAGACAAGATAAAATAAGCAAAAATCCTATAAGAATAATTATAGACAGTAAAGCCAAAATTCCTTTAGAATCAAAAGTATTAAAATGTGATGATAAAACAAAAACTATTATTGTTACAACAGAATTTGCTAAGGACAGTAAAATTGAAGCTATTAAACAAAAGGGCGTAGAAGTTATTGTAACAAAAAGTAAAAATGGCTGGGTGAATTTAAAGGACTTAATGGGTTTACTTGGTGATATGGGAATAGATAGTATTCTTTTAGAGGGAGGTAGTACATTAAATTATTCTGCTCTACAAGAAGGCATAGTGGATAAAATTATTACTTTTATTTCTCCTAAGATATTCGGTGGCACTGCAGGTAAAACCCCAGTAGGAGGAAAGGGGATAGAACATGTGAGTGATTGTATTAAACTTAGGGATACTGAAATAACTAGATTTGACGAAGATATTATGATAGAGGCTTACGTTACCAACGTTTAGAATTTTGAATAAATCAACAACATTGTTAAATTAATCATGGATAGAAAGGGTGTGAATAGATGTTTACAGGCTTAATTGAAGAAATTGGAGAGATAAAATTAATACAAAAGGGTGCAAAGTCTGCTAGAATCACCATAAAAGCAGAAAAAATTCTTCAAGATACAAAAGTAGGGGATAGCGTCAGCACCAATGGTGTATGTCTTACGGTAACAGAATTCAATAAAGATTCCTTTAGTGTAGACGTAATGGCAGAGACTATAAGAAACAGTAATTTGGGTAAATTAAAACCGGGTTCTAGGGTTAATTTAGAAAGGGCATTAAAACTTTCTGATAGACTGGGTGGACATATGGTAAGTGGACACATTGATGGAATAGGAACAGTTGTGGACACTTATAAAGAAGAAAATGCCACTTGGGTGTCAATCCAAACTACAGTTGATATATTAAAATATATTGTACATAAAGGCTCAATAACAATTGACGGCATTAGCTTAACTGTAGCATATGTGGATGAAAGCGAATTTAAAGTATCAATTATACCTCATACAAAGGATGAAACTACTTTAGTAATTAAACATACAGGTGATGAGGTTAATCTCGAATGTGATATGCTAGCAAAGTATGTCGAAAAATTGTTGAAATACAATGAAGCTCCAAAGGAAAAAAAATCTATGACCATAGATTTTCTAACAACTAATGGGTTTGCATAAAAATTTCTGGCAAAATAGAGCAGTAACAATAAAAAATTAAGGGGTGTAAATATGTTTAAATTTAATACTATTGAGGAAGCATTGGAAGATGTTAAAAATGGAAAAATGATTGTAGTGGTTGATGATGAGGATAGAGAAAATGAAGGAGATATAATTATAGCAGCAGAAAAAGCTACTACAGAAAATATAAATTTTATGGCGATGCATGCCCGTGGACTTATATGCATGCCTATAGTTAAAGAAAGATTAGATAAATTGAATATAAAACAGATGGTGTCAAACAATACTGATGTACATGGAACGGCTTTTACAGTTTCTATTGATGATGTAAATGCTACTACAGGGATATCTGCTGCAGAAAGAGCGACCACTATATTAAAGGTACTAGATGATAAAGCTACGGCAAAAGATTTTAATAGACCTGGTCACGTATTTCCACTAGCAGCAAGAGAAGGCGGCGTACTAAAAAGAGCTGGGCATACCGAAGCTGCAGTGGATGTAGCAAGGCTTGCAGGATTATATCCTGCAGGTGTAATTTGTGAAATTATGAATGAAGATGGATCAATGGCTAGAGTTCCACAGCTTATGGATTTTGTGAAAGTGCATAATTTAAAGATAATTACTATAGTGGATTTAATTGCTTATAGAAGACAAACTGAATGCCTTGTAGAAATGGTTACAGAGGCTAAAATGCCAACTAGATATGGCGAATTTAGAATTTATGGGTTTGTAAATAAGATAAATGGAGAACACCATGTAGCACTAGTCAAAGGGGAAATAAACAGTAATGAACCTGTACTTGTAAGAGTCCACTCTGAGTGCCTTACTGGAGATGCGCTAGGGTCTAGTAGATGTGATTGTGGAGAACAATATGATGCAGCAATGAAAGCAATAGAAAAGGAAGGCTGCGGAATTTTGGTTTACATGAGACAAGAAGGCCGTGGAATAGGATTAATTAATAAGCTAAAGGCTTATAATCTTCAAGATAGTGGGATGGATACTGCGGAAGCAAATATAGCTTTAGGTTTTCCAGTAGATATGAGAGACTATGGTATAGGAGCTCAGATATTAGAGCTTTTAGGTGCTAAAAAGATAAGAATGATGACTAATAATCCTAAAAAAATAACAGGTGTTTCAGGCTATGGCATTGATATAGTTGAAAGAGTGGCTATAGAGATGAATCATAATGAAAGAAACAAGTTTTATCTAGAAACTAAAATGAATAAAATGGGACATATACTTCACATAAAATAATTATAAGTATTATTTCATTTATGGGAGTCAACTACCAACTACCCTAAAGGGATAGTGGCTTGTGAATGAAAATTCATAAGTCGGTTGAATAGCCTAAGTTATTTTACTAAAAGCATGAATTGAGTTGACTGCTCTCAGAAATAACTACGTTATACGAGAATATATAGGTACTTCAAGATACTTCTCTAGTCTTGAACACTACGGATAGTGATTAAACATCTCTGATGGTAGGAGAAGTGTTGCTATTGCAAAACCTTATATAACATTGGCGAAGAGAACTTACCGCAGTAATGCGTGTCTAAAATGGTTAAATGCAAGTTATTACCATCTTGCATTTTTTAATATACTTAAAACGGTATTCATCCATTACCCTAAAGGGATATTGGCTTTCTACCTAATTCGTTGTAAATAAAAAATTGAAAAATAATAAAAAAATAGGAGGAAATGAAATGAAGATATATGAGGGGAAATTAATATCAGAAGGTTTAAAATTTGGGGTTATAGTAGCTAGGTTTAATGAGTTTATAGGTGGAAAATTATTATCAGGAGCATTAGATGGATTAAAACGTCATGGCGCTTCTGAAGAAGACATTGAAATTGTATGGGTACCTGGTGCATTTGAGATACCGATAGTTGCTAAAAAGATGGCTGAGTCTGGTAAATACGATGGTGTAATATGTTTAGGCGCAGTTATAAGAGGTGCTACATCTCATTATGAAATGGTATCTTCTGAAGTCACTAAAGGAATAGCATCTATATCACTAGAAACAGGAGTTCCAGTCATTTTTGGAGTACTTACTACTGAGAGTATTGAGCAAGCAATTGAAAGAGCAGGCACAAAATCAGGTAATAAAGGCTATGATGCTGCAGTAACTGCAATAGAGATGGCGAATTTACTAAAACAAATATAGGTCGAAAAAGTATGCGATTTCTCCTGCGGCCTTGCATAAGAACTCAAAACAAGAATTTCTAAATAGAATTTCAATAGTTTTATCGTTTCTTATGCAAGTCCTTCGGAAAAATTCCATACTTAATATTTATCTATTATTTTAAGTAAGTCTCAGGTGTTAGAAGAAAAATCCATTACATAAACTAAGAGTTTTTGAAAGTCAGTATATACTAGCTGGTACACTACTACACGCTTCGTATTCATGTGTATTTATGATATAATACAATTACATGAAGTAGTGTTAGGGGGTATTTAGAGTGGGAATTGGAGATAGTATGTTTACTATTATATTTGTTATGATGGGTGCTGCGGCTATCGTTACTGGCTTGAATTTTGAGAAGAAGCAGGGTGAAAATTATAAGGGTTCAAATAAAGTGGAATATGTAAAACTAAATAAATTTGTTTTAATTTTAATGGGCGGGATAATGTTATTTGGCACCTTTCTCGGTCAAGGAATACCGGCATTTAAAGATATAATAACAAATATAACAATGGCTAGTTTATTAATCATGTGGGTTAGTTATTCTATAATATCTAAAAAAAAATTTTCTAACAAAAAATAATAAAACAGCATGGAAATTTAAAATTCCATGCTGTTTTTATTATTAGCAGAGGATTAAGGCTGACATACCTTATTCCTTCCAGTACGTTTAGCAGAATATAATGCGTTATCCGCTTCGTTAATAAGATTATCTAAATCAGCTACATTATCTGGGTAAGTAGCAGCACCTATAGAAATAGTAATATTAATTTTAACTTCATCTGATATAATAAATTGATAGGTTTCTACAGATACTCTTAAGCGCTCTGCAACTTCTATGGCCTGGTGGCTTGGACAATCAGGTAGTATAACAGAAAATTCTTCTCCTCCAATTCTAGATACAGTATCAAAACTTCTACTAGAGATAGATAATAGGGTTCCTAGTTGGTGTAATACAGCATCTCCAGATAAATGACCATAAGTGTCATTTACTTTTTTGAAAAAGTCTATATCAATTATTAAAATAGACAAACGTTCATTTTTATCTATAACGTTTAAAAAGGATTGGTTTAGTGTATTATCGAATTGTCTAACGTTATTTAAACCAGTAAGAAAATCAATAGTTGACTCTTGTTTAAGTCTATTAAGTAATTTAATTGAAGTATGCATGTAATTAGAAATATAATAGGCTAAGATTCCAATAGAAAAAGAAGCTACCCCAAAATTCAAAAGGGTAAAAATAAGCGTAGTTGAATCTTTAATGACTAGTAAAAAAGTTACGCTTATAATTATGGAACTTATAAAGTTCATATAGTTAAACTTTTTTAAATTATTTAGATTTAATTTTGATAGTATAGCACACACAACAGCAACAAGGAACATATTACTAGCGGCTATTATAGCAGAAGTACTAACGCCAAAGTAAACTATTCTAAATATTGAAATTGTGATTCCAGCAATTATTGAAGCAAATGCACCACCATAAAGAGCGGCGAGTATTATTGATATATGACGAAAATCAAGAATAACTCCAGTGGTAATATCGATTGTAAACAACATTAAGATAATACCTAGTATACCTTGTGTAAGTCCAAAGAAAAATTTATCGTTATAAGACACCGATAAGCCCAGAAAATGTCCTTTAAATATTTGACTACTTATAAAAATAAAGGAAATTAGTATTGTTCCATTAACAAATAAATCTCTAAACATTATTTAGCTCCTTTTAAAATAAGATGTTTTAAACAATTCTCAACAAAAAACTACTATATAAAACTATTATATAGTAGTTTTTTATCATATTAAAGGTTATTATATAGAAAAATAAGAAAAAGTAAAAATTATATTTCAATGTGTTCCGGATGTAGCTTATAAACTACATCTTTTCTCTCTACAATTATATTAATTTTTTCTTTTAATTTTGCGTCCTCTAAAATATTTAGCAGTAATTCTTTAGTAGGGTTTATTGCTGTAGGATTTTTAACTAGTTTCAACATAGTAAAATCTCCAGAAGTATCTCCATAAGCATAACTTTGATCCAAATCAATATTATATTTAGAGACGAAATTTTCTATGGCAGTTTGTTTGCTAATACTATCCCACATAGGAATAATGTCACCAGTGTAAATGTCATTTTCACTCAATACATATTTTGTTCCTATATAATCATCAAAACCGTATTTTAGAGACACGTCGCGTACAAGTTCGATAGGGCTACCTGATATTGTTATAGCTATGTGACCTTGATCCTGATGCCATTTGATTTTATCACGGGTGTAGGTGTAAACTCTATCTCCCTTTTGTGTTATGATTTGTTTTGAAATAAATTCAATTTGGGATCTATGAAGTCCAATTATGGCTTCAGTATAAATATCGGCCATTTTAAGCAAGTAATTGTCATAATTGCCTATTCGCTTATCCCATTTAACATAATAGGGTTTTACTTCTTTGTACCATTTATCATTTTCGATTATTTCACTTTTAATTAATTTTTTAAATAACTCTGTTATTAAGCCTTCCCTATAGAGAGTGCCATCAATATCAAAGAAAGCAGCTATTCTTTTTTTCAAATGGATCAACCTCCAAAATTAGTGTGATATTATTCTTTTTTCAGTGATTATGAAATCCAAGGGAACATCATATTTATCGGTGGGAACACTATCAATAATTTGATAGTCATATGCTATACCAATTGTAACAGTGTTTTTAGATTTTTCACATAAAAATCTATCGTAATATCCTGCACCAAAACCTATCCTATTGCAATTTATATCAAATACTACCCCAGGAACTATTATTAAATCTATATCTCGTATGGTAGTTTCCTTTAGTATATTATGTTTTGGCTCCATAACACCAAAAGTAGATTTAGTAAGATCATTTGAAAGATTATTAATTTCAAAAGGTACTATTTTTCGCTGTTTTTGTATGCAATAAGGTGCAATTACTGTTTTGCCATTATCTAAACACCACGTGGCAAGGGAGTGTGTATCCACCTCATTATTGAAACTTATGTACAACATGATATTTTTGGAATTCATGAATTGCGGTAATTCCATAATTGTGGATATAATTTTATTGCTAAAAGAATTTACATTCTGAGTTTTCATGTTTTTTCTTTGATGTAGCATATTCTTTCTTAAGGTATCCTTAAGATTGTCTTCCATTAAATAGCCCCCTAGTGATTAACAAAAATTATTTGTATAAATAAAATTTAAATTATTATAACATATGTCTTTCATATATGCAATTTGTAGAATTATATGTAATTTGGTATTAGTTAAATTGTATAAAATATTATATGAAAAACAATAAATAAATGACACAATATTTTATAAACGTACTTGAATAAGTAGTAATAATAAATTAATACATGAAAAATTCTAAATTGGGAAATCTAAATAAGTACTCAGTGTTTACAACATATAGGGAGGAATATTAATGGATTATTCAAAAGTAAGAGAAGTTAATGGAATAGACCATGTAGGAGATGTGCCAACTGCAAAAAAAGGAATCATTGATTTTCTATCGGGAGAGGATAAATATAAAGACTCGGTGCCGCAAGATAGACTCAACTCTTATAAAAAAGGACGAGAAATAGCAGTAGAAATTGAAAATATTTTAAATGGAGATCAAAGGGCTTATTAGATTTGAAAAATCATATAAAACTAAGGTACGGAAATTAATTCTGTATCTTACTTTATTTTAAATGAAATTTCAAATAAACATATAACAGCTAAATTACATTTGAAATCATACATAATAAAAGACCTATTTTCATATATATGAAAGTGAAAATAATTTAAAAACCAGCACTATGTTAAAAATATGACAGTTTAAATGTTAAAATATTCATATTTGACAGCTAATTTACAAAAAAAATATCCGCAATAACAGTGTAATTAACAAAGAATCATGGTTATAGATACATTATTTTATGAGAGATATCTATTTGGAAAAAAATAAAAAAACTATAAATTGAAATTAAATGCATAATAAATAACAATACTTGCAATTTTCTGATAAGTTTGATATCATGATATTAAATCGAAGGGTTTATGCAATATTATTAATTAATTAAAAAATAGGGGGTCTATTAATGGCTGAAAAACGAGAAAACTGGGGTTCGAAAATTGGACTTATTTTAGCAATGGCAGGAAATTCAATTGGTCTTGGGAACTTCTGGAGATTTCCATATCAAGCTGCAAAAAATGGTGGCGGAGCATTCATGATTCCGTATGTATTGGCTCTTTTTCTAATTGGAATACCATTAATGATGGTAGAATGGATGATGGGTAGACTTGGCGGAAAATATGGACATGGTACTGTAGGCTTTATGATTTATATTCAGGCAAGGGACAGGATTAGACCGAAAAGAGCAATTATTTTAGGCTCTATTGGCGGAATGTTAGTTATTGGAGTTACATTATTGGTAAATTCATATTATAATCATATAATAGGTTGGACTCTGGGATATGCCGTTTTATCTGCTACTGGTGGATACTCAGATATGGCTGTAAGCACAGGAGAGTTTTTTTCGAATTACGTACAAAATCCTGCCTATGTATTTACTTTTTGGATAATTAGTTTATCATGTTTAGCATTTGCAGTTACAAGAGGAATTCAAAAGGGTATAGAAACTTGGGCAAAAATAATGATGCCTGTATTGTATGTATTTGGATTTATATTAATTTATAAAGCGTTAACTATAGGGTCACCAGTTAACCCAGATTGGTCTGCTATAAAAGGGTTAGATTATCTTTGGGCTCCAAGATGGGCAGATTTGAATTTTCAAGCTGCACTTGCAGCCGCAGGTCAAATATTCTTTACATTATCACTCGGTATGGGAATAATTCAAAATTATGCATCCTATTTAAAGAAAGATGATGATATTGTAACTTCGGCATTGACGACGGTATCTCTAAATGAATTTGCAGAAGTAATACTTGGTGGAAGTATTGCAATACCAATTACTTACGCTTTCATGGGTGTAGAGGGTTTAAGTTCAGGAGTAGGACTATCTTTCATATCTTTACCTAATATTTTTAGAAGTATGAGTGGTGGTATGTTACTTGGAACACTATGGTTTATGTTATTATTCTTTGCTGGGTTTACTTCAGCTATTGCAATGTATAATTACTTAGTAACAATACTAGAAGAAGGTATGGGTATGGCTAAGAAGAAGGCATCCCTGATGGTTTTCGTAGGATATATAATAGTTGGCTTACCAGTTGCACTAGAGCCAATACTTACAAAAACTGCTGAACTTGTTTATTTAACAGAGATTGATAACTGGGTTGGTACTTATTTATTGGTTGTAATGGGCCTTATAGAAATAGTTGTAGCTGGGTGGCTCATGAAAGATAACCCACTAGACGAAATAAATCATGGATCTTATTGGCAAGCACCAAAATGGATATATACTGTTATGATTAGATGGATAACACCGGTGGTTATAATAGTTATTTTAGTAGGATCAACTCTAGCATATATTAAAGACGGATATTTTAAATTTATACCAAGTTTTGTAGAAAAAACACCAATATTAATTCCGTGGGTTAATGGTGCAAGATTAGTTATACTATTAGTATTCATTGTAGGCTTTATTGGAACATATAAGAGTATAAAAGCTGTTTATGGTGAAGAGGTTAAGCAAGATAAGATTCTAATAAGAAAATAATGATTTGAAACAGTAGGAAATAATTATTAATTATTTCCTACTACAAAAAATATAAGGGGGTATAAATATGGGTGGTCAAGCGTTGACTTTTATGCTTATAATGTGGGGTGCAATACTTATTTCAGCAACGGTTTGTTTAAGAGCCGTATTAAAGAGTAAATAGGAAAAGAGTGAGGATATATGAATATTGATGAAGTTGCCATTATAAGAAGAATTACGTTATATGTTACGCTTTTATGTGCACTGTTTTTAATGTTAACTCCACAATTTACTGGACCTATTATGCCCTTACTATTTATTCTCCCAATAATTATGGGACTTGTAGGGGTAAAAAGAGGAAGGAAGAGCGGGTATTTAATAGCACTGGCGATAGTGCCCTTAGCTTTTTCTATCTCAGTTCTATGGATACGATATTCTATTAGTGTTTTTGCCGATAGAGCTAATCAAATGGCTAAACTAAGTGCAGATTATAATATATCAAGCACTGTGGCTGGAGCAATGACAATAAGCTTCTTTCTATTAAGTATTTTAATGATCAGTTTATCTGTGATAGTGTTTGTAAAATTACGAAGACATAAAGAACTTTTCACATAATTTAATAATGATTAAAAGTGCTGAGACTTTGTTTTAGCACTTTTTTTATGTGACTTGAGTGTGTTATAATATTAAGTGAATTTCAGAAATTTTTTAGAATGTATATATGATATAATTTACTTAAAAATATGCTAGGGTGGTGAGAATAATAAAAAATTGGCGTAATAAAGGTTATATTGTCTTAATATTGTCAATCTCAATATTTTTAGTAGCCTGCAAAGATACTACTAAGCCTGTTGAGAAAGAGACTTACATGATGGGAACAATTATTGATTTAAAGGTTTATGGTAAAAATGCAGAAGAGGCAACAGAAAAGGCAGTTAAAAGGGTGGAAGAAATAGAAAATAAAATGTCTGTTAGCATTGAAACTTCTGAAATTTCAATGTTAAATGCAAAAGCAGGGATGTCAGGTCAGAAACTGAGCGCGGAAACATATTCCGTAATAGAAAAAGCGGTTCAATATAGTAAATTAACAGAAGGTGCTTTTGATCCAACTATAGAACCAATTGTAAAACTATGGGGCATAGGTACAGATGCGGCAAGAGTTCCATCAAAAGATGAAATTACTGAAAAATTAAAGTTAGTTGGCTATAAGGATATTATTTTAGATGGAGAGAATTCAACTGCTCAGTTAAAACGAACTAATCAAGCTATAGATTTAGGTGCCATAGCAAAGGGTTATACAGCTGATGAGATAAAAGGTATTTTGCTTGAAAATAAAATTAGCAGTGCAATTATAAATTTAGGTGGTAATATTTATGCCATGGGAAATAAACTAGATGGAACTAAATGGAACATAGGCATACAAAATCCACTAGAGGTTAGAGGGAAATACTTAGGTACCATTAGTATTTCAGATAAGTCTGTGGTTACATCAGGCAATTATGAAAGATTTTTTATGGTGGGTACCAAAAGATATCATCATATATTTGATCCTAAAAATGGATATCCGTCAGAAAATGGTATTATAAGTACAACTATAATATCAGATAAATCAATAGATGGAGATGTACTATCTACAAGTACTTATATTATGGGAATTGAGAAAGCGCAAAAATTAGTGGAGTCTATAGAGGGCGTAGAAGCAATTTTTATAACAGATGATAAAAAAATATATGTTACCAGTGGTATTAAAGACAGTTTTAAACTAACAGACAAGGGGTTCACTTATGAAGAAGGGCGATAAGATAGTTGTAATAATACTCTTAATTATTGTGATAATTAGTTTTGGTGCTACTTTAATATACAAAAATGTAATTGTGGGATCAGAAAAAATTGCGGTTATTAAGAGTGGTGGTAAGATAGTTAGAACTATTGATTTGAATAAAGTGATAGAAGAAGAAGAATTTACTATAAAATCAGAAAATGAACATTACAATATCATACTAGTAAAGCACGGTAGTATTAGAGTTAAAGATGCAGATTGTTTACATAAAGAGTGTGTTAAAATCGGAACTATAACAGATCCAGGTGGACTAATCGTATGTTTACCCAATAAACTTGTAATTAGTATTAACGGAGAAGACATTACTGGCATTGATGGTGCCACTTATTAAAATGAAAAAAGATGCAGGTGAAAATATGAAAAAGACTAAAAAAATGGTTTTACTTAGTATGCTAGTGGCAATGGCCTTGGTAATTTATTTAATTGAGGCCCAGATTCCAGTTTTATTTCCAGGAATAAAATTAGGACTTGCTAATTCTATCTCCTTAGTCGCATTACTACTACTAGGATGGAAAGAAGCATTGTTAATAATGATTTTAAGAACTCTGTTAGGTTCTATGTTTGGAGGTGGTTTGTCAGCATTTATGTTCAGCATTGCTGGTGGACTGCTAAGTAATATTGTAATGATATTACTTTATAAGTATTTTAAAAATTCCTTAAGTATATCAATAATAAGCGTATGTGGAGCAGTGTTTCATAACATAGGTCAGCTACTGGTAGCTGCCTTCATACTTAATGATTTAAGGATATACGTATATTTACCAGTACTTCTAGTTGCAGCTATTGTTACGGGGTATTTTATTGGAATACTAGCTAGCATACTAAAGAATAGATTAGAAAAAATAGCGATATTAAAATAGGAAAAATAAAAAAAGATACTAAGATTATTAATCTTAGTATCTTTTTGTTTTTAATTATTTACTTGTTGCAGTCTCACTCATGTTGACACGATCTTTTAAAGGCTTTGAGATTGCTTTTGTAGGACACTTAGCAGCACATGCGCCGCACATTGTACATTTCTTAAAGTCTATTACAGCTAAGTTATTAACCATAACAATTGCATCCTCAGGACAAACTTTTACACACATGGTACAACCAATGCATCCAACAGAACAATTGTCTTTAACTGATTTACCCTTTGATTTTGAGTTACATTCTATAAGAACTTCTTGGGAAGCAGGAACCATCTCTATTAAATCCTTAGGACAGATAGTAACACAGGCACCACAAGCTACACAGTTATCCTTATAGACAACAGCTACACCATCTATGATATGTAGGGCATTGAATTCACAAGCTCTTACACAGCTTGCAAGGCCTAAACAACCATCACTGCAAGCCTTAGAACCGCCACCAGGAGCAATAACTGCTTGGCGACAATCCATAATTCCATCATATATATATTTCTCTTTTGCAACAGTGCAAGTTCCTTTACATTTAACAAAGGCAACTTGTGGGTTTGCGCTTTCAACAGATACGCCCATTATTTCTCCAATTTCTTCAGCAACAGAACTTCCACCTACTGAACATAAATTAAGTTTTGCATCGCCTTGAACTACGGCTGCAGCATAAGCATCGCAACCGGGATATCCACATGCACCACAGTTTGCACTAGGCAGTGCTGCTCTAACTAATGGTATTTTAGGATCAACTGGTACGTGGAATTTTTTATTAGCATAACCAAGGACCACGCCAAATATAAGTCCCATACCTCCAATTGCTATTACCGGGTAAATTAAATTATTTATATCCATTTATTAAAGCCCCCCCAAACCGCTAAAGCCTAAAAATGCGATAGACATGAGTCCTGCTGTAACTAGCGAAATAGGTAGCCCTTTGAGTGCTAAAGGCATATTATCATTATCTTCCATTCTTTCTCTTAGTCCTGAAAGTAGTACAATTGCAAGCATGAAACCTAGACCTGCTCCAAGAGCATTAGCTAGACCATCCATTATGGTATAGCCTTCTTGTAGGTTTATAAGGGCCATACCAAGAACAGCACAGTTTGTTGTTATTAATGGAAGAAATATACCAAGCGCTTTATGGAGAGCTGGCTGAGTTTTCTTAATTACCATTTCAACAAATTGTACGAGTGACGCAATAACTAGCACAAAGGCTAGAGTTGATAGAAATGTCACGTGCAAAAGAACTAAAATTTTGTAAACTATGGAAGTCATTAATGAGGATAAGATCATAACAAATATTACTGCCAGTCCCATACCTTTTGCAGTTTCAGTTTTTTTAGAAACTCCAAGAAAAGAACATATTCCAAGGAATTTAGCTAATACGTAGTTATTTACTAGAAATGAACTTATAAAAATTGAAAAAAGTCCCATTTTTAATCCACCTTTCTTAATAAGTTAAAACAATTATTTTTTGCAACTATGTGAACAAGCTCCACAACCACCACATTCACCGGTTTCTTCATTAAATTCATGAAAATGTGCAATTTTATCATTAACTTTATTTGTTTCATTGATTGATTTTTGATTTAGTAAAGCCATTAAAATTCCGACGGTAATGAAAGCTCCAGGAGCTAAAACCATCATTATAGCAGGCTCAAAGGAGTTTCCAAATACATTGAAACCTAGTAAAGAACCCGCTCCTAGTAATTCTCTAACAGCGCCAAGAACAGCTAATGCTATAGTAAAACCAAGTCCCATTCCAATAGCATCAAAGAGTGAAGGAAATACTTTGTTTTTTCCAGCATATGCTTCAGCTCTTCCAAGAATTATACAGTTAACAACTATAAGTGGAATAAATATTCCAAGAGATTTGTATAAAGATGGAACATAACCTTGCAATAAAAATTGTATTAATGTAACAAAAGTAGCGATTACCGTGATGTAAGCAGGTATACGAATTTTATCTGGGATTACTTTTCTTAATAATGAAATAATTAAGTTAGAACCAATTAATACCACTGTAGATGCTAGACCCATACCTAGGCCGTTTTCAACACTAGTAGTTACAGCTAAAGTGGGGCACATAGCTAAAACTTGTACAAATATCGGATTTTCTGTTATTATACCGTTTTTTATTCTTTCAGAAATTATGCTCATTATTTTTTACCTCCTTTTAGTGAAGTATTGTAAAAATCAATAGCATCGTTAACGCCAAGTGTTACTGCTTTCGATGTAATAGTGGCCCCTGTTATAGCTTGTATTTGATTTTCTTTTGAAGGGGATATTTTTACAACTTCTAATTTCTCTTTTGTAGGTTTATTATCATATTGATCTGAAAACTCAGGATTTGGAGCATTAGCACCAAGACCAGGAGTTTCTAGCAAGGCCAAAATTTTAATACCAGTAACCTTTCCGTCAGATGATATCCCAACCATTGTTTCAATTGGGCCACCGTATCCGCCTGGTGCAACCTTTATAGCATACCCAATTATTTCTGTACCCTTAAGGGCTACATTAACTTCAGATATCTTTTCATTGCCATCAAGTTTTACATCTGCTGTCTCAAAATTATCAGCCGATGGTAATAGTTCTGTCATGGCAGCTTTTTTATCAGCAGCAACAGTTGCAGCAATAGGTCCTTTTGTTATTTCATAGGAACCACCTAGTAAAAATCCTGCGATTCCTGTAATTAAAAGTAAAATTAAACCTAATTTAATATTTTCTTTCAATTATTTCACCTCCCCAAAAATACGTAGAGCAGTAAATTTATCAATAAATGGTACAAATAAGCTCATTATAAGTATTGAATAAGATACTCCTTCAGCGTATCCGCCATATATACGTATTATGGCAGTTAAAACTCCGCATCCAATACCAAATATAAGCTGTCCTCTTTTTGCCATTGGTGAAGTTGTATAATCAGTTGCCATAAAGAAAGCACCGAGAATAAGTCCTCCAGCAAGAATTTCATATAATGCATTTCCGGTCATTAAACCATCTCTACCAAATATGAAGGTTAAAATGAAGACTGAACCAATATATGCTACTGGTATATGCCAGCTTATTATTTTTTTGTATAGTAAATATGCTGCACCAATTAGTAATGCAATTACAGAAGTTTCACCAATACAACCACCTACATTACCGATAAAAAGGCTCATTAGGCTAGGTAAATCTCCTCCACCTTCTTTAAGTATTCCAAGAGCTGTAGCAGCCGAAACACCATCAACAGTGAAATTAGTCATATGTACTGGCCAAGAGGTAAGTAAAAATGCTCTAGCAGCCAAAGCTGGATTCATTATATTTTGTCCTATTCCACCGAAAAATTGTTTTACAATAATTATTGCAAAAAAACCTCCGATTGCAGGAAGCCAAAGTGGAACAGCAGCTGGCATGTTAAAAGCAAGTAATAAACCAGTTACAACAGCACTAAGGTCCCCTATTGTAATTTTTCTGTGAGTAAGTTTTTGCCATAAAGCTTCTGACGCGATACATGATAGTACAGATATTAATGTAACCAAAAATGCTTGTAATCCAAAGAAGTATATACCTGCAAAAGTAGCAGGTAATAATGCTATTATTACGTCTCTCATTATGCCCTGCACTGAATCATTTGATTTAATGTGTGGGGATGAAGATACTGTATACATATAAGTCACCTCTATCTATTTTTTTCTTCTATTAATATTTATTGTTCTTTTGCCTTCACGGCAAGTTTGAGTTAAATGACGTTTTGCTGGACATACAAAAGAGCAACAAGCACACTCAATACAATCCATACCATGTAGCTTTTCAAAATTTTCGTAATCTCCTCTTAAAACTAAAGAGTTGAGCTTTGTAGGATTTAAAAACATTGGGCAAACACTCATGCATTTACCGCATCTTATGCAACTAGATTCTTCTTCTAGTTTAGCTTGTTCTTTTGTTAAACAAAGTATTCCTGAAGTTCCTTTAATTACAGGAACATCTAAAGAACTTAGTGCCATTCCCATCATTGGGCCACCTGAAATAACTTTAACAGGATCTTCTTTGAATCCACCAGCAGCTTCGATAACTTCGCTTATAGAAGTTCCAAATTTTACTCTCAAATTCAGTGGCTCTTTAATTGCTTCTCCAGTTACTGTTAAAACTCTTTCTGTGAGGGGTTTGCCGTTTACTACAGCATTATAAATCTCATAAACAGTATCAACATTTTGAACTATGCATGAAACATCTGCAGGAAGTTTACCAGAAGGTAACTCTCTACCAGTAATTGCATAAATCAATTGTTTTTCTGCACCTTGAGGATATTTTGTAACCATTGTAGTAACTTGTACATTCTCAATACTTTCTGTGGCTTTTTCCATAGCAGCAATTGCATCAGGTTTATTATTTTCTATTGCAATATAGCCTTTTACGCCAGGAAACATTTGAAGGATAATTTTTAAGCCCTCTGCGATTTCATCGGTTTTTTCTAGTAACATTCTGTAATCGCAGGTTAAATAAGGTTCACACTCTGCAGCATTTATTATAATACTGTCGATTACTTTATCAGCAGGTGGAGTAAGCTTAATATGTGTTGGAAAACCTGCTCCCCCCATACCAACGATACCTGCATCCTTAATGATAGCTACTAGTTCATTTTTAGATAGCTTTTCATAATCAGGGTGGAGAACATTAGTAAGTACTTCTTCGTAAATATTATCGTTTTCCACAATAACGCACATTACCATTGTTCCATTAGTATGTAATCTTTGTGCAACTTCTTTAACAGTTCCAGATACACTTGAATATATTGGTGCAGATACAAATGCTTTAGATTCACCTATTTTTTGTCCGAGTAGTACTCTGTCGCCTTTTTTTACTAAAGGGTCGCAAGGCGCTCCTATATGTTGTACCATAGGAAATACTAAGTTGCCCTTTGGAAGTAAATCTTGAATTGCTTTGTGCATACTTAAGTTTTTTCTATCATTAGGGTGAATACCTTTTTTGAAAGTCAAAAGTCCCATAATAAACCTCCTTGTACTTGAATTGATAATTATAGAACGAAATTATATCTATCATTACAATATATGAAAATTTTTATTTGGTAAATATAAAATCAACTATCATATATATATTACACTATTTGCGCACATAAAAGTATGTTTTTCATTAAAAAAGTAGCTGGAAAATAAAGTTGTACTATTCTAACAATTCAATAAGTCTATTAAAAAATGGGTATTTTTCACTATATTATAATGAAAAATATGTGATTAATATGGTATACTTATAATTAATGAAAAAACTATATTTGCAATAAAAACAATTTAAGAAGGTAAGGTGGATATGGAAAAACAGGGTTTGAATAATTTGGAGATTCACAGTGTTAATTTAAATATTAATGAAGACATTATAAAAAGTTTAAAAACGCAGGTTTATAAAAGAAATAAATTTCAGTATAATTCCAATGTTGTGTTTATTCCATGTTACTTTTATAGGTTTATAGGTATAAAAAGCAATGAGAATGATTACTATGAAAGCCTTTATAAATTAGATAGTGAAATAAAGAAAATAGGACCCTGTTATAAAAGATTTCATGAGGGTTTAGATAAAAACATTAGCATAAATTTGCAGGATAAGCTTAATGATATTTGGACTAAAACATCGCAAATGGAAATTATAGATATGGCATCAATTATAAATTCAATAAGCGATAATGGGCTTTTCCCGAATTTATCAAACAAAGTTTTACTTAAGCAAATTAAAAATAATTTAAAGGGTCTCACGGAGTATTATATCAAGAGTAATGATGGAGTCCAAAGGGATGATATAAAAGTTATTATAAATTATATGATTTACTGGATTAATATTTATTCTGTGAACTTGTTCGAAAAATTCAATTATAGTGGTAATAATCCCAAAATATTGTTTTATGGAGAAATCTCAAAAACTGAAGTGTTTTATTTGATATTATTATCAACTTTGGGTTGTGATGTTTTATACTTTAATCCGAATAATTCTGGAGCTTTCCATGAAATAGATAAATATAATGCTTTTTCTAAGGAAATTGTTTATGACAGCAAGGTGGTCATAAAACCTTTTCCTTTTAATAATGAAGATAGAATTAAGACCACGGCTTTTAGTGCTAAGGAAGAACTTAATAAAACCTTGTTTACAGATGAATCTGGTTTTTATAGGCCTTGGCAGTTTGCTGACTATAACCTGAAGTGTGTAACGCTTCATACTACCTATGAAGAAATATATATATGGATGAAGGAAAAAGGATCTATAAGAGAGGGTTTTAAAGTTAAAGACTCAACAGTAGTTATACCCAATATTTTCTCTAAAATCTGTGGTACCAACGCCAACATTGATTTATACTTCCAGAAAATTAGTGAGGTAACTACTCAAAGATTCACTAAATTTTATAAAAAATTACCTATAATGGGTGCAGTGCATTTGGAATATGGGAAGTTTAATCAGATATACCCTAATAATATTTTTTCTAAGTTTGATACTTCCGAAATGATTAATTCTTCGTGGTGGAAGTATAAGGATTTAAGGTCCGGACTTCAAAAGACTATGGCAGAGAAAATAAAAGAATTATGCTTAAGTCCTGTAATAATAAATGTTGAACAGGAAGATACAAGAGATTTACAAGTTGATATTTTCTCAGTGCTTATAAATCTAGATATAGAAATACTTGAACTTTTACAATCTTATGATTATCCAGAAGAGGTTCCTAAAATAATAGTTTATAATAATGAAGAAAATGGTAATTTATCTTTTGAAGACTGTATAATGCTTGCCTTTATGAATGCTATGGCAATAGATATAATTATATATAACCCATCAGGATATAACGATATAGAGAATTTTATTTATTCTGAGTGTTATGATATTCATAGATTAGAAGATGTTACTTTTAAACTCCAATTTAAGGAGTATGTGAAGAGGAAGAAAAAAGGTTTTTTCGAGGGCTTATTTAATAATTGATATTTGAGTTGGAATGTTGATTTTTATGCTATAGTATAGAAATCTGAAAAATAAATTATGAAAATAGATAAGAGGAGTGATTAATATGGAAAAAAATAATGGAATACTAGTAATTGAAGATGAGAATATTGAACAGAAGGCTAAAAGTATAAGTAATCAGCTTAAAGTATCACCACAAGTTAGACAAATTGCATCTAATATAAACATTAAAGATGCAAACGCGGTATTAGAATTTGGAAATGAACCAGCCCAACAAATATCTAAATTTGCGGATCAAATATTAAATTCTATTAAATCTAGTAGCGTAGAAGATTCAGGTGTTATGATAAAAGAACTCACAAGTATAATGAAAAAATTTGATAAACAAGATTTCGAGGAAGCCAAAACTGGATTTTTTGCAAAGCTTTTTAGTAAACCAAGTCAGGCCATCGAAAAAATGCTGGGTAAGTATAAAACCATTGGAGGAGAAATAGATAAAATATACACTCAACTTAGTGGATATAAGGCTGAAATAAACAATTCAAACCTGTCACTTGAAAACTTATACAATCAGAATTTTGAGTATTATGGAGAACTTGAGAAATATATTGCTGCAGGAAATATAGTGGTTGAAATAAATGAAACTGAAGAACTTCCTAAACTTCAGGCTCTAGCAAATAATGGAGAACAAATAAATGCAATAAATTATGAGAATGCTAAAGCAACTGTTGAAATGCTTAAACAGAGAATTTATGATTTGGAAATGGCAAAGATGGTGTCCTTACAAACGGCTCCTCAAATTAAAATGATTCAAAGAGGAAATTATAAGTTGATATCTAAAGTTCATTCTGCGTTTATAATAACAATACCTGTATTTAAAAATGGAATAATTCAAGCGATTGCTTTAAAGAAGCAGAAATTAGTATCGGATTCACTATCTGAACTTGATAGAACAACCAATGAATTACTTATGAAAAATGCTGAGAATATTAGAAGTCAAAGTGTTGATATAGCAAAACTCGCTGGAGGAACAAGCGTAAAAATTGAAACACTAGAGAAAACTTGGAATACTATTATGCAGGGAATAGAGGAAACTAATACCATTGAAAATGAAAATAAGAGATTAAGAGAAGATGGAATAGTTAAATTACATGAGATGACAGAAAAATTAAAGCATAAATCTATAGGTTAAAAAATGATAAAGAAGACAAAATGAAGGACTTAAGGTGATAAAATGGACTTATTTGAATTACAGCAAGAAAAAAACCTACGTAAAGATGCACCCTTAGCTGAGAGATTAAAACCTAAAAAACTAGAAGATTTTGTAGGTCAAGAACATATTTTAGGTAAGGGAAAGCTTTTATGGCGTGCTATTATTGCGGATAAAATAACCTCATTATTACTTTATGGTCCACCAGGTACAGGCAAAACTAGCTTGGCTAAAGTTATTGCAAACTCAACAAAATCAGATTTTGTTAGACTTAATGCAGTTACTGATGGGCTTAAAGAATTACGAGAAGTAGTAGCTCAGGCTAAGAACAATTTGGGTATGTACAATATTAAAACTATATTATTTATAGATGAAATTCATAGATTTAATAAAGCTCAACAGGATGCGCTTCTACCTTTTGTAGAGAAGGGCACAATAGTTTTAATTGGTGCAACCACAGAAAATCCTTATTTTGAAGTTAATAATGCATTAATATCTAGGTCCATGTTATTTAAACTAGAGCCTTTAAAGGAAGAACATATAAGGAAAATTATTGTAAGAGCATTAGAAGATAAAGATGTAGGCTTTGGAAACACTAATATCTATATGGAGGGCGAAGCTATAAGCTACCTTGCAAATATGGCGAATGGTGATGCAAGACGTGCGCTTAATGCCTTGGAATTATCAATACTCACTACGGATAGAGACGAGGATGGCAAGATAAGCATAACAATGGATGTTGTTCGAGAATGTCTCCAACAAAAGCATATAAAATATGATAAAAATAGAGACGAACATTATGATGTGATTTCAGCTTTTATCAAAAGTATGAGAGGGTCTGACCCTGATGCTGCGATTCATTACCTTGCTAGAATGATATATGCTGGTGAGGATCCAAAATTTATTGCCAGGAGAATTGTAATATCTGCATCAGAGGATGTTGGTAATGCAGATCCTATGGCTATTGTTATAGCAAATAATGCAGCGGAGGCGGTTAGGTTTGTAGGTATGCCAGAAGCTAGAATTATTTTAGCACAGGCAGTAATTTATATAGCCTGCGCCCCTAAAAGCAATGCATCTTATATAGCTATTAATAAGGCACTTAAAGATGTAGAACAAAAGAATATAGGAAGTGTACCTGTACATTTAAGGGATAGTCATTATAGTGGAGCAAACAAATTAGGACATGGAATAGGGTATTTATACCCTCATGATTATGAGGGTAATTATGTAAAACAGCAGTACTTGCCAAGTGAACTTATAGGCAGCGAATATTATAAGTCATGCGATAATGGATATGAAAAGAAAATTAAAGAGAGACTTAAGATACTGAAAGATAAATCAAAATAGTGCAAAAGCAGGTAATATAAACATATGTTTATATTACCTGCTTTATTTTATAGAACTAGTTAACACTAGTTAAAACTAGTTAGCCATATTCACAAATTTTTCTATATCTTCACAGATAAGATTTAGTGAACTTCTCCAAAAATCTATAGAGTGAATATTTACATTCATCATTTTTGCCACTTGTACTAAATTATTTTTTCCAGTAGCAGAAAGTAGGGTATTATAATCATTTACAAATGATTCTCCTCTTTTTAAATATTCCGCATAGAGTCCCTTAGAAAATAGTAGACCAAAGGCATAAGGAAAGTTGTAAAAATTGCTTGAAGCATCATAGTAATGAGGTTTACACATCCACATGTACGGGTGTAAAAAATTATGATCTAGACCTTTTCCATAAGCTTTTTTTTGTGAGTTTAACATGATTTCTTTTAATTCGTGTACTGGCACAGAACTATCTTCCCTTCGTTTAAACAGTTCAGTTTCAAATAAATAACGGCTTAAAATATCTACAATGACTTGGGAACTTCCAGAAATATCACTTTCAAGTATTGTAAAGGCTTCTTTCTCAGAAGCATTTTTTAAGGCTGCATTACTAATTATTGTTTCACAAAAGATTGAAGCGGTTTCGGCAATAGGCATAGGATAATCACTATTAAGTGCAGATTCTTCTGCTAAACATAGACCGTGATAGCCATGACCTAGCTCGTGTGCTAGTGTTGAAACATCGTTAAAACTCCCTGTGAAGTTAGATAGTATTCTGCTTTCTTTAATGCTATGTAAATTAGAACAGAAAGCACCACCTAATTTAGAAGCTTGAGGCTTAGCATCAATCCAGTTATTAGAAAAAGCATAATCAGCAAAATTTGCAAGATTGTCACTAAAGGTGGCAAAATTTTTAACGATAAATTTTCTGGCTTCTTCATAAGAAAAGTGCATATTAGCGTCACCCAATGGTGCAAATAAATCATAAAAAGGAAGACCAGAAGGATGGCCTAATAGTTCTGCTTTCTTCGTAAAATATTTATGGAAAGAAGGAAGGCTTTCCATCATTGCACTTAACATAGCATCTAGAGTTTCTTTATCCATTCTTGAATTTTCGAGAGTGCTATGAAGTGGAGATTCATATCCCTTAAGAGTGCAAAGGGTAATCACTTCGCCTTTGATGCCGTTTAATGATGCTGCAGAGGATTCTGAAATTGAATCATAAGCTTTAAGTTCTGCTTCATAAGCATTTTTTCTGACTTTACTATCTTTATCATAGGCCATATTTCTAACCATAGATAGTGGAAGCATCTTATCCTCGCCATTTATAGTAATAGGCACTAGCAGTGTTGATATTAGTGTGTTTTGAAGTTTAGACCAAGCATTTGACCCACTATTTTTCATTTTAGCTATAAGCTCTTCTTCAGAATCACTAAGCAAATATTTAGCGTTTAGAGCTAAATCCATTAGGTAATAACTATGTGTTTTCATAAGCTCTGATTGTTCAATTATAGATTCTAAATCTTTAATTGAATTTAGCCATTTTGAAAAAACAGTATAGGGTTTAGCAAGTTCTGAAAGTTTAGTGGCTAGTTTTTCTGAAATTTTATTGGAAGTTTCATCTTTCGTATTAACACTTAAGGACAACTCCGCATAATTATATAATTTATTTGTAAGGTCACTAAATTCATTTTCAAAATTAAGATAATCTTCAATTTTTGTTTTTGGGTCCTTAGAATCACCACAATTTTTTAGAGTCCACTTTTTTATATGTTCTATGGAATTCTCAAAAGAAATCATATCCTCTTTAAATTCATTACTATCAAAGGATGTATAGAGCTCATTTAAACTCCATTTCATATCCATACCAATACCTCCATTTACAAAATATTATATATTGTATATATTATACCACATTTTAGTTGTTGTATTAATAAATAATATTATTATTGTATGTTTAAATTAAGGGTAAAAAAAGCAGGAGATTAATCTCCTACTTTTTATTTGAAAATATTTTTTTTATAATATTTAAGATATCTACTATGTATACTAAATATCTTTCTAGAGATTCTGTAGCACCAACGGCAGTGGCAGTTGTTTGAACTACTACTTCAGTAACATCTTTTATATTGTCAGTTACCTCGTATAAATTTTTAAATGTTTTTGGCAAAACATCTAATACTTCATGAATACTTTCTTCATTTCTTTTGATAATTGAATTTACACTTGATATAGTTTTAATAAGCTTTAATAATCCTATTATCAGTATAATTAAAAGAATTACACCAAGAAAAATCAATAAACCTTGTCCTAATATAAGAAAATCTACATACATTTATACCACCATATTCTTTCATAATTTTGTTTATTTTTTAGATTTATTTTCAGCAACCTCAGCTTGTCCTTCAATATCAATTACATCTTCAGTGTCAGTAGTATCTACATCATCTACTACTTTTGATCCTCTTTTTTCATTTAAGTAATCAGAAATTTTCACTTTAGCATCTGTTGCATTTTCTTTAGCACCAGAAACTTTATTATCAATAGCTTCCTTAAGTTGTGTACTCTTTTGTTTAATTTTCGATTTTGCATCAATTACATTTTCCTTAGCATCAGAAACTTTATTATCAATAGCTCCCTTAAATTCTATAGTTTTCTCTTTCACATTGGTTGTTAGATCTTTTGTTGTGTTAGAAATATCTTTTCTGTTTTCCTTACCGGATTTGGGTGAAAAAAGCAAACCACCTATTAAACCACTAAGACTTCCAGCAAAAGTACCAACAAGTATTTTTTTTGCTGTCTTAATTTTTAATATTCTTTGTTTTTCTTTTTTACGTTTTTCAAAATAATTTGTAAAGATCATAATTTTTTTCCTCCTTAAAAGATAAAATTTTAGATTTCATACTAATATTTATACACAAGTATACACAATATAAGGATTTATGTCAACTAATAGATAAATATGGAAACGAATTATATGATCCGTTTATGATAATGTCTTAGTATACCGTTTTTGATTATGTCCCAAACATACAAAAATATAGTGTAGAATATACCTCATAAGATTGTACAAATGGGGTGTTGATAATCAGAAAGGTAGATTTAAATATGA